>DFWT01000131.1 GCA_002381045.1 Rhodoferax sp. UBA4127
AGGCGTCCTACAACCCTTAACCGTTGCAGACGACCAGACTCCCGATAGGATTTGCAGCGCAATCTAATCAATAGCCAATAGGAAAGTTTCAAAAAATCTGATTTTTGTCAAAGGCCACTGGTTCACAGCGTCAGCGCCTGCTAAGAAAAAAAGCGTACCCGTCAAGGTCAGGCCTGATGATTTGGCTCAAACGGTATAAACCGTTTATGCCGTTTATGCCGTTTATTTGTTTCCCTGTCGCTTGTCGTTGTCGTGTGCGTGAACTCACTTGCTTGGCTTGAGGGAGTCACCCGTCGCCAGGGCGGATGCTTGCTGCACTTGCAAGGGGGGTAGGCCTACCCCCGAGGGAGGTAATGGGGAGGTAACGACTACCCCCCTTACTAGCCAAACAAAAAAACCTAAGAAAAACAACGACCTATGGCGACTATTTGGCGGGCCATTAGTGACAAATTTGGGCACTGGAAAGCAGTGATTCCGTTAGAAAAAATTCTGGCAAGAAGTCAACGCAAAAAGTAGTCTTAGGTCTGTTCTGGCTGGGTCGGTTGCTTGGCCTGAAGTAGCTGATTTCAGACATTCGTCATCACCGGCAACGTACCCTTATGCCGAGCTCTGCATAAGTGCCCAATCCGGTCATCCGGTGTTGAAGGAACCGGCCGTACAAAAAATCTCATTGAATTCAGTAAGCAGACCTTCGCAGTTGACGAGGAATTTCCGCGGGTTGTGCGGCATGTGTGCAGCGGTTGCTGAAGGCTACGAGTGCCCGCTTCGTGGAAGTCCAGTCCGGCCGAGCTATTTTTCTCAGCGAAAAGCCTTGATCCAACTTTTTACACCACTAAGGTAACACATGTGTTACCATAAATCATGGCGATCAAAGTCGAAGAGTACATCCGCGAGGATGCGTCCAACCCTTATAAGCAATGGTTTGACAGCCTGTCATCTCAGGCTGCCGCCAAGGTGACCGTTGCCAAGCTGCGAATGGAGTTGGGCAATACGTCCAGTATCAAGTGGTTTGACGGCATGGGTGAATACGTCATCGATTGGGGGCCAGGTTACCGGATTTACCTGGCTAAAGAGGGTGACACGCTCATCGTTTTGTTTGGGGGTGGAACCAAACGTGGCCAGCAACGGGACATCGACAAAGCCCGGGCTTTGTTGGCTGAGTACAAAGCGCGCAAAAAAGCGATGACAGCCAAATCTAGCAGCAAGCACAAGGGGTAAAAGACATGGCACTGACCAGAAATTTCAAAGAGACCGTTATCCAGCGCGTGCAAAGCGATGCGTCATTTGCCCAGGCGCTCCTGGATGAGGCTGCCACGCTGTTTCTCAACGGCGAACCTGAGACCGCCCGCCTGATCCTTCGTGACCTTGTCAACGCCACCATCGGGTTTGAACAACTGGCGACCCTCACAGCCAAACCTAGCAAAAGTTTGCACAGGATGTTGTCGCCCACTGGCAATCCCAGCATGGATAACCTCGCGGCCATTTTCCGGGCAGTGCGTGAAAGGCTACAAGTCAGTCTTTCTGCGCACTCGGTGGCAGCTTAAAGCTGTTGAACTAAACCGCTCCGCGATGGTTGGTGCTCAGAGTGCGACCTCCGCTATTTTCTTGCGGGATGACTTGCATTTGAGCGAGATGAAGAGAAACCTTTGAACTGGGGGTCTTCCCCGGCTTCAAGGAGATTTTCATGACACCCTTACGCCAACGCATGGCGGACGCCATGCTGCAACGCGGTTTCGCGGCCAGCACACGGGAGAACTACGTCAAGGCCATTTACGGCATGGCCAAGTATTACCGGCGTGACCCTGCCAGATATAGCGCCGATGAGGTGCAGGCCTATTTGCTGCACATGGTCAAGGAGCGACATGTCAGCTTCAGCAGCATGAACCAGACGGCGTGTGCGGCGCGCTTTCTGTACGAGACGGTGCTGGGCCACGATCGTGAAACCTTTCACATTCCGATGGCCAAGGTTCCTGTGACACAGCCCGAGTTGCTGTCACGCGAAGAGATCGCACGCCTGTTTGCCGTCTGCACAAATCCCGTGTACCGAATGATCCTGCAGACGATCTACGCAACAGGACTGCGCGTGTTTGAGGCTTGCGCGCTGCGGGTGCGAGACATTGACAGCGCTGCTGACCGCATGTGTATTCGGGTCGAGAATGGCAAGGGAGCAAAGACCCGCTACACCCTGCTGCCACCCACCCTGCTGGAACTCCTGCGAGCCTACGTACGCAAGACCAAGTCGCGCGACTGGCTCTTTTGCGCGCGTGGTGGCAAACGTCCATTGAGCGTCAAGTCTGCCCAGCGCGCCTACTGGGGAGCCCGTGACGGTGCGGGCATCATCAAGCGTGGCGGTGTTCACACGCTGCGTCACGCCTTTGCCACCCATCTGCTCGAAGGCGGCGTGGATCTGGTCACGATCCAAAGACTGATGGGCCACAGCAATATTGGCACCACTTCGCGCTACATGCACCTCATCAGCCCGCAGTTTCGCCCGCCCAAGGGCGTTGATCCCCTGGACTTGCTCGCCGGTCTGCCCAGTCTGTAGCCGTCTGGCACATCAGTCATGGCCGCTCTGGCCGATGCGCTGCGTCAGTTTGGTGCGGCGTATCTGGCAACGCACGCCTTAAGCACCCCGCAGGCCAAAGCCTGGCGGGCAATTGTTGCCTGTCGCACCGCGGCGCTGGGTGGGCAGCAGTTGGCCTGTGATACATGCGGTCACAGCCACTGGCAATACCATTCCTGCCGACACAGGTGCTGCCCGCAATGCGGCACACGCTCCAAAGATGCCCTGGCTGCAAGGTCGACTGGCCGAGGTGTTGCCGGTACCGTACGCGCACCTAGTGTTCACGCTGCCGCACAGCCTGAACGGCTTGTACGCAATGCACCCGCGCTGGGTCATTGACACGCTGTTTACCTGCGCAGCCCTTACCCTGGCGGAGTTTGCCGCCAACCCAAAGTGGATGGGCTGCGCACACGGCACACCGGCCTTCAGCCTGGTGCTGCACACCTGGAGCCAGGACTTGCAACGGCATATCCATGTGCACGCGGTCATGGCCTGCGGGGTGTTGGACAAAGAAGGTCAATGGGCAACGCCAACGCGCAAACCCAACTTCCTGTTCCCGGTGCAAGCCCTGTCCAGGGTATTTCGGGGCAAGTTCATGGCGGCGTTGGTCGGCGCACACAACGACGGCGGCACTGACAGCCGAAGCGATGCAGGAACGTCTCGTCTGACCGTTTCCGAAAGACCATTCGTCGAGATCAGGTCTCGATCGGCTTAACGACCTAAGCCACTTCCTTTCTGTCAACAAGTGACCACTTTCTGACAGGCTACTCAAGACTGTTGGAAACATAGGACCAATCATTTTTCAACACATACCAATATGTCAACACCACTTTCCAACACAGGCGCTGACGGTTCGCAGCGCGTATTCGCCTACGCAAGGGTGTCCACGGTCGAACAATTGACTGAGAACCAACGAGATCAGATCGCACGCGCGGGGTACACCATTCGGCATAAGTTTTTCATTGAGGAGCAGATATCTGGCTCGGTGCCAGCGGCGCGGCGGCCAGGATTCCAGCGGTTGTTGGAACGCATGGATGACGGCGACACCTTGGTTGTAACCAAACTTGACCGGATTGGTCGTGACTCCATCGACGTGCAGCAGACCGTGGAGCGATTCCAACGCGAGGGCATCCGGCTAGTGGTTTTGCAACTTGGCAACCTTGACTTGACTTCGTCTGCGGGTGGATTGATGATAAAGATGCTGGCGGCAGTGGCCGACTTTGAACGTGATCTCATTATTGAGCGCACCCAAGCGGGTCAGGCCCGAGCCAGGAATGCGGGTACGCACATGGGTCGGCCATCCAAGACCACTCCCGAGCAGAGGCACGCAATTCGGGCAGCACTGACAAATGGTGCCTCGGTGAGCAGCACTGCAACAGCCTATCAGGTCAGCCGGGCTACGATCATTGCAATACGAAGGGCGTGTGGTTAATCGCGACACGAAACACGGTGACTAGAGCGAAAATTTTGACTTGCCGTTAACTAGCAATGGCTGACTTTTTGCATTTTCAGCCGCCCAAACAGATGCGGCCGACGGACTCCTGAAGGCTGGTAGCTGGCATACACGTCGGTCAGCTTCAGGGTGGCCCAGTTGATCGTCCTTCAGAAGCCGTTCATGGTCGACTTCATCGTGCCCATAGCGGGTGCTCCGACTAAGGTACAGAGGACATTAAATTTCTGCCAATGAATTGGAAAGCTGACCCTGGCACCTGTCGGGCACTTTTTCATTCCTGACGGGCTTCTGAGCAGCGATACCTAGCATCTACCAATGTCAGTTTCCGGGAAGTTCAATGGTGACCATCCGCTTCCTCAAACAACCAAGGCATCACTAATTCGAGCAAGAAAATGTGCAGGTTCAGGCCAAGCTTGTTGCCGATTTGCCGTCTGAACTTGCCGGCATGGATGCCCACTCTATGCGATTACGTCCACCGTGTTTTGCTTTGTAAAGTGCTTCGTCTGCAAGCATCAGCATGCGGTTTACCGTATCAGTGCTGCCGTGCGGCCACTCCACGCCGCCGATGCTCACGGTGATACCGATCGAGAAGGTGTCGACAACAGCGGGATTCGCCTCAACTGCAGCCCTTAAACGCTCGGCCATCATGGCACCACCTTCTGCTGACGTTTGCGGCAGCAGAATGGAAAATTCTTCCCCACCAAGGCGACCCAGACGGTCAACCTGGCGCAAATTGCTCTGAATGATTGACGCAAAATGTTTCAGCACTTCGTCGCCGGCGGCGTGGCCATGAGTGTCATTTATCCGCTTAAAGTGGTCGATGTCCAAACTAAGAACACACATGTCAAAGTTGTAGCGGCCTGAGCGGTCGCGCTCTTGCTCGATATGGCGCATGAAGTTGCGTCGGTTGGCGCATCCGGTCAGCGCGTCGGTATTGGCCTCGCAGGCCAATTTTTCGTTCAAATGCAGCAGCGCAGTCTGCTGAATTTGCGTGCTGATCATGAATTTCGCCGCAACACCGAGCAATGCCGCAGTCAAGAGCGCCAGGAGGCTGGTCAGTCCGAACCACCACACTTGGTCAGATCGGATGTTGGAAAACGGTTCGCCAAGGCCGCGCAGCACATGGACGCGAACGGAGCCGTCTTCTGTCGTGTGGCTTTCCATCACGTAAGGTCTCGACTCCTTGCTCCACCGGTATAGCGTGTGCGGCCCATCCCTCGACATGGGACTGATATCGGCATTATCAAAGTGTGTGCGCTTGTAGCGTTTGTTGCGCGCCTCGGCGCTAAGTGTGTTAACCGTAGCTCCGGGCATGGTTTGCATCAGCAGTGCAGGGTCTTTGGCTAAGACGATCACACCTAGGTCATCGGTGACCACCGCATGTACGCTGTCNNAATAGCGGGACTAAGCTTTGGCATAACTAATCCGGAACCCACCATTCCCACAAATTCGCCTTTAACTTGCACTGGAACTGAGAAACCCAAAGCGAACACATTGGTGACCCGGCCGAGGAGGAATTGCTTTCCTATCAAACCCTTTTTGGCGGCTTTGAAGTACTCGCGGTCGGCGTAGTTGGTTCCGATAAAGGGGGGAAGGCCTGTTCCATGCCCCTCTGCCACGGTATCGCCCGCTGCATTGACAAGCTGTAGCGAGTGGAGATCAAACTGCTCGACTGTTCGCTGCATGCGTTCAGAAATTACTTTAAGCGCTGGATCGGCACGCCAGACTGCGCCACGCTCGGGTTGAGGCAGGGTTGATGCTTGAATACTTGGCCCGAAACGTGCCAGTGCAGCCATCATGGCCTCATCAAGCGCGAGTACTCGAGCAACGCTGATGGCCTGATTTAGCCGTTGATTCAGGTTAGCACTGGTCAGCAGGGCATCGTTGCGAGCATGTGATTCCTCTTGCGCCACGTAACGGTCAAGGCGCTCATTGGAAAACATCACTGAAATCACCCAGGCAAGGGCCAGTGAAACCACGATGCCCAGACACAGCAGCCACGCAATCCGACGGATACCGATGCGAACGAGCCAGGCACTCATCTCAAGAGGGGTGATTCGTTCAAACGCTGTTCGCAACACAGCGAAAGACAAACTTTTTTGCCAGAAAGTAGAGGGCCCATTTCCATTAAGTTGAGTTTCGCACACTCAATAACTGTCTGGCAGAGTGCAAGGCTGACGATTCACACTTCGTTCTGTCTTGTCAGTGCCTTTCACGGATAAGATTGGATTCATGCGGCAACTGAATTCAGTGGGGTTTCGGCGATGGCATTGTTGGGGCGCGCTGATTTATTGCTTCATGGGTGCAACGTCGGTGCATGCGCTGGACACAGTCACGCTGCAACTCAAATGGACACACGCCTTCCAGTTCGCCGGTTACTACGCGGCAATCGAAAAAGGTTTCTACAAGCAGGCTGGGTTGTCGGTCAACTTGCTGGAAGCCGCACCTGGGACTGACCCGATCAAGATCGTTGTAGATGGCAAGGCCGATTTTGGTGTTGGCACCAGTAGCCTTTTACTGGAGCGTCAAGCGGGCGTGCCGGTTGTGGCTTTGGCCGTCATCTTTCAACATTCCCCGTTGGTTTTGGTGGCCCGCCAGAACCACCCGTTGCAAAGTGTGCACGACCTCAAAGGCAAACGCGTCATGTTTGAGGCGCAGTCCGCTGAGTTGAAGGCCTACTTGCGGCAGGAAGGAATCGATGATGCGGCGCTGCAAGCATTGCCTCATAGTTTCAACACGCGCGACCTGATCGAAGGTCGTGTGGATGGCATGACCGCGTATTCGACGAACGAGTTGTTCGACCTAGATAGCGCAGGGTTTGCCTACCAGATTTATTCCCCTCGGGCGGTCGGAATCGACTTTTACGGCGACAACCTGTTCACCACCGAGCTGCAAGTCAAGACAAACCCGGCGCGGGTGGCCGCGTTCCGTGCCGCGAGTCTGAAAGGTTGGCAATACGCCATGGCTCACCCGGATGAAATCATCGATCTCATCTTGGAAAAATACTCTCATCAAAAAACACGCGGATTTTATGTATTTGAATCGCAGCAAATGGTGCCCCTCTTGCAAAGCAGTCTGGTTGAGGTGGGTTACATGAATCCGGGGCGTTGGCAACACATTGCCCAAACCTATGCCACTTTGGGCCTGTTGCCCAAAAATGTATCGATTGACGGCTTTTTGTATGACGCTACGCCACCGTCAAGCATTTGGAGTTCATATTTTGGGGGTGCGCTGGCCCTCTTGCTGGGCATGACCTTGCTGGCAAGCTACATTTTGCGGACAAACCGACGCTTGGCAGCCAGTCTGGCCAGTCAGAAGCTGGTGCAACAAGCGCTTTCTGAAAGTCAGCAGCTTTACCAGTCGATTCTTCATGCCTCGCCTGACGCCGTGGTGGTCAGCGATTTGCAGGGCATCATCCAACATGTCTCACCGGTTGCCGTGACCATGATGGGTGGTGTGAGCGAAAACCAGTTGCTGGGTCGAGATATTGCCGAATTTCGTGATCCGACGGAAGCACAGCGTGCGATTGCCAATATCACGGCCATGTTTGAAGGTGTGTACAACGGAGCTGAAGACTACCGGTTAATCCGCCTGGATGGCAGTCTGCTTGACACCGAAATCAACGCTGAAATCGTGCGTGATGGCCAGGGGCAGCCCAGTGGCCTGATTTTTGTGGTTCGCGACATCAGCGAGCGCAAGAAAATTGAAGAGCATATTCGCCACATGGCCCAACACGACCCCCTCACCGGACTGCCCAACCGGGCCTTGTTCAGTGACAGATTGCAACGCTCCATAGCTAACGCCGTAAGGGACAAGAGCGGGCTGACGCTTATGTTTATCGATCTTGACAAGTTCAAACCGGTCAATGACACCTATGGCCATGTTGTCGGAGACCTTTTGTTGCAGGATGTGGCGTGGCGCATGCGCCAGTGTCTACGAGATTCCGACACCGTGGCGCGGATAGGCGGCGATGAGTTTGTCGTGTTGTTGCGCGGAGCGAACGCTGTCCCAGAGACTCTGGCCGTAGCTGAAAAGATTCGCAGCGAGCTGGGTCGCCCGTTTTTGCTTGAAGGGCATACGCTGCAAATATCATGCAGCATAGGTGTAGCGCGGTTCCCGGAGGATGGGCAAGACGACATCACGCTGGCCAAGAACGCCGACTTGGCTATGTACCGTGCCAAAGAGCGTGGCCGGAATCAGGTCTGTCTTTGCGAGCCGGAGTAAGCCAAGTGGACCCAGGATGATTTAAAAACGGGACTGCTGAACTTCCCGTAACTTGCCGTACATGGGCGTCAAACACTGAACGAGTCCGGGTACAACTATCCTCTTCGTCGCCCCCTAATGCTGACGGACAGGCTGCTGGAGTGAATGTCAGGTCTGGAGCGAGTATTTCGGACAGACCTATGTCAGCAGCCGCTGCAACCCGGGCCTACGTTCCGCTCCAGACCCGACATCCAGTTTGAACGCCTGCTTGGGAGAAAAGTGGCTGGCTCCAGAAGGCTGAAAGCCGACAACCAATTTTCTAAACAGTGACTTACAAATTATCTGATATGACGCCTTCTTAGATGGCCGTCACAGCGGCGGCCTGACCACCTTTGACCAGGCGCGCTGCCGCCAGCTTGAATTCCAGTGTGTATTTGCCCCGCGCTTGACTATCGATTCTTTTGCTCATGTCTGTCTCTCTACGCTTCGCAGCGAACGCAACAACCTCGCACTGGTACCCGCGACGACCACGGCTCTTCCGCAGGCATCACCAATTTGGACTGCTTTTCTTTTCTAGCCCGGCCGGTTTTTTTGCACTGCGAGTGGTCGCATTTCGGATGCGAATTTCGTCCTCGAAGACGAGCACTTGCAAAGGGGTGCGAAAACTCAGCCCAAGGGCTTTGGCAGCGTGTGACGGGATGATCGCCGCCAGTGAATTCCCAACTTTGTAGACAGTTGCCATATGAGCCTCTATGTAATGACTATGTTAAAAAAATTGCGTCGACTTTGTCGGCAGCGCTTGACTTTTGGCATTACCGTTGAAGGCAGTTAAACAGCCCGTCAAGACACCAATTTGACGGGTCAACAACGGACTTTGATGGCTTGATATGGTTTCCCCTGATGGCGCTAACCTTTGCGAGTCAAACACCTTTGGCTCAGCGAACACAGGTGTTTGGACCCTACAGGCAAGACTGCGAAAAGTGCAACTTCCCTCATCAACATTGACCAGAAATTGATCTTGGTGACACGCCGTGATAGTGGATTAGATTGCGCCGGTCAACCTTTTCAAACCCTTTTGCGACCAACTTGTCCCCAAGCTCGCGAGATGTCAGTTTGCGGTAATTTGTATTGGATGAACGNNTTCGTCGTAGAGTGAAGTAATGGTCTTGAAGGGTGTCTCTGCCCCTTGGCCGGGGATAAGGCATTCGTTGAAAAATTCTTGAAACGGGTCTACTTCGGCTCGTGTTTTTTGGGTCGAACGGATTACCTTATCAGGGGGTTTAAGGCCATTTGCAAGATAGTCCTGAGCACCAGCCAACAGCATGTTGTAGATCCCTGGCAGTTCACGCTTCAGTTTGGTTTCCAACTCGCTGTCTTTGGCTGCACCTTCAAATGACCGGGTAAATTCAACGAATATCAGGCGACGCCAGAGACCACCATCGTCTTCACGAATTTTGGGAGTCGAATTCGTAAGCATAATCGG
>DFWT01000170.1:0-158 GCA_002381045.1 Rhodoferax sp. UBA4127
TACAAAATTTTGACAGCGGCTTCGGCACCCATCACCGCAATTTCTGCCGATGGCCAGGCGTAAACCATGTCAGCGCGCATTTCCTGGCTGCACATGGCAAGGTATGAGCCACCATAGGCTTTGCGCAAAATCACCGTCAATTTGGGTGTGGTGCAAGA
>DFWT01000170.1:180-11664 GCA_002381045.1 Rhodoferax sp. UBA4127
GCCATGACCATCGGCTGATTCGCCACAACGCCAACCACCACACCGGAAACTCGGGCAAAGCCGACAATCACGTTACGCGCAAAATTGGCATGCACCTCGAGCAGTTCACCCTGATCGACCAAGCGGCGAATAATGGCCTGCATGTCCAACGGCTCAGTGGAATCTTCAGGAATCAGGTCCCGGATGCCTTCGTCAGCCATTTGTTCAAGCGGTACAGACAAGTTGTGGGGTGGGTCTTCGGTGTTGTTGGGCGGCAGGTAAGACAGCAGCCGTTTGACCAGCGAAATAGCGTGGGTGTCGTCTTCGGCGATGAAATGCACATTGCCACTCACGGACGCATGCATTTCTGCCCCACCGACTTCTTCCATGGTAGTGGTGTGCCCGGTTACTGCCTTAATCACCTCGGGTCCGGTCAGGAACATGTAGGCGTTGTGGCGCGTCATGATGACAAAGTCCATCAAGGCCGGTGAATAAGCAGCACCACCGGCACATGGCCCCAACACCACTGCAATTTGCGGCACCACGCCGGACAACATCACGTTGTAATAGAACACATCGCCATAACCAGATAAGGCATCCACGCCCTCCTGGATACGGGCCCCACCCGAGTCCTTGAATGCCACCATGGGAACCCCGACCCGAAGTGCGTGACGCATCAGACGCACAATTTTTCGGGCCTGCATCTTGCCCATGGTTCCGGCCAATACGCTGAAGTCCTGGCTGAACGCGGCGACTTGGATGGCACCGACGTACCCCGTACCAGTGATCACGCCATCGGTGGGCAACTCGCGCCCGGCCATGCCAAATGTCACCGCATTGTGGTGCGCATGCATGCCCAGTTCCTGAAAGGTTCCCTCAACAAACAGCGCTTCTACCCGCTCGCGTGCCGACAACATACCCTTGCCATGCATGACGGCTAATTTTTCATCGCTGATGTGGTGGGTGATCCGGGCTCGCCGCTTTTGCAACAGGGCCATCGCGTCGTTAGAAATTGTCATTGAATCCTTTTTGAATCTGTACGGATGATGGCGGGTTTGAAACAAAGTGGACCATCTCGATAAGCAACAAGTGTTCCAGTTTCTGTTGTGCGAACTTGTTTGTGCACAACCTGATTCAAATCATGTATTGACGAGCGCATGTCAGTTTAGCGGCTCAAGTGACCTCGGCCATTCGACTAAGACCATCCATGACAGAAGGGCTTTGACAAATGGCCATTCGGTTAAGCTTGGTGAAAATTCCACGGCAGTGAAGTACTCCTCTGGGCAAACCCGTTGAGGCCACAGATGTCCACGATCAACTTGAACCTTTGGTCATCCATTAATTTTTTGGGAAGTTTTCACGATGCTTATCCGAGTGATTTACGTTAGTTCCGCAGTGGGTCCACAAACCAGCACGGTGACCAGCGCGATTCTCAAAAAGGCCACCGCCTGGAACAAAGCCAATGACATCACTGGCGTGTTGTGTCAAGGCCAAGGGGTGTATTTGCAGGCCCTGGAAGGCCAGCGCAGCATCGTCACCAAACTGTATTCAAGAATTTATGCCGACCCACGCCACACCAACATCGAGATGATCCACTGCGAGAGCATCGCCAAACGACGTTACGCCAATTGGTCTATGGCGCATGTCAGCCTGTCGGACATTGACCCGACAACCAAAGTCGATTGGCCCGAATTTGATCCCTACTCCATCACCGGGCTGTTGGTGATGGCACGCATCGACGAACTCCTGGCCTCGGGAACGGTGATCGAGAATCCGGACTCCTGATCCGGTCTGTGGCCCCGAGAGCCACCCGTTCAAGACTGTTTTCGGTCTTGGCTGGTGCTGGGCTGCCCGAGTCAACCAGTTTGCCGCAGATTGGGGCGGCCATCACTGCCGCACTGAGCCAACTGGGTCGCATTGGCCTGCCGATGTACGTGCTGATGGGGCTGCCAGAAAATTTGCATTCCAAATTTAGGGTAAACCCTTGCATCCATTATGATGCACTGCAACATTTTCCGCCGAGCCGGAGCTGTATTTTTCGCGGAGTTTTCTGATGCGTACTTATTTTGTGGTGGCTTCCGAGCCCAATGTCGGTCTGACCTCGGTGTCACTTGGCTTGGTGCGGGCCTTGCAGCGTCTTGGGCTAAAGGTGGCATTTGTCAAGCCGGTCACCAAGGGCGACCCCGAAAGTGAGCCTTCGGTGCGATTTGCGCGCAGCGTTTGCGGCATCGACAATTCGCCCGACCCGCTGCCCATGAGCTTGGTCACCGAGCAGATCAACACCGGGAAAATTGAGGAACTGCTGGAGAACATTGTCACCATGACGATGTCAGCCAGCGCGGGTGCCGACGTGCTGGTGGTTGAAGGCTTTCATGCCGACCCCAGTCGTTATTTCATTCCGCAGTTGTCGTCAAACATTGCCCGCAGTCTGCAAGCCGAGGTGGTGGTGGTGGCCAACGGACGCAATGCCGAAGGCTTGGCACACACCACGGAGCGCATCGCCTTTTCGCGTAGCAACGGGCACCGGGTGGTCGGGGTCATCTTTAACCATGCGGCCAGCGACTTCGACCATGCTGGCGTGACCCAACTGCTTGAAGATGTGCCGATTTGGGGGGCTATCCCTGACAACCCGGCGCTGGCCGCGCCGCGCACCATTGACCTGGCGCGGCACTTGGGTGCCACCGTCCTGATCGAAGGCGACATAGGCAAACGCCGGGTACTCGACACCATTTTGGCTGGGCGTTCGGCAGCCGAGGTGATCCCGCGTCTGAAGCCAGGCACCCTGGTGATCAGTACAGGAGACCGTGACGACATCATGCTCGCGACTGCGCTGGCTGCCAGCAACGGCATCGAATTGGCTGGCCTGCTGCTCACGCACCAAAGTTTCATCAGCCAACGCATTGAGCGCTTTGGCTCGCGTGGGTTTCATAGTGGACTGCCAGTGTTGTGCACGGACGGCGACAGTTATGAGACCGCTGCGCGCATCAGCCGCCTGTCGCTGGCTGTGCCGCTGGACGACAAGGTGCGCATGGACGCCGTGGTCGACAACATGGCTGGACTGCTCGACGCAGATGCGATCTATGCGGGACTGGCACGCGCCAGCAACCAACATATGCCACCACCGGCTTTCCGGTACCAGTTGATCCAAAAAGCGCGCGCAGCCAACAAGCGGATCGTGCTGCCCGAGGGTGAGGAGCCCCGCACCATCCAAGCTGCTGTGATTAGCACCGAAAAGGGAATAGCCCGATGTGTGTTGCTTGGTCGGCGCGAAGTAGTTCAGTCGGTGGCCGATGCCTTGGGCATCAACTTGCCGAGCGGGCTGGAAATCATCGATCCGCAACACATCGCCGAGCAATATGTCGCACCGATGGTGGCCATGCGCAAAAACAAGGGGCTCACGCCCTTACAGGCGGCGGTGGCGCTGGAGGACAGTGTTGCGCTAGGCACGATGATGCTGGCACTCAATGAAGTCGATGGTTTGGTCAGTGGTGCCATACACACCACCGCGAATACGGTGCGTCCAGCGCTGCAATTGATCCGCACCGCACCGGGCTCGACCATTGTGTCGTCGTGTTTCTTCATGCTGATGCCTGAGCAGGTGCTGGTCTATGCCGATTGCGCAGTCAATCCGGATCCGACGGCCAAAGAACTCGCCGAGATTGCCAAACAAAGCGCCGACAGCGCACGCGCCTTTGGCATCGACCCCAAGGTGGCGATGATCAGTTACAGCACTGGTGCCTCTGGTTCGGGTGACGATGTCGAGAAGGTGCGTGCGGCCACGGACCTGGCCCGTGCGCAATGGCCAGACCTGGTGATTGACGGACCAATGCAGTACGACGCTGCAACGGTGCGCGACGTTGCAGCCCAAAAGGCCCCCAACAGCCCTGTGGCAGGCCAGGCCACGGTGTTTATCTTCCCAGATCTCAATACCGGCAACACCACCTACAAGGCGGTGCAACGCTCAGCCAACGTGGTATCGGTGGGCCCCATGCTGCAAGGCCTGCGCAAACCGGTGAACGACCTGTCGCGTGGTGCGCTGGTTGACGACATTGTCTTCACCATAGCTCTGACCGCCATCCAGGCGCAGGCTATCGTAGCTCTGCCAGAAAATGCATAAAAAAGCTGCGCAGCCCATATGAAATCTGCGAAGCTAGTTACTAAATTTATAATTTTTCAGCGGCTACCAAGCTTCACTTTTTCCCTGGTGGGAGGTCGGTGCAACTGCCATGCGCCACTTCGGCTGCCATGCCAATGCTTTCGCCCAGCGTCGGATGCGGGTGNNCCACTTCACCAATCATGTCACCTGCGGGCGTGCGGACCATGCCGCCGCCCAGACAAAATGTACGAGGTTACTCATTGGGCTCCCTTTCACTTTCCGGTTACCCACTTAAGGTAATCAGCGTCGCTGAAAGTGCACTTAGGGCAATAGGCAGTTATGGCTTGCTTGGCAAAGTCAATGGCTGTTGTTCTGTTAATGGCGCCCTGCCCCTGTGCACTGTTGGTTGACTTGTCCTGACGCGCCGAGTTTAGGAATACCATTGCAGTCAACGCATTTGCCGCCGCTGAATACTTGTTTTGCGCAACCACTGTGGCTGGGGTGGTCAGCGCCGCAGACATTGCTGCGGCAACCGTCCTGTAAATCACCTCTCGGTTTGCCGAGTTGGTCGATTTCATGGTTGTTATATCAGACGACAGTAAAGGTGCAATTGGTCGGGGCAAAGTTCTTAGCCAAGGGGTGCTTACGCCTTCTTCAATCATCCAAATGTTGTTGAAATCAAGCCCTGGGTAACTGGCGGCTTTGAGTTTCGTTGCGGCCGAGAGCACCGAAACCTCATTTGTTTTGCTTTTTTGGGGGTCCAGCACGATGCCATTTGTGAAGGCCACGTCGGTGTATTCGCTATGGAGCATGGAACCGCTAAAAAAACTGCTCTTAATTACGTTCAAGTTAAATATCGCAAAACCCGCAATCTGGTTGCCGAGACCTTTGACAGTGCCGGTGAAATAACTGTTTTCAATCTTGCCCCTGTTGTCATGGACAAAACCGCTGATACTCCTGCCAAGGTTCAGCTCCGGGCCTGCGAACCAGTCGACTGAACCACTGAAAAAACTGTTGCTTATCGTGCCACGGTCGCTGTTGCGGTAGATGAAGCCGCCAAAACCCTTCGTGCCCGTGACCGTACCACTAAAAAAGCTCTTACTTATAGCACCCCGGTTTTCGCCAACAAATCCACCCATGTCGACACCCTGACCCAACTCAGCGCCGCCATGAACCTTGCCGATCAAGAAACTGTTGGAAATGATGCCGCGGTTCAAACTCACGAACCCACCCTTGGCCGTGGTTAGCGTCATGTCAGCATCTACCAAACCAATGTCCCGAACTGTGCCAAGAAACTCACCGCCAATGAAGCCATTGCCCTTGAGTTTGCTGACCGTATGACCCAGTCCAGCCAAAGTGCCCCCGCTGAAGTTGAGGGCGGAAAAAGCAGAAGTGAGTGTGGCACTCGCGTCAATATCGTTACCGAGGGCATAGTTGCCACTGCCGCTTATATTGCGCAAGCCTGCCAGATCAGTGACTATCGAATAGGTAACTCCGCGAACACTAAATCCACTGCTGGCACCCAAGTTGACGGGAACTGCGAGCTGGTAATCACCATTAAAAGCTAAGGTGCCGCTACCGGCAAGCGTAATAGGCGCATTGACTCTAATGACGCTATCTGCCTGTAGGGTGAGGCTGCTGTTGCCAGCCACTAGCAGGTGACCGTCGTTGATGACTTCGCTGCCCCGCAACAAGGTTTGCCCGGTTTCATTGATCTTACCTACCAACATGATGGCTTCATTCTTGACATTTCCAGCCGGGCCTGTCAGTGTGATCGTGCCGGCAGAGGTGGCTGGAATCACCGGGCTCATCGCAATGGCGCTCAGGCTGCCTACATTGAGGCTAGCGAAAGGAGCAAAGACGATGCCGGCCGGCGCGTAAAAGTACACCGGTCCGTTAGATTGCAGCTTCCCCCAAAATTGCGCTGGACTGCTGCTGGTGATGCTGTTGTGCGCTCCGCGCTGAACGCCGCTGGTGCTTTGGATGAAGTTCAAAGTGTAGCCAAGGGGCACGGTGAAATCGGACCAGATCAGATATAGACCGTTGGCAGCCGTTTGTGAAACCGTCACCGTTTTGCTATTGGCGTCTGAAGCCGGGCTAACTGTGAAATCGGCTCGCCCGCCGGTGACAGTGCCGATGCCAGTGATCGTTCGCGGTGTGGTGATCCGTGTGCCCGTGAAATAGGGCTCAGGTTCGATGACCGCATTGACACTTCCCCCCTGAAGTGTGTAATTGGTATTGGAAAGGATCGGCAGAGTAGAAAAACTGGTGTAGGTTGCAGGATCGGCGCTGGAGACGCTGGGAGCGTTGGTGACAAGCACACTGTCATTGCCGACTATGCCGGTCAGGTTGAATCCGCTAGTAAAACTGGTGCTACCGTTCCATTCCTTGGTTACGCTGATATCCAAGCGTTTTGGGTTGATGACTGCATTCACAGAGCCGCCTGTGAGCGTGTAATTGTTGTTCGAGAGGCTGAGTGTGCTGCTGGCGAAGCTGGCGTAATTGCTGGCGTTGGGGCTCGCCACGCTGGCGTTGCCGCTCACACTCACAGTGTCGCTGCCAACGACGCCAGCAAGGATGAAACCATTGCTAAATGTGGCGCTGCTGTCGTAGGTTTTTGAAACAGCGATGTCAAGCGGTTTGCGGTTGATGATCCAAGTGGTTGCCGCGCCAGCCGCGATTTCATAGCCGTCCTTGGCGAGATTACCGGCGTAGCTAAGCGAATAATTTCCGGCAGAACTGCTTGCGTTCAGCGTCGTGCTCCATGCTGAGCCGCCGACGGCTCCCGAGAGATTGACCGTGGTGCCGCCGTTGATGGCATCGTAATAAGCAAAACTGAGCGCCGGGTCTGTGCCGTACAAGCTGCTGCCCGCGATTAGTCGCACATAGAGTTGCGTTGCCGAGGGGGAACCAAGCTGAAAAACGGGACCGGAGACGCCGATTTTCCACAGCGTGTTGAAATCCCAGCCGTTGAAAGTGGCTTGTTGCAACATTTCGGCGCTGGTTTTGGGTTGGCTACCCAGTCTGGTGTCGCTACGGCCAGTGGTTGTGCTGTTGTAGAAGCCATTGGTGACGGCGCCGCTGCCGGCACCGACAAATCCATACAGGGTGCCGCTGCCACTCACTGCGCCACTGGCATAGGCATTGGTTATGGTGCCACCACCAAAACCAGTATCGCCAACGAGGCCGCTGGCAGCATTGGGGCCAGCATTGCCTACCCCCGTCACATTGCCGGTTGCGAAAACGTTGCGGATCGTTCCGTAGTTGAGTCCTGCCAGCCCACCGACATAGCTGTAATCACCGCCAGTGACATTGGCGGCAGTGGAGCTACGCTCCAGCACGCCGCCGCTGCCGATGCCACCGATAAGACCTCCGCCAAGGTAAGCTGTGCTCACGGTGCCGCGGGTGGTGGCACCGGAAACCGTGCCGGCATTACGTCCGGCCAAGATGCCCACATAAGCACTGCCAGTGGTATAGCTATTGGCAACATTCGCTTCGCGGATATGAATGTTTTGAACGATGCCGCCACTGCCAATTTGGCTAAAAAGGCCGGTATAGGCGTTGTCGCTGCGATTGATGGTGAGGTTGCTGATGGTGTGCCCAAGCCCCTCGAAGCTACCGGTGAACGAATTACCGAGTGCAATGGGTGTGAAACCAGCGCCACTGTTCCAACTGATGGCGGCTGTGGCGTCAATGTCAGTGCCTAACACGTAGTTACCGGCTAATGCAGTGATGCCCTGGAGGTCTGTGTTGGTGGTGCTGCCTTCAGCGCCCAGATCACTGATAACCGTATAGGTTTTAAGAGCGCCATCACTGCCAAATTTGGTTTGAAAACTGGCGCTGCTGGCCAGATCAACGGCTGGGCCGATGCGCAGCATGGCACCATTGCCGGCAGTGACGCTGCCCTGTCCGTATAGCAATGCCAGCCCACCGGTGCCTGTTACAGAAAGTTTTCCTCTGATGTCGATATGCCGCCATGCATCGAGCGTCAAGGAATGGGTACCCCAACTGACGTTGTCGCTCACAGTGATGTCACCGTAGCCGTTGATGCTTCCTGTAGAGCAGTCGACACCGATACAACTGGCAGAGCTTTGAGTGGTCTGAATAGTCACGTTGCCATCTACGAGTGCATTGCTCAGTGCAGTGCCAGTGATGTCGCCGCCAGTGGCAGCGATCGTGAAGTCGTAGGGGTCTAGAAGCCATTGGCCGGCATGTCCATGCGGCGAGCGGGTGTCTACGGTTGAACTGTCGGAAATGGTGAGCCGGGTTGCACTCGTTTCAACAAAACCACCGTCACCGGACCCACGGCCGCCGCGTGCACGGATACTGCCATCAACCACAGTCTGGCTGGCAGAGTTGTCCAAATCGGACAGCAGAATGGCCGTGCCGCCAGTGCCGACGTTGACGGCACTCACGTCAATATCGCCGCTGTGATGAATGCTGCTGCTGGCAGTCAGTCGCACCGTTCCGCCATGGCTTTCCATGCCACTGGCATCGACAACACCGCTATTGACAACGCGGCCCAGCAAGCTATGGGCCGACTGCGCGCTCATCAGTACCGTACCCTCCTCGGCCACAATGAGATGGCGGTTCTCGATCAGCGTGTCGATGCTGGCCTTTTCGACTTGTACATCGACCAGGTGGTTGCCACTGATACCCAGGGTGATGGCTTCGCCAGCCGCCAGTGCCACTGTGCCGCGTCGGGCCACAACGACTCCCTCATTGCGCACCTCAGGCGCCAGCAAGGCCACATAGTTGGCAGCAACCTCCCCCTGGTTAATCACGCTGCCGGTAGCCAACGCCCGCTGAAAGCGGTAGCTGTTGGCAAGAAAGTCCTCATCGCGAATGGCCAGCGTTGATGCAACCAGCCCACCCACATTGACGCTGGCACCTTTGCCAAACAGCACACCACTGGGGTTAACCAAAAAGACTTGCCCATTGGCATTGAGCTTGCCATAGATCGACGAGGGCTCGCCGCCCAGCACGCGGTTGAGTGCAATCGAACTGCTTGAAGGCTGCTGAAAATAAACACTGGCATGGGACCCAACGTTAAAGCTGGTCCAGTTCAAGATGGCCTTGTCGCTGCCTTGCTGAATTCGCATGGCGCTGGCGTTTTGGCTGACGGTTGCCTGACCGGCAACGACCTGCACGCCAACGGGCAAGGCCGTTGCCGATGGCGTGGCGCCTGCGGCCAGTGTGGTGAGCGTGCTGACCAGTAAGGCAAGCAGGCGGATGCCGCGTGAAGCAGGCTTGCCGCAGCGGGCGGCGTTTTCGTGAGTAACGATCCAGGTTTGGCGTGCGTCGTTCCAGATCAGGCAATGGGTTTTGTTCATGACGTGCTCCCGTTTCAGAATCGGCTGACGAGGTTTAACCAGCCGCGCGTGCTCACAGCCGTACCGTCGCTATTTCGTCCTTGCGCGGTGCTGCCAGGGTGGTTGCCTAACGGTGTTGCAACCACGAAACTGAGTTGAATCGCTTTGGACATGCGCCAATCTATGCCAGCGCCCGCACCCAGTAGGTCGTAGCGATTGGGCTGACTGGGGTCGCCGAGATTCCAGTTGTCCCAGGTGTTGCGGTTAACGGTAACGCGCCCAGCATCGAGCAGTAGTTTGAAAGTAAGCTTGTCTTGCAGGCTGCGCTCGAGACTGACGCTCGCCACGAACCCCTCATCACCAGTGGCTTCGGCAACCGGGTAGGCCCGCACGCCGCCAGGGCCACCCAAGCTGATTCGCTCGCTGGAATCCAGATTTTTGTTGGCGAATTGGCCGCGCAGCGAGACAGTCATATTCCAAAGCGCATTCAGAGGACGTACATACCCGAGCTGATAAGTGAACTTGCCGAACTGGCCTGCGCTGCGCCTTGACGAGTCGTCTTGGTCGCGGGCTGCGCTGTTGTGTTGTTCAGATCTGCCACTGACTATGGCGGTGCTGAAACTCAGGGTACCTGCGCCAAAGAGGCTGTCAGGCGTACCAACAATATGGCCGCCAATGTCTAGCGTATGAGAGATAACCCGCCGGTTGCCAATTTCGCCAAGCTCAGTTTGGTCTATTAGTTTTTTTTCTTCAAGCCTGTATTCGAAGCGCAGCGCCGATTGCGGCAGGTTTTGAAACGGATAACTCAAGGTTAGCCCGTGGTTGTCGGCAGAACCATGGGCACCCAGCCCGGCCAAGTCAAAGTCAGTCTGCGTGACGCGGTACGTAAGCCGAGAGACGTGGACACCAGCGCGCATGCCACGATCACCCAAAGCCAAGTGATAGTCCAAACGACCAAATCCGATCCCATCGTTGCCATTTGCCAGGATCGCGAGGCAGTCAAACCGACCGGTCGGATTGTTGATCGTTACGCCCGTACTCACTTGCCATTCCCCGGTTGCCCGTGTGCCCTGGTTGTTGATGCCAAACAAATAATCCCGCGGCGCGGTGGCCTCGGTCCGCACGACCAAGTCAACCTCACCCTCGTTGCTTCCCGGTTTTAAAGCTGAACGGACGCTCACGCCTGGCTGTTCGTTAAGGATGGCAAGAGCTTCACCGAGTCGGTGTATTTGCACGGGTTTGCCAGCATCAACGCGTGCGTCAATAAAACGTTGAATGCGTGCAACATCCATAGCGGGATCTGTGCTTTCGATCACGACATTGCCACGTCGGCCTTCAATGACTTGCAAAGTGACGATGCCGTCTTTAATGTCTTGCGGCGGAATCACGACTCGGGCAAGGTATCCACGAGCCGCATAGTGCGCAATCAACCTGCCAGCCAGGTCTTGCAAATGGTTTAAGCCAAGCTCCCGGCCAAGCGCAGCCTGCAAGAGTTCTTGCAGCTCGGCCTCCGGAATCACAACAGCGCCCTGGATCTTGAAACCTTTGACAAAAAAGCCAGGCTCGTTATTACCTACTGGATTTGTGGGACGGTCTGATGAAGACTCGGGGGGTTTTGACTGCGGTACGGCAGGCACCGGGGGCTGCTGGCGCAGCAATTGACCTGCATCTGGTAGCGTCTGGGCGCTTGTGCTGGTCGTCAGCACCAGCACGCCCAACAATAACAATGGCTGAATGAGCCTGGGAGTCGACCTTGTGAGCGTAGTCATTGGATTAATCCATAGTGCAACGAGTAACGGGCACATTGGAGGACCAAGCTCTCCAGCCACAGCTCCATAAAACCAGCAACTTACCGATTCCGCCCGAAACAAATTCTACTGCTTCGAACTGCCGTTATCGCTGCATCAGAACTGATTGGATTTCTGCCAGTGGCCTTGCGACCGCTGGCCTTATTTACTTGCGCATCGGCGGCAAATCGGTGCAACTGCCATGCGCCACTTCGGCGGCCATGCCAATGCTTTCACCCAGCGTCGGATGCGGGTGAATCGTTTTACCGATGTCAATAGCATCGGCGCCCATCTCGATGGCCAGCGCCAC
>DFWT01000050.1 GCA_002381045.1 Rhodoferax sp. UBA4127
GCATGCGGTCGGCTTCGTCCAGTACCAGGGTATTCAGGGACTCCAGGGTCAGATAACCACGGGCAAGGTGGTCCATCACCCGCCCGGGTGTACCCACCACAATCTGTGCGCCGTTTTCCAAGGATGCGCGCTGGCCACGCAAGGCCACTCCGCCACACAGGGTCACCACCTTGATGTNNGTCTTGCCGCTGCCGGTCTTGGCCTGGGCGATGAGGTCCTTGCCGAGCAGCGCGGCGGGCAGGCTGGCGGCCTGGATCGGGGTCATGACGTCATAACCCAGTTGTTGCAAATTGCTGAGCGTGCTGGGGTGAAGGGAGAGCGTGTTGAACGCAGTGGCGGGTGGTTGAGTCATGGCTGGATTATCCGTACCGCTGGCCAGGGTGGTCGCGAGGTTATTTTTCACCCATCACCGGCAAACTGACGAAAATCGTTCCATTGGCTGTAACCAGAGAGACTTCATGCACCTGCCCACCCGTTTGTCGATTCTTGCTTTGTTTGCCGTCGCCCTGTTGGGTGGCTGCGGTACCGCTATGGTCAACCCGGTCACCGGCCAGACCGAGCGCTCTGTTATGTCGGAGCAAGCCGAAATCGTCGAAGGCGCCAAGGCGCACCAGCAGGTGCTGGAGGAATATGGTGTGGTGAAAGACGCGCGCCTGCAGACCTATGTGAACAGCATCGGACAACGCTTGGCCAAGCTGTCGCACCGCGACCAGTTGCTGTGGCATTTCACCGTGCTGGACAGCCCGGAAATCAACGCCTTTGCGCTGCCGGGCGGATATGTGTATGTCACGCGCGGCATCATGGCNNCAGCGCGCTACCCGCCAGCAGGATGCAGGTCTGGGTGTGTTGGCGGCCTCGGTGCTGGGTATGGTGCTGGAAAGTCAGGGCGTCACTGGAGCCGGGCGGCTGGCCAGCGACGTGTCGCAAACCGCCGCTGCGGGCTACGTCGCCTCGTACGGGCGCGACCAAGAGTTGCAGGCCGACGGCCTGGGTGCCGAGTACCTGGCGCGCAGTGCTTTTGATCCGCGCAACATGATCAAGGTGATTGGCACTCTGAAGGATCAGGAGCGTTTTGCCATGGATCAGGCGCGTGCAGCTGGCAAAGCTGCCCCAGCCAAGAACAGCTGGCTGGCGTCTCACCCCAGCAATGACCAGCGCCTGCAGCAGATTTCTCAACTGGCCGCCCAATACCAGGGCAACTATGTGGACGAGGGGCGTGCCCGCTATCAGCAAGCGACCAGCGGCATGGCCTTTGGCGACAGTGCCGAACAAGGTCTGATTCGCGGGCAAACCTTCTACCATGAGGCTCTTGGCATCGCCATCACCGCGCCGAGTGGCTGGCGCATTCAGAACGATCCGCAACAGTTGGCCCTGATCAACGCAGCTGGCGACGCTGGACTGATGATGCAAGTGGCGCCAACCAAGGCCGGTGCCACGCACGATGAGGTGATCCGCAACCTGCTGAAACCAAGCCAAGGCAAGGTGGAGCGCACCAGCATCAACGGGCTGCAGGCCACCCGTTTCAGCGGCAAACGCGCCAGCAACCAGGGCGAGCAAGCACTGGAAGCCACACTGGTCACCGGGCCCAAATCAGCGGTCTACGTGTTCACCTCGGCCGCCAAAAGCGCCACCGCGCTGCAACAGGCAAAAGACGGTTTTGTGCAAGCACAAAACAGCTTTCGCAGCATGACCGCGCAAGACCACAATATGGCCAAACCTTGGACGCTCAAAACGGTGCCAATGCCAACCGGTGGCTTTGCCGCATTGGCCAAAACCTCACCGCTGCCGCAAGCCGAGTCGCAGCTGCGGTTGATCAATGGGTTTTACAGCGAAGGCACACCCGTCACTGGGCAGCAAGTCAAAATCATTGAATGAGACTACGCTCTTATATAAATAGCTACCAACCCATAATATAAAAGGGTCAAAGCACTATTTATACCTCAACATCCGACCCACAATACTGACGCACCAAGGCAATCAGTTCGTCCTCAGGGTAGGGCTTGCCAAGGTAGTTGTTGACCTTCAGTTCACGCGCATAGTCACGGTGCTTTTCGGCAATACGCGAAGTGATCATGATGATCGGCATGTCCTTCAAATTGGCGTCAGCCCGAATGTTGCGCACCAGATCAAAGCCATCCATGCGAGGCATTTCAATGTCGGTCAGCACCACCTTCGGTGTTTCAATTTGCAGCACCTCAAGCGCGTGAAGCCCGTCGGAGGCCAGGGCCACCCGGAAGCCTTCGCGTTTGAGCAGGCGCTGCGTCACCCGGCGCACAGTAATCGAGTCATCCACCACCAGCACCAGGGGCACCATCGGAGACGCAGTCGATGGTTGGGCGGATGACCCGCCTGGGCCAAAGGGCACAGCTTCGTCAACCGCTGCGCTGAAAGAAGCGGCTTGATCACCGTAGGTAATGGCCAGCGCCACTGGGTTATAGATCAAGACCACGGCGCCCGATGCCAGCACCGACATGCCCGCCAGACCCGGCAGCTTGGCCAACTGCGGCCCCAGGTTTTTCACCACCACTTCCTGGTTGCCAAGCACCTCGTCCACATGGATGGCCACGCGTTGACCGGCACTTCGGAAGATAGCCACCGAGGCGGTTTTGCCAGTGGTTTCGGTACTGGACTTGGACGCCTGCAGCAGCGCACCGGCCCAGTAGAACGGCACCGCCTCGCCTTTGTAGTCCATGGTTTTTGAGGCGTAGGCCGCTGCCAGTTCGCTGACGGGCAGGCGCCGCACCAACTCGACCAAAACCGATGGCACACCCATCACCAGTTCACCCATGCGCAGCAACACCACCTGCGTCACCGCAGTGGTCAATGGCAGCACCAGCTTGAACTGAGTACCCTGCCCGCGTTGGCTGGTCACGTCAATGAGTCCGCCCAAGGCATTCACCTCGTTGCGCACCACGTCCATGCCGATGCCCCGACCCGCCAATTCACTGATGCTGTCGGCCGTAGACAAGCCCGTTGCAAATATCAGATGTGACACCTCGGCGTCCGAGGGGTGGGCTTGCGATGAAATCAGGCCTTGCTCAACCGCCCTTTCACGAATGCGATCCAAGTCCAGGCCGGCACCATCGTCCTGGAAGGTCACCACCACATCGTTGCTTTGCTGGGTCAGGCTGATCACCACCGCGCCCGTCGGGGGTTTGCCGAGCTGCTCGCGCACTTGCGTGGTCTCAATACCGTGGCCCACCGCGTTGCGCAGCAAGTGCTCAAACGCGGAGACCACGCGGTCCAGCACACCCCGGTCCATCTCAAGCGACCCGCCCACAATGTCAAGCTTGACTTGTTTGTCGGCGTCCTTGGCTGCCTGGCGCACCACACCGTAGAGCCGCTCTGAAATGCTGTCGAACTCCACCATTCGCGAACGCAGCAGATCGCGCTGCAACTCACGTGCCTGACGGCCTTGAGCAATCAAATCGTCTTCTGCGCCCGCCACGGTTTGCTGCAAACTGCGCTGCAGGGTGGCCACGTCGTGCACCGACTCAGCCATCATGCGGGTCAGTTCCTGCACCCGGGTAAAGCGGTCAAATTCCAGCGGATCAAAGGTGCTGGCGGTTTCTTTGGTGTGNNCCATGCAGCTGGCCCAACCTGGCCTCAAGCCTCGATCGGGTAATCATGACCTCGCCAGCCTGATTCACCATCCGGTCCATCAATTGGGAACGAACGCGGATGTTCTGGTTGGGTCGTCTCGGCGGTGGCAAAGGCGCCATTCTGGCAATGGCAAGCGTCGTCGCCATGGGTACTGAGCTCACGCTCTCAGGTGCCACTGGCTCAGGCACTTGCATCAGCATTTCTGGCGGTGTGGCGACTCCCTGTTCTGGTAGGGTCAGCGCCTGTATCGGTGTTTTTCGCAATAGCTCAAACACCTGGGTCAGGTCGTCAAGCTTGGCCAACAATTGGCTCATCACTGTGGCATCAGGCGCTTCAGCGTTCACCTGCTCAATGCCTGACTCCATGCGGTGCGCCATTTCCCCGAGTTGCATGGCACCCGCCAAACGCGCGCTGCCTTTGAGCGTGTGCAGCACCCGTAGCGCCTCCTGGCGCGCGCCCAGGTTGTCGGGTCGGGCATTCCACTGGCGCAGCGCAGAACTGAGCTGTGGCAAGAGTTCCAGCGCCTCTTCTTCGAAAATCGGAAACAGGTCAACGTCAAGTTGGTCCTGGGGCACCGTGTCAACAAGCAGCTGGTTTTGGACCTCGGTTGGTGCCGACACGGTCTCTTCGGTTTCCACGGTCTCAACTGCTGGCTGGGCACCTGCGTCTTGCTCTGGGATGAGGTCATCCAGACTGATTTCGGTTTCCACTGCGGACTCGACCGCTTGGTCTTGGTCTTGGTCTTGACCTTGCCCCAAATCGTCCAAGGACAGTGAAATGGAGGTGAGCTCCATGTCGAGCACAGCGCGCAGCGCAGGCAAATGCTCTGGGTCAGGTTCTTTCAAGAAGCCCGCAGCAAACTGGTGCAGTAGCCGACGAATGTCTTCGGCCACCGCCACAAACAAGGCGCCATGCTCTGGCAGCCCCACGCCACCCAGCTGCACATGCTCCAGGGCGTGCTCCAGTGCACGTGCCAATTCTGAAAGCGGCACAAACCCGACGGTTGCCGAACTTCCAGCCAGAGAATGCGCCAAGCCCACCGCTGCAGGCGGTAAAGGAGCTTCAAGCTCCAGGGACCATTCCGACAATTCTGTCAACAGGCAACGCGACCATTCATCAGCCTCATTCAGGTACACGTTGTAAAGCGGTATGCCAATACGCAAATCGCCAATCACTTTGACCTGATCGTCCTGATCGCCAGACACCGCCGCATCTGCCGAACTGCCAAGCAACTCCATCACGGGCTCAGTTTCAGCAGCGAACTCAGGCGGCGCCGGCTCGGCCTGTTCTGCTGCGGAATCAGCCGGCTTGCTCATCGCCTGATCCAACGCCTGCATGGATTCTTCTACCGTGGCCCAAGGATCCATCATCGCTGTAGCGTCAAAGCCAACCGCCGCGGTGGATTCAAAATCAGCTTCCTCGTAGGCGTAGGCTTCGTCTGTGGCGGCAACCTCTGCCTCGCTCGCAGCATTGGGTTGGACGGGCTCAGAAGGCACTTCGCTTGGCACCGCTGCCGGTAAAGCTGCCAAAGTGGTATCCAGAACACTTTGCAACACGGTATCTGGTTCGGAGCCAGTGCTGTCTTGCCAGTCCATGGGGGCAGTAAAGCCTTCGTCACTCTGAGCAACAGGTTCCGTTTGTGCCGCCGGCTCCTCATGCGAAGCCACCTCTTCAGCCGCATGTGGGGCAACTTCTGGCACTGGCTCAGGCTCCACCGCTGCGCCAGAAAGCATCTGGACCAGATCCAGCGCCACATTATTCAAGCGCAACTGATCCGCCGCCTGCCGGAACGGCTGCGCCGACCAAGTGCCATCTTTGCCCAAACCGATGTCATCCACCCACTGACCCAGTGCTGTGACCGCTTGTCCGGATAGCTTGACCAGTTCGGGGCCGGCAGGTTTTTGTTGTGGCAACCAGGCATTGAGCAATTGCTCCATGGCCCAGGACGCCTCGCCAAACTCGTTGAGTCCGACCATGCGCGAACTGCCCTTGAGCGTGTGAAACGCACGACGCAGCGCGGTCTGCTGCTCAAGGTCACCCGGGTTGCCATGCAGGGCCAGCACTGCTGACATACCGGTGTCAATCACCTCCTGCGCTTCATCAAGAAACACCTGCCGCAGCTCAGCGTCATCATCTTCCTCGGAAGTTTCGGTGGCGGGCGCTGCAGTCACAGGCACCAAGGCAGCTGAAGGCACCGCCAGTGGCGCCTCCAGAGGAACGTGTTGCGAAGGCTCAAAAGGTGCCAAGCCAGAAAGCGCCGCCACCTGCGAAGGCATGGCCAGCGGCGCCACGGCTGACACTGGCGCACCATGAGGTGTTTTGCGGCGCCCCATCAAGGAACGGAACTCGCCCTGGACTTCGTCATAAACAAACAGGCGTTTGGCCAACTCACGCTGGTAACTCAGCATGTCAATCAAAAAGCCCATGGCACCCAGGCTATTGCCAAGCTTTTCAAAGCCAGCAGTTTGATGGGCGGGCACGTCGTCATCCGCAGTCAACGCAATCTCAACCTGATCACGCATGCGCAAAGCCGCCAGAGCAGCTTGGTCCAAGCCTAGAACCGAAAACACACCTCGCATTTGCGCCAGCATGCCGGGTACCTCATGCAAAGGCAAACGCTCATCTGGCCGGCGGAAAAAGGTGTCAAGCGCTGTCTCAACTTCATTGAGGGTCATGCGCAACTCATCGACCACACTGCCCATGATCTGCCGGTCACTGACGCGCCGGTACAACTCTTCCATCCAACTGTCCAAAGGCTCGGAAGGTGCCCCCTCGATCACCTGATCCAGACGCTGTGCCAGCCGATGACTGCGCTCAACCATGTCTGCGCTGTTGAGATCCATGTCGTCGTAGGCGGCTTCCAGATACAGCACGGCAGTGGCCACCTCCATGGCCAGGGACGGCGCCGGTGCCTTGCCCGAATGGGTGACCGAATCCATGGCCCGCGTCAGTGCGATCGCCAGCTTACGACTATCAGGGTGCAACTTGATGATCGATTCAGTAACCAATGAGAACTGGTCTGAGGCTGATTTGATGCGTTGTGTGTCACCGCCAGACAAAGCCGACCAGGTTTCAGTGGCCGCAGAAATACGCTTGCGCGCCTGCGCCAACACCGCCGGATCGAATCGACCAAACTGCGGCTGCGCGTAGTCAACGGGCACGTAGTTGTCAAGCCCAAAGGCCAAACGCACTGCCCGCAAGGCCGGCGCGTTGTGTGCCACACTAGGCGCAGCCTGCGCGCAGAAAAACAGCAAATCCTGAACCAACCGCTCAGAGATATCCGTCTCTCCCCGCGCCATCGCGCGGTACTGGGAGAGCACTCGGGAAGCCGCCAGTTTGGAATAAATATCGACTGGACAAAGCCCCAACGCCACGGCTTCAAAATAGGCCGCAGACACCGCCCAGAACACCCGGGATTGCATTGATTTCTGGTTTGCCGAAAATCCCCAACTGATTTCTGCCAGCGCCCGAGCCGACGGCACGTAGGCGATTTTGACCACGTTCAAAACATGACCATTCAGGCGTGAGCAGCCAGAGAAATCATAGGCCAGTGGTGCAACCGAATCGGGCACATTCACGTCGTGCCAGCGCCATTCATGCGACCACAGGTCTGCCGGATGAACCCGACCCACCGCCAACAATTCCAACACCTCACGGTACTGTGAAAACAGCGCCACCGAAGACACCGTCTTGCCTTTGAGCAAGCCTTCCAGGTAATCGGTCAAGGCAAAACTGGCACGCTCAATGGTGCCGGCCGCAGCCACGCTACAAATCTCTGGCCGAGCAATGAATTTCTGAGTCAAGGACTCGGTGGCGCGCAACACCTTGGCAGGTATTTCGAGCCCCACCATTTCCAAGGCACCCACGGCCTGGTGCAACTGTTGGCGTGCAATACGCAATTGGCTGGCATCGAGCGCCGCCAGGTCTGAACCAATGCTGTGCTCGGCATCGCGCACAAAGCGTTTTAGCGCCTTGACGGCACCGTCCAGCGATTTGCGCAACTCATCAAGCACCCAGGCCAGTGGCCCAAGATCCGGCTCAATAGCGGTAGATTCACCGGCAACGACAGCTTCAGGGTGCATGGTTCAATCCGTTGAATGGGGTGTCTGAAAAGTGGCCTCAAGCAATCCGGAAACGCGAAACCGATTGACGCAGTTCTTCGGCAATCTTGGACAGCTCGCGCACCTGGGTTGCCGTGGTGCGAGTGCCCTCACCAGTCTGCTCTGTCACCGCAAAAATGTGCTGGATGTTGCCCGCCACCTCGTTGGCCAAATTGGCTTCACGGGAGGTCGAATCGGAAATCTGTTCGATAAGGTCTGCCAAGCGCCGTGACACCTGATCGATTTCTGTCAGCGCGGAGCCCGCGTTGTCTGACAACTTCGCCCCCTCCACCACCCCTTGGGTAGACCGCTCCATCGCGCCCACTGCATCCTGTGTGTCCGTCTGAATGGCCTTGACCAGCGACGCAATCTGGCGTGTCGCATCGGCAGACCGCTCGGCCAGCCGCTGCACCTCTTCGGCCACCACCGAGAAGCCTCGTCCCGCATCACCTGCGGAGGCAGCCTGAATCGCGGCATTCAAGGCCAGCACGTTGGTTTGCTCGGTAATGTCAGAAATCAATTCGGTGATCTCGCCAATCTCCTGCGACGACTCGCCCAGGCGTTTAATGCGTTTAGAGGTTTCTTGAATCTGATCGCGAATGGTGTTCATACCGCCAATGGTGTTTTGCACCGCCTTCAGGCCCACTTCAGCGGCCTTCAGTGACTGGCGCGCCACATCGGCCGACTCCTGGGCCTGTACAGACACTTGATTGATACGAGTGGCCATGTCCACCACGGAGCGACCAGTTTCCCGAATCTCATGCAGTTGCTCGGTGGAGGCTGCCAAGAGCTCGGTGGATGTCATGTCCACCTCGGCGGTTGTGGCGGCCACTTTGGCCGCAGTGCTTTGCACACTGCCGACCAATGAGCGCAACTCTTCCACCGTGTAATTCACCGAATCGGCAATGGCGCCGGTAATGTCCTCGGTCACAGTGGCTTCCTGAGTGAGGTCACCCTCAGCCACGGTTTGCAACTCATTCATCAAACGCAAAATGGCCGCCTGGTTGGCGTCATTGACCCGCTTGGCTTCCATTTCCTTGCGCAGCGATTGCGCCTGCTGGCTTTCAGCGATATGTTGACGCTGACGACTGGACATCAACTGGATGTATGACAAGCCTGCCGCACTGGCCAAGGCCAACAAGGCGGACACCACCAGCATGAACAGGGAGAAGCCACCCAAACCTGTTTTATCAGAAAGTGCACTTTGCACTTCTTCCAGGTCCTTGCGCAAAGCTTCACTGTCTTTCAAGATGATGCTACGGGCTTCGCGCGCAGAAACCAAGCCCTGCAGATTACCCAAAATGGCACCTGCCTGAGTGCGTGTTTGCTCGTACAGCTTGGTCAACGCCTGAAGTTGCTCCCGGGTTTGAGCGTCTTTGGTGCCCGACAAACGCAATTCGCTGCTGCCGTTCAACAGGCCAGCAGTGATCTCCTTGAACGAATTCAGATCCTTACCTAGCAGGAAAACCGCCTCAGGGCTGCCACCCTCCATGGTCAAAAATTCATTGGACGACTTGCCAATACGCTGCGTCAACATCACCAACTGGCCGGCAGCCGAAATGTCAGCAGGGGGTGCATTCTGTTGAAGCTTGAGCGACGCAACGGTCTCGGCAATTTCAAGCAGATCGGAGGACTGGCGGTTAATCTGGCGCAACGCCGTGCCTACCTGGGTGAGCACAGCCTGTTGGGACAGCACGGCGTTGGCACTTTTCTCGGCCCGATCAATCATGGGTGCCGCCTTCTCAAGCACCGGTTGGTAGGCATCGGATACCGCATCCAAGCGCAGTTCATCGTCTCCCGACATCAAACCACGCACCGACTTCACCAGCACTTTAGCGCTGTCAGCGACGTCTGCGAACGCCGCAGTGTCACCCACCAGAGCCTGCGAGACCGATTTGGCCAAACGTTGCGACTGCATCAGAGATTGACCCGTGGCATTGAGCTGTTGTGCGACCCGTTGAGACTGACTCAAACCCCACAACGTGACAACCACCAGCAGCAACAAGGCGGCTCCCAGCGCGACCGACAAACTGCGCTGATGCCCCACAATGGTGTTGTTGCCCAGCACCGGCAAGCTAATGCGATCTGCGTCTTCTTCAGACACCGCTGGGTTGGCATTACCATCTACAACCGCAGGCGCTGCCGAGGCGTCAGTAGCACCGTACTGCGTCTGACCTGAACGCAATTCGGCCTCTAACTGATCGGAACTGGCCTCTTCGCTTAAGCCAGTTGATAGCGCGGGCTCTGCGGCTGTTGTTTTTGTCTTCAACAAGTTCTTGATTTGATCAACTAAAGCCATCGGAATACCCCAAAAAAAGTTCACGCACCCACGTTTAAAAAGGTCTGGTTCTGCGCCAAAAACTGCAAGTTGATTTCTTGCCATTCGAGGCCCTGCGCATCCACACACAGTTGCCCGAGGTAATCGGGTGACCCGGCTGGCGCACTGCGAGATGACACAAAGGCATCCGCACGACGCAGCCCGAGCAATGCATCGACCATCAGTGCGCAGTTCAATTCGAGCTCGGGATTGAAAGTCACCAAGCGCACCTGCGCCCAAGCCTGTTCAGAACGCACAGGTGACGCCTGACCACTCATGAAACTGGCCAAATCCACGGCACTGTAAAGGCCACCACGCAAGTTCACCACACCCAGCAACCATGCCTGTGCGTAGGGCACACTGGCGATGGCTGGCAGGCCAAAAATCTCACCTGATTGGGTCAGGGGCAGCAACGCATTCAATGACCCTACCCGCACCGCCAACCAGGCTGCCGACGCCACTTCTTCGCGCGCCAGTTGCAAACGACCCGCCAAGCGGGTCTGAAGTTCTCTCAAGGCCTCTTTGTTAGACATTGGTTTACCCGAATCAGCCCAAGGCCTTGATTTTTTCCATCAATTCCTCGGACTTCACTGGCTTGGTGATGTAGTCCTTGGCGCCCTGGCGCAGGCCCCATACCCGATCTGTCTCCTGATTCTTGCTGGTACAGATGATGATGGGAATATCAGCGTAATCCGGCGAGCGGCTGATCGATCGGGTCAATTGAAATCCGTTTTGACCGGGCATCACAATATCCATCAGGATCAAGTCCGGCCGGTGCTCTTTGAGCTGGTGAAGGGCTTCTTCAGCGTTTTCAGCTGTACGCACCGCCATACCTACTTTTTGCAGCAGGTCGGTCAAAAACATCAACTCGGTTTTTGAATCGTCGACCACCAACACGTTGTGTATCGTCACGGTCCCGCTCCTTAGGCCGCCACACCAAACTGCTCAACTGCTTTGAGCAGTTGGTCTTTGGTAAACGGTTTGGTTAAATAATCTTGCGCACCCACCATGCGACCACGTGCTTTGTCAAAAACGCCGTCCTTCGAGGACAGCATGACGATCGGGACGTTGGCAAATTGCGCATTGCGTTTGATGATGGCGCAGGTTTGGTACCCATCCAGGCGCGGCATCAAAATGTCACAAAAAATAAGGTCGGGGTGGTAGTCACACACCTTGGCCAACGCATCAAAGCCGTCTTCCGCCAAAACCACGTCNNATTGGAGCCGCTTGTATTCACCTGATGTCACTCCTGACTTGACCAACGCACACAAGCGACAGAAGTCGCCACCACTTCCACCGGTTCAACTCCTCAGAGTTGAACCATCTCAAAGTCTTCCTTGCGGGCCCCGCATTCGGGGCAGGTCCAGTTTACAGGCACAGCTTGCCACGGGGTACCCGGTGCCACGCCACTTTCAGGGTCGCCTGCTGCCTCGTCATAGATCCAGCCACATATCAGGCACATCCAAGTTACACAGTCGGTCACAGCAGGCGAGGCCTTCCAATAGAATGTTATGACATACACAGTGGGTCGGTGCGTTTTTGTGCTGACCCACTTTCAATTTATATTTTGCCTGAAGAAAACCCGGGGTCCGTGAATGGGCGAGCAATTGATTAGCGCCAAGCAAGCCAGCACACCCGCGGAACCCATACCAGCGTGTGTGCTGGCGTTCAACAGCGGCGACCCCAGCGGTGCGGCCGGTTTTGCCGCAGACATCGTGGCCATTGCCTCGGTGGGGGCGCATGCGTTACCGGTGCTCAGCGGCGCACTGGCCCGGGACACCTCACACATCTTCGATTTTTTTCCGCTTGATGACGATGCCGTGGGCGAGCAGGCGCGTGCCGTGCTGGAAGACATCGAAATCCAGGCCATCAAGCTCGGCTTTGTTGGCACCCCCGACAACCTGGGTGTCGTAGCCAACATCGCCTCCGACTACCCGGATGTACCCCTGGTAGCCTACATGCCAGACTTGTCTTGGTGGACAGTTGACAAGATTGAGGCCTACCACGATGCCTTCGGCGAACTGATCCTGCCGCAAACCGGCGTGCTGGTGGGCAATTACAGCACCTTGTGGCGCTGGTTGCTGCCGACCTGGGCGGGTGAGCGCAACCCGAGTGCTCGCGACATCGCCATGGCTGCAAACGGCCTTGGTGCCAGCTACACACTGGTCACCGGCATCACAAACACAGAAGGCTGGATCGAAAACACCTTGGCCAGCGCCCAGACGGCTCTGCTCAGCGAAAAATTTCCTCGCCAGGATGGCGCATTTTCTGGCGCCGGTGACACACTGTCTGCCGCGCTGGCCGCTCTGTTGGCCAGCGGCTGCGAATTGGAAGCGGCATTTTCAGAGGCATTGAGTTACCTCGACCAGTGTCTTGCTGGCGGGTTTCGCCCCGGCATGGGTCACCAGGTGCCTGATCGCTTATTCTGGGCTCAGCCTGATGCGACAGGAGATGACGATGCACCAACCGGACCAAGCGAGGAACTCGCACCAGAATCACTCAACCCACTTACCTCACTGAAACCAAGCACCCATGACACCCACCACTGATCTCAACCAAACTCTGTTCGACCGCGCTGCAAAGGTGATTCCTGGCGGCGTCAACTCGCCGGTGCGGGCCTTTCGCGCTGTGGGTGGCACACCCCGATTTATCTCCCGCGCCCAAGGCGCCTACATCTGGGATGCCAACGGCAAACGCTACACCGACTACATCGGCTCCTGGGGTCCGATGATTCTGGGCCACGGCCACCCTGCCGTGGTGGAAGCGGTGCAAAAAGCGGTGCTGGAAGGCTTCTCGTATGGCGCACCGACCGAGCGCGAAGTGGAACTGGCCGAAGCCATTTTGAAAATCATGCCCAGTATGGACATGGTGCGACTGGTCAGTTCGGGCACCGAAGCTGCCATGAGCACCATTCGCCTGGCGCGCGGCGCCACTGGGCGCAGCAAGCTGATCAAGTTTGAGGGCTGTTACCACGGCCATGCCGACGCTTTGTTGGTGAAGGCCGGCTCGGGTTTGGCTACCTTTGGCAACCCCACCAGTGCCGGTGTGCCCCCGGAGGTGGTGCAGCACACGGTGGTGCTGGAATACAACAACATTGAGCAACTGGAAGCCGCCTTTGCCGCCCAAGGCAGCGAAATAGCCTGCCTGATGATGGAACCGATCTGCGGAAACATGAACTTCGTGCGGGCCTCGATTCCGTTTGTGAAGCGCTGCCGCGAACTGTGCACCCAGTACGGAACCCTGTTGGTCTTTGACGAAGTCATGACCGGTTTCCGCGTGGCGCTGGGTGGTGCACAAAGTGTCTACGCCAAAGCCATCCCCGGCTTCGAACCCGACATGACGGTGATGGGCAAGGTGATTGGTGGCGGCATGCCGCTGGCCGCCTTTGGAGCCAAGCGCTCGGTGATGAACCACCTAGCCCCGCTGGGCACGGTGTACCAGGCCGGCACCTTGNNGCCGCAAAACCAAGGCACTGATCAGCGGCTTAAGTCAAGCTGCTGCAGCTGAAGGCGTGGCGTTTTGTGGTGACTCCGAAGGCGGCATGATGGGTTTTTATTTGCTACCCGAACTGCCACAAAACTACACCCAGGTCATGAAGACCGAAGGCGCCAAATTCAACCAGTTGTTCCACGGCTTGTTGGACCGCGGCGAGTACATCGCCCCGGCCTTGTACGAAGCGGGATTTGTCAGCAACGCTCACACCGACCAGGACATTGCGACCACTGTTGCCACGGCGCAGGAAATTTTCAAGACGCTATACAAATAGCAGCTACAAGCGCTTATTAAATAAGGGCTACGGCCTGATTTATTGTGAATCAGGCGATGGCCCCCAGAGCCCGTGGGCCGGTTGCCGCTGGCGCTAACCCTGAATTTCGGGTTCCACGAGATGGGCCAGTTGGGCTAGTGACTCTTGCCAGCCCAGATAGCACATCTCCAGCGGGATCACTTCCGGGATGCCCTCCTGGTTGATGGCGATCTCGGTCCCACAAACGACCTGGCGCAAGCGGACAGTCACCTGCATCTCACCTGGCAGGTTCGGATCATCAAACTTGTCGGTGTACTTGAGGAGTTCTCCCGGAACCAGTTCTTTGTATTCCCCGCCAAAGGCATGCCCGTGCCCCGTGGAGAAATTCTGGAACGACATTCTGAAACTACCGCCCACCCTGGGTTCCATGTGGTGCACCGTGCAGGTGAAGCCATAGGGCGCAATCCACTTGGCCATAGCCGCTGGGTCCAAGAAGGCACGGTAGATTTTTTCGGGCGTGGAGCGCAGGACCCGATGCAGTTGAACGGTTCCGGTGGGCATGGTGGGTTCTCCTTCAAATTCAGAACTACTGCGGTTGGTCGGCTCAAATGCATCAGGCCGCGGCGTACGACATGCGCATTTTGTAGCGTATCTCATCCAACACAAAACCGAGACGCTGAACATCTTGCTTTTCTGTGCCGTCGGCTTCAAAGCCCAGCTTTTCATAGAAGGCGCGCGCTCGACCGTTGCCACGCAAAACCCACAGCGTGATCGATGACCAGTGCTGCCTTCTTGCGTGGGCCAGAGTCCATTGACACAGCGCTTTTCCATGGCCCTTGCGCCATGCCGAGGGGTGCACGTTGATCGCAATCAACTCAGCCGTGGCGGTGCCATTTGCATCCTCATCTCGGGACGGGCCACAAACGCACCAGGCAACAGGATTACCGGCCTCATCGAGAGAGACAGCAACGGCACGTGGACTCGGCTCTGACAACGACCTTTGCCACATGGCCGCGCGCTCCTCGACGCTCAGGCCCGCCAGAAACTCTGCTGGCATGTGATCGGCATACGCAGCACGCCAAGCCGCCACATGAATCGCAGCAAGTTTGGGGGCATCTGCAAGAGTGGCGGCACGTACAGTCATGGCGCAAAGTTTAGACACTTCCTGCTCGCCACCTTCCATGCCATCCGCCTGACCTTTGGCAGACTGACATTTCAATAACAGGCACAGTCTAGAAACAAGCCAAAAAATTCTGCCCTAACCACCAGCAGACTTTTTAAGTTCTGCATAGTGACCGGCTCGTACCTCGTCACCACGGGCACGATACAGAGTTTCAAGCTCTTCAAAAACGTAGGGGTCTGGCGCTTTGGCCGCTTCACACTCCTGCTCGAGTCGCAATTGAATGGCAAGCGCGTCATCCATACGACCCATGGCACGCAGTGTCCAGGCGATCATCCAGTGGGCGACACGAATGGCCTCGGCGTTGGTCCCACGCTCACGAATGACAAGTGCCTGCTTGAAAGTACTCAACGCCTCGTCAAACCGTCCCAGTTGGTGCAACGCGTAGCCAATGTTGTTCTGAATGGACGCCTCCCACTTCTTGGCTTCCTGCTGGTTCGAGGCCATCACCACTGCAAGCGCTTCCCGGCCCCATTTCAGTTGATCCGCCGGCTCGGTGTCCACAAAAGCCAGCATATGAATTGCATCTATGGCAAGCCCATCCAGACCTGCACCTTTGGCAGTTTCAAGCGCACGTTCAAAAGCGGCGAGTGCAAGTTTTTTGGACTCCGGCGTTTGCGACTCAGGCGGGTGGGTGGCAGACGCGTAAGTGCGCCCGAGCTCAAGGGCATAGCGGGCTCGCGCCTCGGGACCCGCGGACGCCGCCGACTTCTCAATGGATTTCAGAATGTCCTGGGCTTTAGCAAAGTCTTTGCGAAGGCCAAATGACCGCGCGATCTGGGTTTGAAGTATCAGCGCATCATCACCCGATGCGGTGGAGAGCGCGTCTCTGAAGCGCTGCTCACTCAACTCGGGTTTGTTGAAATCCCAAAGAGGTGCAAGGTCCATGGCCATGGTGATGTGGGTGTAGACAACAAGGGCAATACTGATGAAAGCGCGGGGATGCATTTTCATCGCTGGGTCAGTCGGTGAACAGGTCGAGCGTTGAACTTGAATTCAATGCCTGAAGTGCCGCACGCCTGAGTACACCATGGCCACGCCGCGCTCATCTGCCGCGTCGATCACTTCCTGGTCGCGCATCGAGCCGCCTGGCTGGATGACACAGGTGGCGCCTGCATCCACCACCACGTCCAGGCCGTCACGGAACGGGAAGAAGGCNNGCCTTGATGCTGGCAATACGCGCCGAGTCAAGGCGGCTCATCTGACCCGCACCCACACCCATGGTCATGCCGTCTTTGCAGAACACGATGGCATTGCTTTTGACGAACTTGCCGACCTTCCAGGCAAACAACAAGTCTTGCAATTGCTCTGCGGTAGGTTGCAGTTTGGTGACCACTTTTAGGTCGGCCAGGGTGAGTTCATGGTTGTCGGCGGTTTGCATCAACAGGCCAGATCCCACGCGCTTGATATCCATGGCATTGCGGCCGTTATCCCAATCGGATGGACCGCCTGGCGGCAGGGCAATCTGCAGCACGCGCACATTGACCTTGGACTTGAACACCGCCAGCGCCTCAGGCGTGAAGGCTGGCGCCATCAGCACCTCAATGAACTGCTTGGACATTTGCAGGGCTGCCGCTTCGTCCAGCACACAGTTCACCGCAATGATGCCGCCAAAAGCCGAGGTTGGGTCGGTCTGGAAAGCCTTGCTATATGACTCAAGCGCATTCGCACCGACTGCCACGCCACACGGGTTGGCGTGTTTAACGATGACACAGGCCGGTGTGTTGAAGCTCTTGACGCATTCCCAAGCGGCGTCCGCATCGGCGATGTTGTTGTAGCTGAGTTCTTTGCCTTGCAATTGAACGGCAGTTACCAGTGAACCAGGCGCTGGGCACAGGTCGCGATAGAAGGCGGCACTCTGGTGTGGGTTTTCGCCGTAACGCAGGTCCTGCAGTTTGACGAAGTTGCCGTTGGACTGGGCCGGGAACAGGCTGCGCGCTGGCGTGCTGGCGGCTTCATCGAATTCGATGGATGAGAGGTAGTTGCTGATGGCCCCGTCATACTGGCTGATGCGGTTGAACGCGGCCACGCTCAAGGCAAACTTGGTCTTCAGCGCCACGGTGCCGGTGGCCTGCAAATCGGCCAGCACCTGGGTGTATTGGGACGCATCGGTCAACACCGCCACGTCTTTCCAGTTCTTGGCGGCGCTTCGCACCATGGCCGGGCCGCCAATGTCGATGTTCTCAATGGCGTCTTCTAGCGTGCAACCAGGCTTGGCCACGGTGGATTCAAACGGGTAGAGGTTCACCACCAGCAGGTCAATCGTGTCAATGGCATAGGCCTTGATAGCCGCCATGTGCTCGGGCAAATCGCGGCGCGCCAGCAGACCGGCATGCACCTTGGGGTGCAGGGTTTTAACCCGCCCGTCCAGCATTTCAGGAAAGCCGGTGAGCGCCGCCACTTCGGTCACCGGCAGGCCCTGGTCGGCCAGCAACTTGGCAGTGCCGCCGGTGGACAAGAGTTTGATGCCCAGCGCGTGCAGGCTTTTGGCAAATTCAACAATACCGGTTTTGTCAGAGACAGAGATCAGTGCGTTCATGGTGGCTGAGTAGAGTAGTAAAAAGAATTCAGGTCGAGTCCAATGATTTATAAAAAATCATGCTCTAGCCCTTATGAAATAGGCGTTAACAGCTATTAATTAAGAAGCTTGTGCTCAAGCAGCTTCTTGCGCAGGGTGTTGCGGTTGAGTCCCAAAAACTGCGCCGCCTTGGACTGGTTTTGCTCGGCATGTTGCATCACTACCTCGAGCAGCGGTTTCTCCACCACGGCCACCAGCATGTCGTACATGTTGTTGGGTTCGCTTCGGCCCAGGTCGCTTAGATAGCTCTCAAGGTTGCTGCGCACACAGTCTGCAATGTGCTGGTTTTTCATGCCGCCGTCTCCATCGGGTCGTATTGTTCTTGGGCGCTGGGGTTCGGCAAGCGGTCCATGCGTGTATTGAGTTCGTCAAAAAAATCAGCCACTGCCGATAACTGCGTTTGGCAGTCGGTCAAGCGGTTCATGTCGGCGCGAAACGCCTCGCCCCCGGGCAAGGCCCGCACATACCAGCCAATGTGTTTGCGCGCGCTGCGCACACTGGCAAACTCGCCATACAACTGGTAATGGTCTTGCAGGTGCGCCAGCAACAGGGCTTTGACTTCGGCCACCAGCGGTTGTGCCAAGTGCTGGCCAGTCGCCAAAAAGTGCGCCATCTCCCTAAAGATCCAAGGCCGCCCCTGTGCCGCGCGGCCCACCATGACCGCATCGGCACCGGTAGCGGCCAGCACATCTCGCGCTTTTTCTGGGCTGTTGATGTCGCCATTGGCGACCACCGGAATCTGCAGCGCCGCTTTGACGGCGGCGATGGTGTCGTATTCGGCCGCGCCCTTGTAACCCTGCTCGCGCGTGCGGCCATGCACAGTGAGCATCTGCACGCCCGCATCCTGCGCAGCAAGCGCCAGCCGCAAGGCATTTTTTTCAGCCTCACACCAGCCGGTGCGCATCTTCAGCGTGACCGGCACGCCGTGCGGCGCACAGGCCTGCACCACCGCTGAGACGATTTGTAGCGCTAGCGCCTCGTTTTGCATCAGAGCAGAACCCGCCCATTTGTTGCAAACTTTTTTGGCCGGACAGCCCATGTTGATGTCAATGATTTGAGCGCCACGGTCGATGTTGTAGCGGGCGGCGTCAGCCATCATTTGAGGCTCGGTGCCGGCGATCTGCACCGCAATCGGCCCCGGTTCGCCTTCGTGGTTGGCGCGGCGCGAGGTCTTTAACGAATCCCATAAATCCGGCCGACTGGTCACCATCTCGCTCACCGCATAACCCGCACCAAATCGTTTGCACAACAGGCGAAACGGCCGATCTGTCACGCCAGCCATCGGCGCCACAAAGAAACGGTTGGGCAACAGGTAGGGTCCGATGTTCATACGAACGAAATCATGCGAAACAAGGCAGGGAGAAAGAAATGGAGCGACGGGGTTGGGCGTTGGACGCCGGATTTTAGCTGCCCAAAATTTCAGCAGCAATAAGTTTTTGCGTACAGACGCCGATCACCCGCCGTCCCTATACTCGCGCACCCATGGAACTCTGGCTCGACCACCTTCTCACCCTGCTGGCGTTGCCCAAGTTTGGCCTGAGCACCGTGTTTGTGGTGTCGTTTGTCTCTGCCACATTGCTGCCCATGGGTTCGGAGCCAGCTGTGTTTGGGCTGGTCAAACTCAATCCCGATTTGTTTTGGCCAGCGATTGGCGTGGCCACCGTGGGCAACACACTGGGTGGCGCAGTGTCTTGGTGGATGGGCTTGGTCTCGCACAAGGTGGTGGATAAATACAGCCACTCCCAACACCACCTGCGCGCGCTGGATTGGCTGCAGCGCCTAGGGCCCAAAGCCTGCCTCCTGGCTTGGCTGCCGGTGGTGGGTGACCCGCTGTGTGCGGTGGCCGGTTGGCTCAAGCTGCCGTTCTGGCCGTGCGTGATTTACATGGCCATTGGCAAGTTCGCCCGGTACCTGACGATGACTGCAGCGCTGATGGGTGTGTTTGGTGGTTAGCTACATTTAATGTAGCTTCTGACGCTTATTTCACAAGGGTCAGTGCCATATTTCTTCAAGAGCTGAACAAGAAATTCATCACGTCGCCATCTTTGACGACGTAGTCTTTGCCTTCAGCGCGCATCTTGCCCGCGTCCTTGGCGCCCTGCTCACCCTTGAACGTGATGAAGTCGTCATAGGCAATGGTCTGGGCGCGGATGTAGCCCTTCTCAAAGTCGGTGTGAATCACGCCAGCCGCTTGCGGGCCGGTGTCGCCTTTGTGGATGGTCCATGCGCGCACCTCTTTGACACCGGCGGTGAAATAGGTTTGCAAACCCAGTAAATCGTAGGCTGCGCGAATCAAGCGGTTCAGGCCCGGCTCGTGAAGCCCAAGTTCTTCCAGAAACATCAGGCGGTCTTCATCGCTCATCTCGGCCATCTCGGCCTCCAGCTTGGCGCTGATCGCCACCACTGGCGCGTTTTGGGCAGTGGCATAGGCCGTCAGGCGATCCAGAAACGGGTTGTTGCTGAAGCCGTCTTCAGCCACATTCGCCACAAACATGGCCGGCTTCGCAGTGATCAGGAAAAACTGCTTGAGCAGCGGCTGCTCTTCTTTGCTAAAACTGATCGAGCGCACCGGCTTGGCCTCGTTCAGCGCGGCCTGGCAGCGCTCCAGAATACTCACTAGCTTGATGGCCTCTTTGTCACCACCTGACTTTGCGGCTTTCTGGTAGCGAGACAAAGCCTTGTCCACCGTGCTCAAGTCGGCCAAGCACAGCTCGGTCTGAATCACCTCGATGTCAGAGATCGGGTCCACCTTGCCGGCCACATGCACCACGTTGTCGTCCTCAAAACAGCGCACCACATTCACCGTGGCATCCGTTTCCCGGATGTGCGCAAGGAACTTGTTGCCCAGGCCTTCACCGGTGCTGGCACCGGCGACCAAACCGGCGATGTCCACAAACTCGACGATCGCACGCTGGACCTTTTGCGGGTTGACGATAGCCGCCAATGCATCCAATCGTGGGTCAGGCACTTCAACGATGCCCACATTCGGCTCAATCGTACAAAAGGGGTAGTTCTCCGCCGCGATGCCAGCCTTGGTCAAGGCGTTGAACAGAGTTGACTTACCAACATTGGGCAAGCCCACGATTCCACATTTCATGAAAGTCCTTATGAATCAATACCCAGCCTGCACAATTGAACCTAATGTCGGGATCGTTGAAGTGCCTGCCGCGCGTCAATTTGCACGGTCGAATTGGTCAAAACCAAACCCGTCAAAACAGTGCATTCCTGCAAAGTTTTGTCCTCGTTTAGCTCTGGAAGTTTGATGCCGATTGTACTTATCAGCGAATCCTTGATGCTTCGCAGCACCGTGGCTGATGGGCGCATCCTGCGGGACAGACAGCTTTGCGGCTTTTGCGTTCGGATGAACCCGCGCAAACGCGCCTTCAAAGTGGCCACCAGTGTCGGCGGCAAGCAGTTCCGGATGATCTTGGGTTACTGGCCCTTGATGAGCGTGGACGAGGCCAGAGCGAAGGCTTTGGAAATCTTGCGGGAATGCCGGGCAGGTCGGACACCCAGCAAGGCGGTTGCGGTGGCTTTGCCGACGCTTCGTGAGGCGTTGATTGCATACGGTGTGGCCAAGAGCATCAAGGCGTCAAGCCAGAAGCGGTACGACTCGATCTTGAGAACCCATTTCGGGGATTGGCTGGACAGATCGGTGGTGGACTTGGGTGGTCAGGCGTTCAGCGAACATTGCCATGGGTTTGCCCAGTCCAAGGGTGCGGCACTGGTGGAGGTGGGTCGGGGTCTGGTCAGTTCGCTGGTCCGGTACGTGAACGCGGTTCACGGTTTGCAGCTTGAATCACCTTTTGACAGACTGTCCGATGCAGGCTTGATGCCGGAACGCTCTCAGCCACGGGCACGGGTGTTGCAGGTGGGTGATCTGCCAGCTTGGCGGGAAGCCGTGGACAAGCTCGGCGAGCGCCAGCGGGACTTCTTGCTTCTGACGCTCTACACGGGCTTGCGACGCAATGAGTGCCGGGAGTTACAGCGCCAGCAGATTGACTTGGCTGGCGGCGTTCTGAGCATCGCCATGACCAAGAACGGCAAGCCGCATTCGTTACCGATCACACCGATGATGCGGGAGATTCTGGAACGGCGGTGTTTGGGATTGGAAGTTGGCGATGAACTGTTCAAGGGTGTTTCGGCAGAGCATGTTCATTCGATGGCGATGCGACTTGGGGCACCACGCTTCATGCTGCATGACTTGAGGAAGTTGGTGGCAACGGTTGGCGAGAAGCTGGGGCTTGGGGATGCTGTGCTGCGTCGGATTCTGAACCACACTGCGCCCAAAGGTGATGTGTTGCACCGGCACTATGTTGGGCTGAGTGAAGCTGATGTGGCGGGTGGGTTGATGCAGATTCAGGAGGCTTTGGTGGGGTTAATGCGGAATGCCCACCAAGGGGTCTAGGCAGCGTTTTGGCGTGTCAGATTTGGGATTTGGTACGGATGCTGCTCGGCTTTAAAGGATCGGTCTGGCGGTGGTTGGCTGGTAGATGCCGGTCAGTTTCAGTACGGCGTTGTCTTGAGCGGTCAGGCGGCTTTGGTTAAGGGTTGTAGGACG
>DFWT01000195.1 GCA_002381045.1 Rhodoferax sp. UBA4127
CCAGAAGTGGATGATCGACAGGCGGTAGCTGAACACCGGGCGCTCCGCCGCCTTGGGCAGGAAGTAGTACATCAATCCCAGCATCGGCGTCGTGAGCAGGAAGCCCACCGCGTTGTGCCCGTACCACCATTGCACCAACGCGTCCTGCACACCGGCGTACCAGCTGTAGCTCTTGCCGATATCCACCGGTATGCTTATACTGTTCACGATGTGCAGCATGGCCACTGTGACCCAGGTGGCGATGTAGAACCAGATGGCCACGTAGAGGTGCCGCTCGCGACGCTTCAGGATGGTGCCGATCATGTTGATGCCGAACACCACCCAGATCAACGCGATGGCGATGTCGATGGGCCACTCCAGCTCGGCGTACTCCTTGCCCTGGGTCATGCCCAGCGGAAGCGTGATCGCTGCGGAAACGATGATGAGCTGCCAGCCCCAGAAATGGATCTTGCTCAGCACATCGCTGAACATGCGCGTCTTCAGCAGGCGCTGCAGGCTGTAGTAAGCACCGGCGAAAATAGCGTTGCCCACGAAGGCGAAGATCACCGCGTTGGTGTGCAGCGGACGGATACGTCCGAAGGTGGTCCACTCGCTGAAGTTGAGGGCCGGCACCACCAGTTGCAGCGCCGCGATCAGGCCCACGAGCATGCCCACCACACCCCACAGGATGGTGATGAAGAGGAAGTTCTTGACGATGCGGTTATCGTACTGGAAACGCTCGATCATGATGCAGCGGTTTGTGCAGTGTGATGGGTCGTGGGTGCGGGTGCGGGTGATCCGGGGTCGACCGATGGCGGATGCTCCGATGCATGTTCCTTTCCATTCACCGACCCCTGTTCGCCATCCACCTTCCCCACACGCACCCCATCATCCAACAGGATGCGCACGGCCGGTGAACGGTCATCATCGTACTGCCCCTTGCGCACGGCCCAGATGAAACCCACCAGGAATAGTCCGGCGACCAATATACTCACCGTGAGGAGTATGAAGATGACGCTCATGGTCCGCGCTTCGCGATGCGAAAGTGCCGGAGCCCCGGAGGGTGGCGGCTGACAGCGATCAGTGGGGGCGGGTGACTTTTGTCAGTCCTTCAGACCCCACATGACGGCCGTCGCCCCATTCCGTCCAGCTCGTGGCGGTCTCCTGCAACCGCACATGGTGCAGCGCTACCGCAGGGGGCAGCGCAGGGCCGATGCGCGCCACGATGTCCAGCAGCAGGTTCTCACAGGTGGGCTGCCACGGCGTGAAGCGCACCCGCGCGAAGAGCGGCCTGCCCACCGGCAGTCCCTCACGCTCCGCCTCGTGCAGCACCAGGGCATGGTCGTAGTGGTCGACCACCAGGGTCCGTACGATACGCTTGAGGTCGGCGAAGTCGATCACCATGCCGTCGGCGAGACCGCCAGGCTCCCGGCGGGGTGTTCCCTCTACGGTGACATCGAGCACGTACGAATGGCCGTGCAGGTGGGCGCACAGCCCCCCGTGCCCGGTGAGGGCATGGGCCAGCTCGAACGTGAAGTGTTTGGTCGCCCGCACCGTGCTCATGCCACAGGCTCGAAATGCGCCGTGAAATGCCGCAGCAGCTTCGGCTCCTTCACGATCCGGAAACCCTTCGCAGCGTTCCGCACCCGCATGATCTCCTCGAAGGTCTCGGCCACGTATTCCATGTGGCTCTGCGTGTACACGCGCCGCGGGATCGCCAGCCGCACCAGTTCCATGCGGTGGTAGGTCTCGCTGCCGTCGGCCAGCCGCTTGCCGAACATCACCGAGCCGATCTCCACGCCGCGGATGCCGCCTTCCAGGTACAGCGCATTGCACAGCGCCCAGGCCGGGTAATGCGCCACCGGCATGTCGGGCAGCACGGTGCGGGCGTCGATGTACACCGCATGGCCGCCAGTGGGCTTGACGAAGCCGACGCCAGCGGCGTCCAGCCGCTCGCCCAGGTACTCGGCGGTGCGCAGACGGTAGCGCAGGTAGTCTTCGTCCATGCCCTCGACCAGGCCCACGGCCAGCGCCTCCAGGTCGCGCCCGGCCAGGCCGCCGTAGGTGGGGAAGCCCTCGGTCAGGATCAGCACATTGCGCACCGCGTCCATCCACTCTTCGCTGCGCAGCACGATGAAACCACCAATATTCACCATGCCGTCTTTCTTGGCACTCATGGTGGCACCGTCGGCGTAGGAGAACATCTCTTGCACGATGGTTTTGATGGGGGTGTTTTCGTAGCCCGGTTCGCGCATCTTGATGAACATGGCGTTTTCCGAGAAACGGCACACGTCCATGATGAAGGGTTTGCCGTATTTCTTGAGTAGCGCGGCATAGGCGCGGATATTGGCCATGGACACGGGTTGACCGCCGCCGGTGTTGTTGGTTACAGTGATCATGCCAAATGGAATCTGCTCGCCACGCGATTTCAGCAAGGCCTCAACACGCTCGAGGTCGATGTTGCCCTTGAAGGGGTGGATGGTTGACGGCTGTAGCCCTTCGGCAATCACCAGGTCCAGCGCCTCAATCCCAAGGTATTCCAGGTTGGCCCGGGTGGTGTCAAAGTGGCAGTTGTTGGGCACCACATCGCCTTTTTTGCAGACGGCGGTAAACAGCACTTTTTCAGCGGCACGGCCCTGATGCGTGGGCACAAAAAACTTCATGCCGGTGATGTCTTGAATAGCGGCCTCCAAGCGATAAAAGCTTCGCGCACCGGCGTAACTTTCGTCGCCCTCCATGATGGCACCCCACTGCTTGGACGACATGGCGCCGGTGCCGGAGTCGGTCAACCAGTCAATCAAAACGTCCTCAGCATGCAGCTTGAAAACATTCAGTTTGGCGGCCTCCAAAAGCTCAACCCGTTCTTTGAGGGTGGTCATTCGGATGGGTTCAATGCTCTTGATGCGGAAAGGTTCAATCAGTGTTTTTGGCATGTCCAACTCGATATAAAAATGAAGTGGCGCGAAGTTAGCACCCGCAAGAATGCCGTGGTGTCGGATATTTCCAACATAGCCTAAATTCTCCACCGCACACGCTTTGGCAATGCATTGCCAACAGGCACCCTAAACTAACCGGCAGCGCCACATCCACTACCGCAGACCGAAACGCCATGACCACCCGCGATCCCCGCTACGACATCCTGTTTGAACCGGTTCAGATTGGCCCGGTAAAAACCAAAAATCGCTTTTACCAAGTGCCACACTGCAACGGCATGGGCCACGGCAAACCGGCCACGCTGGCGGCGATGCGTGGCGTCAAGGCCGAAGGTGGCTGGGGCGTGGTGTGCACGGAAGAGATCGAGATCAGTCCGTTCTCCGAAATTGCGCCGCACTTTGAGGGGCGTCTGTGGGACGAGCGCGATATTCCGGCCATGCGCCTGATGACCGATGCCTGCCATGCCCATGATGCACTGGCTGGTGCTGAGCTGTTTTTCAACGGCTATGCCACACCCAACCGGTACAGCCGCGAGATCCCGATGGCGCCGTCTCACCTGCCGGTCAAAGCCACGGACCCGATTCAGGCCCGCAGCATGGACAAACGCGATATTGCCAATGTGCGCCGGTGGCACCGCCAAGCCGCACTGCGCGCGCGTGATGCTGGCTTTGATGTCATTTACGTCTATGCAGGTCACGACCTGGGGCTGCCCATGCACTTCATCAGTCGGCGCACCAACCGGCGCAGCGACGAGTACGGTGGTAGCCTGGAAAACAGGGTGCGCTTTTTGCGCGAGCTGATCGAAGACACCAAAGATGCCGTGGGTGATCGCTGCGCGGTCGCGGTGCGCCTGGCGGTGGACCAGTTGCTCGGGCCGTTGGGCATCACCGCGGAGTCCGAGGGCCGCGATGTAATCGCTATGCTGGCCGATCTGCCCGATTTGTGGGACGTGAACATTGCCGATTGGTCCAACGACAGCCAGACCGCTCGTTTTTCACAAGAGGGCTATCAGGAGCGCTACATCGGCTTCGTCAAGTCGCTGACCAGCAAACCGGTGGTGGGCGTGGGGCGCTATACCTCGCCCGATGCCATGGTGTCGGCCATCCGCCGAGGCGTGATGGATTTGATTGGTGCGGCCAGGCCATCGATTGCCGACCCGTTCTTGCCGCGCAAGATTGAAGAAGGCCGCATCAACGACATCCGTGAATGCATTGGCTGCAACATCTGCGTGACCGGCGACAACCTGTGTGTGCCCATCCGCTGCACCCAAAACCCCACAATGGGCGAGGAGTGGCGCCGTGGCTGGCACCCCGAGCGAATCGCACCGGCGGCATCGGGCGATTCGGTGCTGGTGGTGGGAGCTGGCCCTGCCGGGTTGGAACTGTCACGCGCACTGGGCCAGCGCGGCTACCAAGTTGCGCTTGCCGATGCAAACCGGCGCGCTGGGGGCCGGTTGCTGGTGGATGCCGCCCTGCCCGGCTTGGCCACCTGGATGCGGGTGGCCAAGCACCGCCTGCAAGCCATTCGCCAAATGCCCAACGTCGCTGTGTACTTGGACAGTCGGCTCGACGCTGATCAGGTGCTGGCTTTTGGCTTCGCACGGGTATTTTTGGCCACGGGCGCACGTTGGCGCAAGGACGGCCTGGGTCGCCAGCACCGCGCCCCGCTGGTCAATTCGCAACTGCCTCAGGTGCTGAGCCCGGATGAGGTCATGGCTGGCGCGGCCTTGGCCTCGCCGGTGGTGATTTATGACGATGACCACTACTACATGGGCGGCGCGTTGGCTGAAAAATTGGCCCGTGCCGGCCACCAAGTGCACCTGATCACGCCTTCGGTCAAAGTCTCGGAATTCACCGAAATGACCATGGAGCAGCACCGCATTCAGGCCGAGCTGATGGGCCTGGGAGTGCAGTTGCACATTGCCACCGAACTGCTGGATGCCTCGGCCATGGCCGATGGCGCGTTGTCGTTGTCCATGACCAGCATTTATGGTGGCCAGCCGCAGATGCTTCATTGCGCCAATCTGGTGATGGTCACCATGCGTGACCCGGACGACGCGCTGCACCAGCAGCTGCTTGCGCGGCAAGGCGAATGGGCCCATGCAGGCATCCAGAGCGTTCAGTGCCTGGGCGACGCCTACGCGCCTGGCACCGTGGCTGCCGCGGTGTATGCGGGTCACCGCGCGGCGCGTGAACTCGATCAACCCCTGAGTGACCCGGATGCGGTACCGTTTAGGCGCGAAATAATGGAAGTGCGCCGCGACTGACTCGCCGAATCACCACAACAATGTGCAAATTGCTATTTTTAATATAGCTTTTATCCCTTAGTTAAAAAGGGCGAGATGTCATTTTTATCACTAATGATGCTTCGGGTTTCCCCGCTGCGGTTTGCGCCACAATGCCGCCAAAATCGCACCACTTCCCAACGCCACAGGACACCTCGATGCAACTCACCCGCCTTCCCCTTTCGCTGGGTTTGATCTTCGCCCTCTCCGGCTGCGCGCTGATGTCTTCTGGCCCAGCGCGAGACACCACCTACAAGCTCACGGTGATGCACACCAACGACCATCATGGGCGTTTCTGGCACAACAGCGATGGGGAATATGGCATGGCGGCTCGTAAAACCGTTGTGGACCAGATCCGCCGCGAAGTGGCTGCGGCTGGCGGCCACAGCTTGCTGCTGGACGGCGGCGATGTGAACACCGGTGTGCCCGAGTCCGACTTGCAAGACGCGGTGCCTGACTTCAAGGGCATGAACCTGCTGGGCTACCAGGCCATGGCAGTGGGCAACCATGAGTTTGACAAGCCATTGATGGTGCTGAAAATGCAGCGCGACCTGGCCAAGTTCCCGATGCTGTCCGCCAATATCTACGAGGGTGGCCAACGCATGTTTGCGCCCTACCAGGTGTTCAACCTGGGCGGCCTTCGGGTTGGTGTCATGGGTCTGACCACGGAAGACACGGTACGCATGGCCCACCCGGACAACGTAGGCAAGCTTGAGTTTCGCAGCGTCATTTCCGAAGCTGGCAAAGTGGTGCCCGAGTTGCGCCAAAAGGCCGATGTGGTGATTGCCGCCACCCACATGGGGCACTATGAAGACGGCCGCCACGGCACCCAGGCACCGGGCGATGTAGAAATGGCACGCGCAGTTACAGGCATCGACTTGGTGGTGGGTGGTCATACCCAAAACCCGGCCTGCATGAAGGCAGAAAACGTGCTGGACCGTGCCTATGTACCTGGCACCGCCTGCCAGCCCGATCGCCAAAATGGCACTTGGATTGTTCAAGCCCATGAATGGGGCAAGTACGTTGGACGGGCTGATTTTGAATACCGCAATGGCGAATTCAAATTGGTCAAGTACGCGCTGATCCCGATCAACCTCAAAAAGCCAGTGACAGGGGCCGACGGCAAACCGACCAAAGTGACCTACACCGACCCGATTGCTGAAGACAAAGACATGCTGGCACTATTGACACCGTACCAGCAGTTTGGGCAAGACAAACTGGGGGTGCAGATCGGCAGCAGCGATGGCAAGCTGGAAGGCGATCGCGCCGTGGTCCGCAGCCAGGCGACCAACCTGGGGGTGTTGATTGGCCGCGCAATGATGGATCGCACCCGGGCCGACTTGGCCATTGTCAATGCAGGTGGCGTGCGGGAGTCAATTCCTGCTGGCGCCATCACCTACAAAGACGTGCTCAAAGTGCATCCATTTGGCAACACCGTATGCACCGTCGACCTGACTGGCGCTGAACTGCAAGACTACCTGAACGCAGCGGTCAAGATGAGTCCCGGTTCGGGGGCCTTCCCGCAGTTGGCGGGCGTGGCACTGGAGACAACGGCGGGCTTGGCCAGCAACATCCGTGTGGGAGGCGCACCACTGGACACAAGCAAAATTTACAGAATGAGCATCAACAACTTCCAGGCCTCGGGTGGCGATGGCTACCCCAAACTGACCAATCACCCCAGCTTTGTCAACACCGGTTTTGTCGACGCAGACGTGTTACGCAGCTTCATAGCCAACAACAGTCCCTTGAAGGTGGCAAAGTTTGAGCCAGCCAACGCTGGCCAGCGCTGATAATCGCGGGCAGTTGATTTCAAACCGTAGCCACCCAACGCAGGAGATGCATCATGGCCAAAGGACAGCAGAACAACAACAAGATGACCAAGAAACCCAAAAAGGACACAGCGCCACCCAAGCCCGTGTCAGCCGATGCGGTGCGCCCCACCATCGTCACGGTGGTACCGGTGCGCGGCAAACTGAAAAACGCACCCCGTTGAGTTTGGGCTTGCAGCCAACGGCCACCGCGCCCTAACCGGCACGGGCACGCACTTTAGGCTGACATGAAAGCTGCCCACCATCAGGCTGCGAAGGGCCCACCGATCAACCAGCGACTCGGTGGGCCGGGTCGGCGCAGAGCCGACACCCCAGAAAAACTGACAACCACCAAGCTGGTGGACCACCTGCGCCACTACCAATCCGAACTCGAGATTCAAAACAAGGCGCTGCGCTTCAGCCAGGCTGCCGCCGAAGGTGCTTCCGAGCGTTTTGTCACCCTGTTTTCCAACGTCCCATTGGCGCTGATGGTGGTGGACGAAACCGGGCTGGTGCTGGAGTACAACGCCCGTGCATTGGCACTGCTGCGCCCACTGGAAGACGACCCACCCCTGACCTACCTGTGGTCATCCATCAGCGCTGAAGATTTGGCGCGGGTGCAACTGGGTTTTGCAGAAGCGGTAGACGCGGGTTCACGCGAGGTCAATGAACTGGTGTTTTCTGCCGCCTCCAGTGGCTCCTTTACCGGCGACCTGCACATTGCCCACATCGTGGATGACAAAAGCAGCTTGCACAGCTTTATCTGCGCCATCATCAACCAGGACCCGCTGCTGGCTCAGCGCAGTGAGTTGCAACGAAGCACCCAGGTGTTGCAGGAGCGCAATGAGCAGCTCGAGCAAAGCAAAGCGCGCTTGGCGGCCATCATCAATTCGTCGTTTGATGCCATCGTGTCGGTGGACCGGGACCAGCACATCATTGTGTTCAACCCAACCGCAGCCACTCTGTTTCAGTGTCCAACCGAGCAGGCATTGGGCAGACCGCTCACAGACTTTTTGCCAGATGCCGCCCGTGTGTTGTCGTATGCCGACATCGCAAGTCAGGCACAGCTTGGGGAAATGACGGGTATCACCGGTAACGGTGACAAGCTACCGCTAGAAGTCAGCGTGTCGTTTGAACATCACCGTGACGGCGCCATCATCACCTTGTTTGCCCATGATTTGACGGCGCACAAGCGCATGGAAGCGCACAGGGCCGCCCTCGAGTTGCAGTTGCGTGAATCGCAAAAAATGCAGGCCATTGGCACCATGGCAGGCGGCATTGCGCACGACTTCAACAACATCATCAGCGCGATTTTGGGCAACGTCAAACTGGCCCAGCAAGACCTGTTGGCCGGTGGTACACCTGACGTCAGCCTGTCCGAAATTGACAAAGCGGGCCGGCGCGCCCGTGACTTGGTGCGCCAAATCCTGACCTTCAGTCGCAACGAGCCACCGCACCGGGAGTCGCTGCAAATCGCCGAGGTGGTCGAGGAAGCCCTGCGTCTGGTCAAGGTGACCCTTCCACCTCATATCACTTTGCTGGCCAATATCGACCAGGACTGCCCGCCGGTACTGGCCGATGCCACGCAAATTGAACAGGCCTTGCTGAATTTGTGCACCAATGCCATCCACGCCATGGATCAAGCCACTGGCACCTTGCGGGTGGAGCTGAGCCACAGCCTACGCTCACCCGACGAGGCACCCGAACGGCGCGGCGGCCTGCGTGGCCAACATGTGAAGCTGACTGTGAGCGACAACGGGCGTGGCATGAGTGAAGCCACATTGCAGAGGGTGTTTGAGCCATTTTTTACAACCAAGCCAGTGGGTCAAGGGACCGGCCTGGGGCTGGCTGTGGTGCACGGCATCATGCGCGCGCATCTGGGTGCGGTGAACGTGCGCAGCCAGGTGGGTGCAGGCAGCGAGTTCACATTGCTGTTTCCTGTGTCAGATGCCCCCCCATTGCCTGCTGTGGGTCTGCCCCCGGCCATTGAGAGTGGCATGGGTGCCGGGCAGCGGGTGATCTATGTCGACGACGATGAGGCGCTGGTTTTTTTGGTTAAACGGGTCCTTACCCGCAAAGGGTACCAAGTCACCACCTTCACCGATCCCCGGCAGGCCATTGCCACACTGCGCCAGGATGCCCGTGGCTGCGACCTGCTGGTGACCGACTACAACATGCCAGGCTACAGCGGCGTCGATCTGCTGCGTGATGTGAAGGCCTTGCGCGCGGACTTGCCGGTGGCTTTGGCCTCGGGTTATGTCACCCCCGAAATTGAGCGCGACGCGCTGGCAGCCGGTGCGCGCGCCTTGATTCACAAACCCAACGACGTGGACGAGTTGTGCGCCACGGTTCAAAAACTGTTGACCGAGTCCAACGCGCTTGGCTGACTTACCACTGTTGTATGCGGACGATGCACTGTTGGTTTTGGATAAACCAGCGGGTCTGCTCAGTGTGCCCGGACGCGGAGAAGATAAACAAGACAGTTTGAGTTCCCGGATACAACAGGTGTTTCCTGATGCCCTGGTGGTACACCGACTGGACATGGCCACCTCCGGCCTGATNNTGCAGGTTGGCAAGAAATTTCTCTGGCGATCTTGGCGGACTGGCCAAACCGGTCCCTGCGAGTCATCGACGCTGTGCGCGGCAAACCCAGCGTGACCCGCTGGCGGATGCTGGAACAAGACGTCGAGGCTGGCACCACCCGCGTCGCCCTTGAGCCGATCACCGGCAGGTCGCACCAGTTGCGAGTTCACATGAAAGCCATAGGCCACCCGATCCTTGGCGATGCGTTGTACGCGCCGAACCACATTGCCGCCAAAAGCATGCGCTTGCTGCTGCATGCCACCCGCTTGGAGTTAGAGCATCCAAAAACTGCTGAACCACTGAAGTTCAGCAGCCCGCCGCCATTTTGATCAGGTGTGCGCGATGCGGCCGAGGGTGTTGTCAATCAGACGTGCCATCTTCTCAGAGGCACCGTCCAGCGCCTGGTTCAGGCTGGCAGCATGGTGCTTGACCACCAAGGGCTGATGGCCTTCCATGCGCACTTCTAGCGTGCACTGTTTTTCTTCAGGGGCTGATTTCTTGCCACTGCTTTCGTCACTGAAATGCACCTCTGCGCGAGTGATCTGATCCTTGAAACGCGCAAGCGTCGCTTTCACGCTGTCGGTGGCCCATTTGGCCAAGCCTTCTTTGCCTTCAATGTGGTTATCGGTGTGAACTTGAACTTGCATGTTTTTCTCCTTTTAAGGCAACCTCATTGGTTGATGTCCATGATAGACAGACAAAGGAGAATAAAGTTGCCCTCAATCAAGCTTCACGCAGGTACTTTTGATTTCGTCCCTATTTGAAAGAAATAACCCCAGATGACCCATCTCTACATCCTCACTGGCGCATCCCGTGGCATGGGTCTGGCCATAGCCGAGCAGTTGATCTCGCCCCACCATCTTTTGCTTTGCATCTCGCGCCAAATCAACGCTCCCCTGGCAACGCTGGCGCAAGCACAGGCTTGCACACTCACGCAATGGCAGGCCGACCTGACCGAACCCGCTTGCGTCGCCTCTCAATTGCTGTCATGGCTGAACGCGCTGGATGCCAACACGCTGTCAAGCGCCACCCTGATCAACAACGCCGGGATGATTCCGCCGCTGGTCCCTTTGCGCGCGGCTGCCTCATTGGACACCGCACAGGCATTGCGGGTGGGGCTGGAGGCGCCCATGCTGCTGACCGCCGCCTTTTTGCAAGCCACCCAGGCTTTCGGCGTGCCTCGCAAAGTGCTCAACATCTCCTCCGGGTTGGGTCGCAGACCCATGGCCTCGCAAGCGGCCTATTGCGCGGCCAAAGCCGGTATGGACCATTTCACCCGTTGCGTCGCGTTGGATGAGGCCCTTCAAACGAATGGCGCCAAAGTATCTTCGCTAGCCCCTGGCGTGATCGACACCGACATGCAGACCCAGTTGCGTGATGCTAAGCCGAGAGATTTCCCCGACCGGGCAGGTTTTGAGAATCTCAAACAGTCAGGTCAACTCATGTCCGCACAAGAGGCGGCAAAGCGGGTTCTGGCCTGGTTGGAACGACCCGACTTTGGTCAGAACCCGGTAGCCGATGTGCGTGACGCTTAGCGCTTGGCACCTTTATTGCTTTTCATGGGGATCTCATCTATGGAGCCACCATGTCCAAGCGCCTCATTCTCAAGTCCCTGGTGTGCCTGCTCGGCACCAGCCTTACCGTCTTCGCCCAAGCCCAAACCACACCCATCAAATTTCAGCTGGACTGGCGTTTTGAAGGTCCCAGCGCGCTGTTTCTGACCCCCGCAGCCAAAGGCTATTTCAAGGACGCCAAACTCGATGTGACCATTGACGCGGGCAACGG
>DFWT01000041.1 GCA_002381045.1 Rhodoferax sp. UBA4127
TCTGACTCTCGGTGGTGCGCGCTCCAATGGCGCTCCAGGCAATCAGGTCACCCAGGTACTGCGGTGTGATCGGGTCCAGCGCCTCAGTGCCGCAGGGCAGGCCCATGTCGTTCAAGTCCACCAGCAGTTGNNCGTTGATCAGGCCTTTCCAGCCCACTGTGGTGCGAGGCTTTTCAAAGTAAACCCGCATTACCACGAGCAACTGGTCGGCCAGTTCGTCAGCCAGGTGCTTCAGGCGCTGGGCATAGTCCATGGCGGCGACTGGGTCGTGAATCGAACACGGGCCCACCACCACCAGCAGGCGCCTGTCGAAGGCTTGCAACACGTCCACCACGTCGGCCCGTGCGCGTCCCACGGTCTGGCTGGCGCGGGCGGTGGCGGGCACCGCGTCGTGCAATTGGGAGGGCGGCAACAGCGTTTGCTGCGCCAGCACATTCAGATTTTCGAAGGCGGTGGGGAAGGTCATGGTGATTTATAAAAAAATAGGGCTCTAGCCCTTATTTTATATGGGCTAACAGCTACATAAAAAGTAGTGGATTTAGGTGTCTGTCTGGGGCAGCGCAATCCAGGTTTGCAAGCCACCACCTTCACGCGCCAGCAGTGTGACCTGCCAGCCATTGGCGCGCGCCAGTTCGCGCACGATGGCCAGGCCGAGGCCCGACCCGCCGGTGATGGGGCTGCGCGAGGCATCCAGACGGAAGAAGGGTTGAAAAACGGCTTCGAGTTGTTCTGGCGCGATGCCCGGGCCACGGTCCAGCACACCAATGCGGCAAGTCTGCGCTGTCCGTTCGGCCACCAAGTCGACCCCACCCGGCGCGTAGCGATTGGCGTTTTGCAGCAGGTTGCCAAGCGCGCGTGCCAAAGCCACCGGCGGTGCCGCCACCCGGCAGGGTGGGCATGTCACCACCACCGGGGTGGTTGTCGTGGCATGTTCGCTGGCAAGCTGCGCCAGGTACGCGGGGAGGTCGATGGGCGTGGGTTTCTCATGCGCCAGACCGCGGGCCAAATCCTGCACATTGCCAATCAGGGTGTTCATCTGGGCGATGTCATGCTCCAGCCGCTCGATCAGGGCAGGGTTGGGATCGTCTTTAAGCATTTCAAGCGCCAGACGCATGCGGGTCAGCGGGGTGCGGAGGTCATGTGAAACGCCAGCCAGCAAGGTGGTACGCGAGGCCAGCAAATCGCGAACCTGGGTGGCCATGGCATTGAAGCGTCGGCTCAACGCGGCGACTTCACGCGGGCCGGTTTCTGGCAGCAATGCGGGTTGCCCGCCTTCGCCAATCACGGCGCTGGCGGCTTCCAGTTTCGCCAGCGGGCGGGTCAGCTGGCGTGCCAGCCAGATCGCCACCGCAAGTGCCAGCAGCAGGCCGACGGCAAGTGCCACAAAAAAAGCAGCCATCGGCTGGCTGTTCACCCGGGTGGCTGACAGGCCGACCGTCAAGCGCGCCCCTGCGGTGGGCACCGCGACCCAATACCATGTGCCGCTGTCCAGTTCCTCGCTGCTGAGGTGCTGCGCCACCCCGGTGCGTTGTCGCAAGGCCTCTTCCAGTAGATAAAAATAAGGCGCGTGCCAGGCGCTGGCACCATCGCCGGGTGGGTCGGCGCGCAGGGCCAGCGCATGACTTCGGAACAGTTCTTCTTCAAATGCCGGGCGGGTCTGCGGCGGCAATTCAGCCCAAGTTTGCGCTGACAGAACCATCAATCCAGCCAAGTCATCTGCCGAGCGGCGAGCCAGTGGCAAAAGGACCCACAGTGTGAACAATGCAATGGTGAGCAACTCGATGGCGATGAAGGCGACGGCCAGCGTCCGTGCGTTTTGCCGGGCCAGACTGGCCGGCGCTCTCACGGCAATTCACCCCTCGGATTGAACAGGTAGCCCTCGCTGCGAATGGTGCGAATGAACACCGGCGCGTTGGTGTCGCGTTCAATCTTGCGGCGCAGCCGGGCCACGCGGTTGTCAATGCTGCGGTCAAAGGCGTCGCGTTCGTAGCCCCGCAGCAGGTCAAACAGGGTGTCACGCGAAAGCACGCGATTGGGGTGCGTCACCAACACCGCAAGCAGCTCGTATTCGGCGGAGGTAAGTGGCACTTCCTGACCCTCACGCAATAAACGATGGCCAGGGGTATCCAGGGTGAATGGGCCAAAGCCTGGTGTGACGCGGGTGTCGGATTCGGTGTTGGGGGTATGGCTGCGGCGCAGCAGGGCGCGTAACCGTGCCAGCAACTCACGTGGACCAAAAGGTTTGGCCAGATAGTCATCCACACCCACTTCCAAACCAATGACCCGGTCCAACTCCTCGCCACGGGCCGACAGCATCAAAATCGGGACCGATGACTTGGTGCGCAGTGCGCGGGTCAACGCCAGCCCGTCTTCGCCAGGCAGCATCAGGTCCAGCACGATGGCGTCAGCTGGCCTCTGTGCCAACTCGGCCCACATGGCCACGCCGTCCCCAGCAACCGCCACCGTGAAGCCATTGGACCCCAGGTAGCTGGCGAGCAGGTCGCGCAGGCTGGGGTCGTCGTCTACAACCAGGATATGGGGGATAGAAAGGCTGTTCATAGAATATCAGGCAGTTTACGATGTACGCAGGGCTTGCCAGCGCTATGGACACTTGGCGATACTCTCGGCGACAGACGGATACACAACGAGGGCTTTTTGACATCATGCGGCGACGCACGGGCGGCACCATTCAAGCACCCGGAAAAACTCACACCATGAAACCTAATGCAATCATTTCCCTTTTGCTGTGGGTCGCTGCGGTGTCTGGCGTCGGTGCTCAGGAGCTGTCAAAGGAACCTGACCAATCGGCTAACCGGCCATTGAACCTGTCGATACGCAAAACCACTGTGCCGGTGACCGATGCAGTCGTTTTGCCTGTTGACACGGAAGCCAAGTCAAACAACCAGACCCAGTCTGGCAGCATCGGCAGCGAGGCCGCTGATGCCCACCTTGGTATGCCCTACGGCGCGGGTTATGAAAACCGCCAGCAGGGTGCGATGGTCGGGAGCCGAAATACTGGCGGCGGAAACAGCGGTGGCGGCGGCAGCGGCGGAGGTGGTGCAGGCGGTGGTGGTGGGGGTGGAGGACGGGGCGGCTCAGGCCGTGGACGTTGAACCCTTTTAACCCTTTTGGAGCATCATCATGAAAACCTCAAACCTCTTCTTGCTGGCCGTAGTCGCCACATTTGCTATGGGCTCGGCAATGGCCCGTGGTCCGGGCAATGCCCAGGGTGGATCCTCTGCCGGCGCGTCGGCTGGTAAGTCGGCAGGCGCATCCGCTGGTGGAGTCGGCGGCTCCATGGGCAGCGCGGGCCAAAGCCGTGCCGGCAACCCAGGCGTAGGCACTGCCACCCAAACCCAAACCCAAACCCAAACCCATGACCAGACCCAGGTGCACACTGAATTGCAGGTCCGAGACCAATTGCATACACCGGGTACTGGTTTGGGTGATCCGTCACTGGTGCCCGCCGGCACGCCGCGTGGCATTCACACCCCGGGCATCGGTTTGACAACGCCACCAGCGCCTGTGGCTGAATAATCTGAACGCCAACGGGGGCTGGAGGCTTATAAAAAACAGGCCTCCAGCCCCTCCTTTGTATGGGAAATGAGCTCTAGATTAAATAGCAACTAACGCAGCGCCTCATCCAGCACCTCAATCCAGTGCCGCACCAGTGTTGTGGTGCCACATTGCAAATGGGTGAAGCAAACGATGTTGGCGGAGACAATATCATTCGGTGCCTCGGAGCCAAATGTGGTGGCCAGGTGGCCTAGCTTGCGGTCACGCAACGCCTACGAAATCTTCGGGGTCAGCACGCTGCAAGTACCAGCCGAGCCGCAGCACCAGTGGGCCTCGCAGCCGGTGGTTTTGACGTTGAAACCCAACTCACCCATGTACTTCTCGATGCCGCCGCGCAGCTGCATGCTGTTTTGCATTGAGCAGTAGGGTGAAAGGAATTTCGCTCGCGCTTCTAGCTCCTATTGCTTGGCTTTTAACAAGGCGGCAGTGAACAGCTTCTGCGTGGTGTCGAGTTGACTGTTTACGGTATCTGCATAGCGTTGCGGATCCGCTTGCAGCGCGTAAGACACACCACTTTGCATTGTGCCTTTCACTGGTCCACCCATGAACATTGTTGCGATTGCCACCACGTTGGCCGCGGCGTCAATGGCCTTTTCTCCACTGGTAGTGACATCCTTGAGCTCACCTACATCGCTTGTGGCCACGATGGGCTTCTTAAGTCGAACGCGCACACGTTTGGTGTCTGGTGCTACAAAAGACAGCCGAGAAACCCATTTTTCGATTTGCACGGTGCCTTTGGAAAACGTTTTTGCAGAAGAGGATGTTGTACTCGTTTTGATTTGCATGAACGGTACCGTGATGCGGACCCGCAGCGACCCAGCATCAAGGGCTTTCATGAGTGCAGGTTCGTTGATGGCAGCACCCTTGGCTGCAGAGATTTGACCCATCTGGGTGCCAAAGGATTGGTAAGGGTCGGTTTTCTCCTTCTTGCCGAAACTGATGGAAGCCTTGCGAATGAATCCATCCTCCGACTCGAACCAAATGGGTAGTCCGCGCGACGAAACCAGCACCCCCTTACCTGCCTCTGCATCCTCTTCGCTAGGCGAGGAGCGTGCCCCGGATGTCATTTCCTTGAAATCAGGGTGACCCAGTACCAAGGCCTGATCCACGACCTCGATGCCAGCGGTCTTTAAACTGCTTACCAGTGAGTCGTAATAGCCATCGGTGAGTTTCTGGAAATCCGCGACCCCCACGCCTTCGAGCTTCGCGTTGACATAGGTGTTGGCATTGGTCGTGTTCGATCCATAGCCACTTTTGGCAAACGCGTTGGCCGACGTGGCCGTCATAAACTCAATTTGAAACTGGGTGATGGCGACGCGCTTGATACCTTTAAGCAAGCCATCTTCCTCGCCCTCGACCTCAATGAAGTTTTCCAGTTGGGATTCAGGATTGACACTCGGGTCAATGTTCGTGGCTTCATCGGGCTTGGCACTGACCAAGCCACTCAGACCATCAAACAGACCGGCATGTACAGGCATCGCCAAGGCGGTGCAAATTAGAAGTGCGGGTGTTGAGCGTTTCATAGTCCTCCTTGGTAACGGGTGCTACTTTGATGCCAGAAGATTGAGCCAAGCTGAAACCGGCACATTCTACAAAGCCGTTTGTGATGCAAACGGCAAATCGGCTAAGAGTCTGCGACGGCGGCCATGAAAGGACACCGCCTCGATGGATCAGGCCAGATGGAGTGACAACGCCTGATCCAGCACCTCAATCCAATGGCGCACTGGGGTTGAGGTGCCGCTTTGCAAATGGGTGATGCACCCGATGTTGGCTGAGACGATTTCATCTGGTGCATCTGCTCCGAAGGTGGTCGCCAAATTTCCCAACTTGCGGTCACGCAACGCATACGAAATCTTAGGGTTCAGCACGCTGTAAGTGCCAGCCGAGCCGCAGCACAAGTGGGCCTCGCAGCCGGTAGTTTTGACGTTGAAACCCAACTCACCCATGTACTTCTCGACGCCGCCGCGCAGCTGCATGCCGTGCTGCATGGAGCAAGGCGGGTGAAAGGCGATTTTGCTGGCACTGCCAGCCACTTTGCCCTTGAGCTTGGCGGTGAGCTCGGGGAGCCATTCACTGACATCTTTGGAGAGTTCACTCACACGCGCGGCTCTGGTGGCATAGGCTGGGTCATCTCGCAGGATGTGGCCGTAGTCTTTCACGGTGACACCGCAGCCCGAGGCGTTGATGACGATGCCTTCCGCACCGGCCTGGATGTGCGGCCACCAGGCATCGATGTTGGCCCGCATCTCGGCTATACCGCCGTCCTGGTCGTTCAGGTGGAACTTGACCGCACCACAACAACCCGCTTTGGACGCCACCACACATTGAATGCCCGCCGCATCAAACACCCTTGCGGTGGCACTGTTGATGTTGGGGCTCATGCTGGGCTGGACACAGCCTTCAAGCACCAGCACTTTGCGGGTGTGCTGGCGCGTGGGCGTGACGCCTGCAGGTTGTTTGGCCGGGACCTTGTTCTTGAGGGCGTGCGGCAGAAGCGGGCGCATCAGTTGGCCCATGCCCATGGCAGGCGCAAAAAGCGGCGACGGCAAACCTTCCTTTAAGGCCCAGCGCAGCGCGCGTTCACCGGCCGGGCGGGGGACCTGGGCATCCACCAGCTTGCGGCCAATGTCGAGCAGGTGGCCGTATTGCACGCCGCTGGGGCAGGTGGTTTCGCAGTTGCGGCAGGTGAGGCAGCGGTCCAGATGCATCTGGGTTTTGCGCGTGGGCGTGGCGCCTTCGAGCACCTGCTTCATCAGGTAGATGCGCCCCCGTGGGCCATCGAGTTCGTCACCGAGCAACTGGTAGGTGGGGCAGGTGGCGGTGCAGAAGCCACAGTGCACGCACTTGCGCAAAATCGCTTCGGCCGCAAGGCCATCGGGTGTGCCCTGGTACTGGGCGCTGAGTTGGGTTTGCATGGGATCAGTTGCCAGGTCAAAAGTCAGGGTGTAGCCGGCCGCGGTTCAGAATGCCCGCCGGGTCAAATTCGGATTTCAGACGCCGGTGAATTTGAATGAGGGCTGGATTCAATGCATCAAAAGTCCTTGTAGCCCTTTTGTTATCTGTTCCAGTAGCTCTAAACAAAGTAGCTGATCCATTGGCGCTGGCTGCCACTGACCGGATTTGTTCATGGGCGTTGTCAGGCGCCCAGACCCAGCGCTGGCCACCATGCCATTCGACAAACTGCGGCCAAGCCAGGTTCAAGACTGGCGCGGTTTGCGGCACGCTCAGGCGCCACAGCACCGCGGTGTCATCGGGCACGGTTGGGGTGGTGAAGAATGGCAGTGCCATGTCGCGGCATGCGGTCCAGTCAGAAGCTGCTTGGGCCTGGTCCATGCGGCAACCGGGCAGGTCGAGCATCATCTTGGCGCATGCCGACTCCACGGCGACAGCGGCACCACGCAGGCGCACAAACAGCAATTCAGGCGCATTGGGTGCGGTGGTGTCGTGCACCCAGCAGCTGGCGTTCAGGGGCAGCGGTTGCGCCCCCCAAGTGTGCAGCTGGTTCAATGCCCTGGCTTGGTCCACTTCAAACACCAGCGTGGCTTCAGCGGGGGCCACTGGCAACACTTTGAGCGATACGTCGGTCAGCAGACCCAATGTCCCGAGGGCACCGACCATCAGACGCGACACGTCATACCCCGCCACGTTTTTCATGACCTGGCCGCCAAAAGTCAGGTGTTCGGCCCGGCCATTAACGAGTTGCACGCCTAGCACGTAGTCGCGCACACCACCCACGCTGGCCCGCGCTGGGCCGCTCAAGCCCACGGCAACCATGCCGCCTACCGTGCCACCGATGGCGCCATCGGCGCTGGAAAAACGGGGTGGTTCGAATGCCAGACCTTGGCCCTTTTCGGCCAGCGCGGCTTCCAGTTCGGCCAGAGGCGTGCCACCGCGTGCGGTGACCACCAGTTCACTGGGCTCGTAGCTGGTGATGCCGCTGTGGCCAAAGGTGTCCAGCACCTCGCCTTGCAGTGATTCACCGTAAAAGTCTTTGCTGCCGCTGCCACGGATGCGCAGCGGCGTCTGATGCGCGGCGGCCTCGCGGATGCGGTCGGTCAGTTGGTCAAGCGCTGGGGTCATGGGGGTGGGCGTGAGTCGGATGGACGGCAATGGTATCGGTTGCCCGAGCGCCCAGGCTTGAATTTTTCGAACAGACTGCCTGCAAAAAATTAGTCCATGAAAAAGTTCACTGGCAANNCCAGCTCCGCTGGGCTGCGGTGATGACTGGCACTGGTGAGGTACAAGGTCTTCAGGTCTTCGCCGCCAAAACAGACGGCGGTGGGGCATTGCATAGGGACATGAAACTCGGCTAGCAAGTCACCATTGGGCGCAAACTGGCAAACCCGGCGTCCCTCGAACATGGCCACCCAGTAGTTGCCCAACACATCCACCGCTGCGCCGTCTGGTCGGCCTCGGTAGCCACCATTGTTGGTGTCGTGCGGTTTGCTGGTCCAACCCTCGGGCTTGGGATTGAAACTGGCAAACACCCGCTGTGCGCTCAGTGCGGTCGAATCGGCTTCCTGGTCCCAGGCCCAGACGGTGTGGCTGGGGGTGTCAGCCCAGTACAAGTGCCGGTTGTCCGGGCTGAAAGCCAGCCCGTTGGCGGTGGTGGCCAGCAAGCTTGGCGTGCCCAACACGCGGTCCACCTGTGGCACTCCGGTTCGCACCATGGCGCGGGCATCGATGCAGTAAAGCGCTGCATTGCGCTCGGTGCGGGTTTCGTCCAGGGTGCCCACCCAGAAGCGGCCCAATGCGTCGCATTTGCCGTCGTTGGCGCGGTGATAAGTGGGGGTGTAGTCCAGCTTCACCAGCAGAGTGAGCGGGCCGCCCCATGCGGTCGCCCGATAAACACCATCGCGCAGGGCGAGAACCAGGCCACCACTCACCGCAGGTGCAATGCAGCCCGGTTCACTGGGCAGGTCCCAGGTTTCGACCGAGCCCATATAGATGTTGGCGCGCAGCACCTGTTTGCCGGAAATGTCCACCCAGTACAGCATTTGCTCCTGCGGGTGCCAAAACGGCGATTCGCCCAACTGGTAACGGTGGGGAACCACCTGGCTCCAGGCTTCGGATGAATAGGCGGGGTTGAGTGGCATGGTGAAACCTTCTGCGAAATGATTACGGATGGGCGCCACCATAAATGATCAACGACAAAAAGCGCACTGGCTTGTTCAGTAGCCGTTCTGGCCCGTGGGTGATTTCACCCTCGAATGTCAGGGTGTCGCCGGGCTCCAGCACATACACGGTCTGGCCGTGGCGGTATTCCAGCGTGCCTTCGATCATGTGGATGAACTCGGTGCCGGGGTGTTGAAAGGTCGGGAAGCTCTCGGATGGCTCTTCCATGGTGATCATGAACGGCTCAAACAGCTTGACTGGTCCTTGGTCGTAAGCCAGCAATTCGTAGCTGTGCCCGCTTTTGGTGCCGCGGCGCACCACTTCCATGCCTTGGCCCTTTTTGACGTGTTGTGCGCTCCCTGTGGGGGCGTCGTAATGCCGAAACAGCATGGACATCGAGACACCCAAGGCCCGGGCGATGCGGCTCAGGGAGTCCAGTCCGGGCGTGATCTGGCCGGTTTCAATCTTGGACAACATGCCCCGGCTGATGCCTGCCTGCTCAGAGACCTGGGCAATGGTGAGCTTGTGGCGCTGGCGCAGTTCACGCACCGCGCTGCCCAGCGCTTGGGTGAGCAGTGGCGAGACGATGGCGCTGGGTTCGGGTTGGTCTGGAATTTGCTTTGATATTTTCATTGGTAGAAACAATTGTGCCTACAAAGAACTTTTTACAGGATGCCCCGATTATGAAAGCTTCTGGCTCAACCCCCACTTTTTCCTCGCCAGACCAAGCCAAGGTCTGGCTGGAAAAGCAGGGCGTCAAGTACGTGCTGGCGCAGTTTGTGGACATCCACGGTGTGGCCAAAGCGAAATCGGTGCCGGTGGCGCACCTGGGCACCATATTGAAAGAAGGCGCAGGTTTTGCCGGTTTTGCCATTTGGGGCGTGGGCATCGAGCCCAATGGCCCGGACTTCATGGCGGTGGGTGACTTGGCCACGCTGGCGCCGGTGCCCTGGCAGCCGGGGTTGGCGCGCATCGTGTGCGAAGGCCATGTCAATGGACAGCCCTGGGGTTACGACTCCAGGGTGGTGCTCAAGAAACAAACCGCGCGCTTGGCCGAGCGTGGCTACACCATCTTCACCGGGCTGGAGCCTGAGTTTTCTTTGCTCAAACGTACGGCAAGTGGCGGCATCGAACCTTGTGACCCCACCGACACCCTGGCCAAGCCTTGCTACGACTACAAGGGTCTGTCACGCACCCGGGCTTACTTGGAAAAGCTGTCGGACAGCATGCGCGCAGCCGGCCTGGATGTGTACCAGATCGACCATGAAGACGCCAATGGCCAGTTCGAGCTGAACTACACCTATGCCGATGGCCTGACCTCGGCCGACCACTTCATCTTTTTCAAAATGGCGGCCACCGAGATCGCGAACGAGATGGGGCTGATCTGCTCCTTCATGCCCAAGCCCTTTGGCAACCGTCCCGGCAACGGCATGCACATGCATGTGTCGCTGGGCGACGGCAAGCGCAATTTGTTCGAGGATGACAGCGACCCGAATGGCCTGCATTTGTCACCGCTGGCCTACCATTTCCTGGGCGGCTTGCTGGCCCACGCGCCTGCACTTGCCGCGTTGGCTTGTCCAACCGTCAATTCCTACAAGCGCTTGGTGGTGGGGCGCTCGCTGACCGGCTCCACCTGGGCGCCGGCGTACATCAGTTACGGCGACAACAACCGCTCCACCATGGTGCGCATCCCCAAGGGTCGGTTGGAGTTGCGCCTGCCCGACGGCGCCTGCAACCCGTATTTGGTGACCGCCGCTGTGATTGCCGCAGGTCTGGATGGCATTGACCGCAAGCTGGATCCCGGCGCACCGCACAACGACAACCTGTATGCGCTGACGCCTGAGCAACTCAATGAGCGCGGCATCCAGGTGTTGCCGCAAAACCTGGAGCAGGCTTTGAACGCGCTGGAAGCAGACACAGTCATTTGTGATGCCATCGGTCCGGTGGCCGGTGAGTTCCTGAAACTCAAACGTGCCGAGTGGCTGGAGTACATGCGCTACGTCTCAGACTGGGAGCTCAAGAGCTACCTCGAGTTCTTTTAATAGCGGATGACTTACGAAAACCGACCAGCGCCGCTACCGCGTCATTCGCTCTGTTTATGAGAACTGCTCACGCTTATTTAATAAGGGCTAGAGCCCAATATTGTTCTTAACACATCACAAACCAGGAAGGCCTCGCCATGTGTGGGATAGTCGGATTACTTGTAAAAAAAACTGCCCTTCAAGCGCAGTTGGGCAAGCTCATGGTGCCCATGCTGTTGGGCATGACCGAACGCGGGCCAGACTCGGCCGGCATGGCCGTATTTGGCGATGTGGTGGACGCCACACAACGCAAGATCAGCCTGTATTCGGGTTTGATGGAACACGGCGATCACTTTGATTGGGCGGGACTGGCGGACGCATTGACCGACGCGATGGGCGGCAAGTCCAGCGTTCAGCCCAGCGGCAACCATGCGGTGCTGACCACCGGGCTGGATCCTGCCGCGGTACGCCATTGGCTCAAAGAGCGCCACCCAAAGTTGCACATCTTGTCGACCGGTCGTGCCATTGATTTGTACAAGGACATCGGCACCCCGGCGCAAGTCGCCAGTCGCTACAACTTCAGCAGCTTGACTGGCACGCATCTGGTGGGCCACACACGCATGGCGACTGAATCGGCGGTGACACCTGACCGCGCTCATCCGTTCACCGCCGGTGAAGACTTTTGCCTGGTGCACAACGGATCACTCTCCAACCCCTACGGCGTGCGCCGCATGCTGGAGCCGCATGGCATCCACTTCGACACCGACAACGACACCGAGGCCGCCTGCCGCTTTCTGGAGTGGCGCTTGCGCGAGGGCGACAGCCTCAAGGCCGCGCTGCAAAAAGGCTTTGAAGCGCTGGATGGTTTCTACACGTTCCTGATGGGCACATCCACCGAACTGGCCTTGATTCGCGACCCGTTTGCCTGCAAACCCGCGGTGGTGGCCGAGACCGATGACTACGTGGCCATTGCGTCCGAGTTCCGCTCACTGGCCCACCTGCCCGGTATCAAAAATGCCAAGGTGTTTGAGCCAGCCCCCGAAGAAATGTATGTCTGGAGCGTGCAATGAGTCGCCTGTCTTTTGATCTGGCAGTCACGCCACTGCGCGACGTCAACCAATACCTGCATGGCGCACCCGAGTCGCTGGCGGGCCAGCAGATTGAAATCTTCAATTCGGATGGCGCCCACAACATCGCGGTAGGCCTGAACGCGCCTCTGTCGGTCACCGTGCATGGCCATGCGGGTTACTACGCCGCAGGCATGAACAAGCTGGCCAACGTGTTGATTGAGGGCAGCGCCAGCACCGGCGTGGCCGAAAACATGATGAGCGGCAAGGTGCACGTCAAAGGCTTTGCCTCCAACGGTGCGGGCGCCACCGCGCGTGGTGGCCTGCTGGTGATTGAGGGCGATGCGGGCCTGCGTTGCGGCATCTCGCTCAAAGGTGGCGACATTGTGGTGGGTGGCTCGGTCGGCAGCTTCAGCGGCTTCATGGCGCAGGCCGGGCGCATGGTGATCTGCGGTAACGCTGGTCATGCGCTGGGTGACTCCTTGTACGAAGCTGTCATTTACATCAAAGGTGAGGTGGCCTCACTTGGGGCGGATGCGCAGTTTGAACCGATGACCGATGCCGACCTTGCCGCAGTAACTGAATTGCTGGCTGCGGCTGGCCTGAAACATGACGCGCACAGTTTCAAACGCATTGCCTCGTCCCGCTCGCTGTACCACTGGAATGCCGACGCAAATCAAGAGTACTAGGAATAAACATGTCTTCCACCGAACACCCCATCTCTTTCAAACACCTGCAACGCGAGGAATCTGCGGGCTTTGACCGCAGCGTGCAGGACTACATCCAGCGCGCCTCAGCCACCGGTCTTTACGAGATTCGTGGCCTGGGCGCCAAGCGCAAATTGCCGCACTTTGACGATCTGGTGTTTCTGGCCGCCAGCCTGTCGCGCTACCCGCTGGAGGGTTACCGCGAACGCTGTGTCACCAAGACGGTGCTGGGAACGCGTTTTGCCAGAAAGCCGATCGAGTTAGACATTCCCATCACCATTGCCGGCATGAGTTTTGGCTCGCTTTCAGCCAACGTCAAAGAGGCGCTGGGCCGCGCCGCCACAGCCATGGGCACATCCACCACCACCGGCGACGGTGGCATGACCTCCGAGGAACGTGACTCGTCCAAAACCCTGATCTACCAATGCCTGCCCTCGCGCTACGGCTTTGACCCGGACGACGTGCGCCGCGCCGACGCGATTGAAGTGGTGATTGGCCAGGGAGCCAAGCCTGGCGGCGGTGGCATGCTGTTGGGTCAAAAGGTTGGCCCGCGCGTCGCCAAAATGCGCACCTTGCCTGAAGGCGTGGACCAGCGCTCGGCCTGCCGCCATCCCGACTGGACCGGCCCGGACGACTTGGCCATCAAGATTCAGGAACTGCGCGAAATCACCGACTGGGAAAAGCCGATTTACGTCAAGGTGGGCGCCACCCGCGTGTTCAATGACGTGAAGCTTGCTGTGCACTCGGGTGCCGATGTGGTGGTGGTGGACGGCATGCAGGGCGGCACCGCGGCCACGCAAACCTGCTTCATTGAACACGTGGGTATTCCGACGTTGGCGGCCGTGCGCCAGGCAGTCGACGCGCTGGAAGATCTGAACATGAAGGGCAAGGTACAACTGATTGTGTCGGGCGGTATCCGCACCGGTGCCGACGTGGCCAAGGCGATTGCGATGGGGGCGGACGCGGTGTCACTTGGCCAAGGTATTTTGATGAGCATGGGCTGCAACCGCGAGATGTATTTCCAGAACGGCCAACCCATCAGCGCCGAGGCGGACTATGCCGCGTTGGGTACCGCCCCTGGATTTTGTCACCACTGCCACACCGGCAAGTGCCCGGTGGGCGTGACCACACAAGACGCGATTCTGGAGCAGCGCCTGCAACCCGAATGGGGCGCCAAACACGTACGCAACTATTTGAAAACTTTGACCATGGAACTCACAACCCTGGCCCGCGCTTGCGGCAAACAGGATGTGCACCACCTGGAACCCGAAGATCTGGTGGCCCTCACCGTAGAAGCCGCTGCGATGGCCCGCCTGCCGCTGGCAGGAACGAACTGGATACCAGGGTTGGAGGCACGCTGAACTGGTTTGACCGGTCTTTCGTGGCAAGTGCCAAGATACCTGCGGGGCCCGATGCGTGCGCCATGGCCGCCTACCACCTCTGGTAACTTTATGACCTAGGCGTATGGCGCAGGGCGCACCATGCAGCGTCATGCTGCCACGCGGCAACCCATGCGGGCATGTCTTCGGGTGGCATGGGCCGTGCAATTCCAAAACCCTGAGCCTGTTCGCAGCCTAGCCGCAGCAAAGCCGTGCCATGCGCAACCGTCTCCACGCCTTCAGCAATCACCTCATGGCCAAATGCGGCAGCCAGTCCGATGACTCCCTCAAGAATGGCGAGGTCATCCGCATCGTCAAGCATGTCACGCACAAAGCTCTGATCAATTTTGAGTGTGGCCACGCGCAAACGCTTCAGGTAAGTGAGCGACGCGATCTCGGTCGGGTGCGCTTCCAGGGCGAACCGCACGCCAATCTGGGCACACTCTTCAATCACACGCGAGACCTGAGCCATGTCGGCAAGCGCGCTGGTTTCCAGAACTTCAAGCTCCAGCGCCGACCGCTTGGTGTGCGGATGCTTTGCCAGAATGGCTTTCAGCCGGGTCACAAAGTCGCCCTGCTGCAACTGGCGCGCGCCGATGTTGACGCTCACGGTCAGGTCGAGTCCAGCCGCATGCCACAACCCAATTTGCTCCAGGGCGGTGTCAATCACCCATTCGCCGATATTGACCGCCAGAGGGTGGTCTTCGATCTCGGCGAGGAATGCTGAAGGCGACAAGAGACCTCGCTGCGGGTGTTGCCAGCGGATGAGCCCCTCGGCGCCCAAAACCCGACCGCTGCGCATATTGACTTTGGGCTGGTAGTGCAGCACAAACTCCTGGCTATCCAGCCCGAGGCGAATCCGATCCAGGCTTTCGTGGTGCGCGCGAATGTTGCTGTCTTGGGTTGCGTCAAAGATGTGGTAGCGGTTTTTTCCGGAAAGTTTGGCCTGGTACATCGCCTGGTCAGCATGGCGAATCAGGGTATCCGGATCTGCATCATCCACCGGGAACAAGGTGACGCCGATGCTGGCTGACAGTGCGAGCGGCGTGGGCAAATGTGTCAATGGTTGTGCTACCAGTTGGAGGAGGCGACGCATGGTGTCGTCGGCTTCTTCAATACCAGACAAGCCCAGCAGCAAAAGAACGAATTCATCGCCGCCAAGGCGGGTAACGGTGTCACCACCACGCACGGCATCTTTCATGCGACCGGCAATTTCGACCAGCACCTTGTCACCCGCCTCGTGACCCCAGGTGTCATTCACCTGCTTGAAGCCGTCCAAGTCCACGTAGCAAATCAGCATCACAGTTTTGGTGCGCTTAGTCTGTGCGGCCGCCTGGATTAAGCGGTCGGTCAAAAGTGCCCGGTTAGGCAAGCCAGTCAGCGCATCGAAATAAGCCATCTGCGT
>DFWT01000242.1:0-512 GCA_002381045.1 Rhodoferax sp. UBA4127
ATTTCGTACTGTTCGAAGTTTTCATCCATAAACACGTACATTGGGTCATTAAAGTACGAATAAGTCACTGCTTTTTTGTCGAGGATAACAACGTCAAACTTTTCGTCGGCTTTGTAAACAGTTTCAGTCATTGAACCATTTAACAAGCTACGCAATTTCATTTTTACAACAGCCGAGTTACGGCCAGATTTATTGTATTCAGCTTTAATGACGACAGTGGGTTCTGTACCAGCCATAAAGACATTACCAGCGCGGAGTTCTTGAGCGGTTTTCATTGGAGTTCACAATTATAAAATTTGAAAGGCGGCATTTTACCTCAGCCGCATGAAAAAGCATCACTGTTTACGACAAAATTCTATCAGTCTTGCAGCAAGATGCGGTTGTTGGCTCAATTTTTCGCTCAAAAGCTGCATAATTGGTCGTGCTGATAGTAAATAAGGCCAATGTGTCAGCCAAAAATCGACTGATTCATCACCCCGATTCCATCCGCGTTGTGCTTCTAAATAAGATTC
>DFWT01000242.1:545-63687 GCA_002381045.1 Rhodoferax sp. UBA4127
CGATGGTTAATGAGCCTACAGTGAAACAATCGCCTGATGTGAGGTGTCGCTTTGCCCATACGCTGACATTGGCTAAAACGCGGCCTTCAGGAACAGCTAAAAAGCTATGTTCCGTTTGAAGGCTTAATACTTCTAAGAGGGCAGGAACGGCGTTATTTTCATAAGCGAATAACGATAGCCGATAATCGGCAGTCATCGCTTGGGCATAACCTAAAGATTGCCAAAAATGCGCTTGGGCGGTTGTATCTTGTTGAAAAGCATCACGAGCTGTCAATAAATCAGACTCACGTAACAACCCACCACCACGCTCATCAAAACTGGGAAAGAAAAACGTCTGTTTCAAGGGTAATTTTGGATGCGGTGAGCTTAAACCATGACAACTCAGAGTCCATGATTCTGCCGATAAATAGTCTAAGTTAAGCCAAATCGGTTTGATGGTTTGTTGTGCCATTGCTTGTAAAAACGATTCAGGTAAACGACAAGCAAAACCTTCAATGACAACATGGTAGGGTTGAATGGTGGTAGGAAAATGATCGTTTGGCCAATAACAGATTTCTATTTTTTGGCAATATTGGCTAGGCGTGTTGAGAGCGAGCGAAGGTTCAAGTTTGGCAAAGCTGGCTAAGTCATCAACCCATAAACGCACGGTGAGCTGATATTCTTGCTGGAGTTGTTTAGCTAAACGCCAACATACGCCAATGTCGCCAAAGTTGTCGATGACCCGGCAAAAAATCTCCCACGTCAGGGCGGGGTAGGGTGTTTCATCGGACATACGCAGATTGTCCACAATACAGGCCTATGCCCGAACAAGATCCACCATTGCCACCCACCGAAAGCCTGGATGCCCACGCGAGCGGTACGCACCCTGCGCAATTGTTGAGCGACGTGGCCAGTCTGCCGCCGCTACCCGGTGTGTACCGCTACTTCGACGGGCATGGCAATGTGCTTTACGTTGGCAAGGCCATCAATCTGAAGAAGCGGGTGTCAAGTTACTTCCAGAAAAACCATGGGGGCACCCGCATTGGCCACATGGTCAGCAAGATCGCCCGCCTGGAAACCACGGCGGTGCGTTCAGAGGCCGAGGCGCTGCTGCTTGAAAACAACCTGATCAAGACGCTCAACCCCAAGTACAACATCCTGTTTCGGGACGACAAAAGTTACCCTTATCTGAAGATGACGGCCACCGGTAAGTCGGGCAGCGACCAGTTTGCGCGGGTGTCCTACTTCCGGGGTGCGGTTGAAAAGAAGCACCACTACTTCGGTCCCTATCCCAGTGCCTGGTCGGTCAAAGAGGCGATTCAGCTGATGCAAAAGGTGTTTCGCTTGCGCACCTGTGAAGACCCGGTTTTCAACAACCGCACTCGACCCTGCTTGCTGTACCAGATCAAGCGTTGTTCCGCGCCCTGTGTGGGGCACATTTCGGCCCAGGACTACGCTCAGTCGGTGGCCGATGCCCAGCGCTTCCTGAACGGTGATGCACGCGAGGTCATGACTGAATTGGAGTCGCGCATGATGGCCTATGCCGAGCGGCTGGAGTTTGAGCAGGCCGCTGAGTTGCGCAACCAGGTGTCGGCACTGTCCAACGTGTTGCATCAACAGTCGGTGGACAACGTGTCGGACCGGGACGTGGACATCCTCGCGGTGAAGGTGCAGGGCGGGCGGGCCTGCGTGAACCTGGCGATGGTGCGCGGTGGTCGGCATTCGGGCGACCGCCCCTATTTCCCGGTGCATGTGGAAGACGCAGCCGATTTGGGTGAGGAAACTGTGGCAGGAGAACTTGGGTCAAAGCGCAGTGTGGAAATGCAGGTGCTGGACGCCTTCATTGCGCAACATTACCTGCAGGTTTCGGTGCCACCCTCACTGGTGGTCAGCGTGCCAGTTGACCCTGCCCTGCTTGCCGCCCTGTCAGAGCAGACTGGAGTGAAAGTCAGCGCGGTGCATCACCCGCGCGAGCAGCGACGTGTCTGGCTGGAAATGGCCGAAACCAATGCGGGTTTGCAACTGGCACGTTTGCTGGCCGAAGAGGGATCGCAGCAAGCCCGGACCCGCGCCCTGGCCGAAAGTCTGGACTTAGGGCTAGACAACCTGGATGAATTGCGGGTGGAATGTTTTGACATCTCCCATACCGCTGGCGAATCAACCCAGGCTTCGTGCGTTGTGTTTGAGCAGCACAAGATGCAAAACGCGCAGTACCGACGCTACACAATCCACGACATCACCCCGGGCGACGATTACGCTGCCATGCGTCAGGTGCTGCTGCGCCGTTACAGCAAACTGGCCGAAGCCTTGCAGGAGGCCAAACAGTTGGGTGTGACACCCCCAGGCATCGGGCGGCTGCCAGACCTGGTGCTGGTCGATGGTGGCAAGGGTCAGGTGTCAATGGCGCGCGAAGTGTTTGAGCAATTGGGTTTGGAATTGAGCTTGATCGTGGGAGTCGAGAAAGGCGAGGGCCGCCGCATCGGTCTGGAGGAGTTGGTGTTTGCCGATGGACGAGACAAGGTCTACCTCGGCAAGGATTCTGCGGCCCTGATGCTGGTGGCGCAAATCCGTGACGAGGCGCACCGCTTTGCCATCACCGGTATGCGTGCAGCCCGTGCCAAAGTGCGGATGGATGGCGGCAAGCTCGAGGACATTCCTGGCATTGGCCCAAAACGCCGTGCCCGGCTGTTGCAGCGCTTTGGCGGGGTGCGTGGTGTGGCACTGGCATCGGCAGATGACATCGCGCAAGTGGAAGGCATCTCTGCCGATTTGGCGCAAGAAATTTACCGCGCCCTGCATTGACCGTGTTCATGATGCGCAAAAGCCCGTGCCACAATTCAGCTATGTTCTGGACTATTCCCACCCTCATGACTTGGACGCGCATTGTGGCGATTCCGCTTATTGTGGGTGTGTTCTATTTGCCAATTGGTACGGTCGCGCAAAATGAATGGGCCACCATGATGTTTGTGGTGTTTGCAGCCACCGATTGGCTAGATGGGTTTCTGGCTCGCAAGCTCAACCAGGTGTCGGCGTTTGGTGCTTTTCTGGATCCGGTTGCCGACAAGATTTTGGTTTGTGCTTCGGTCTTGGTGTTGGTACATCTGAAGCGCGCAGATGTGTTTGTAGCGCTCATCATCATTGGCCGCGAGATTGCGATATCCGCCCTGCGTGAATGGATGGCGCAAATTGGCGCTTCGAAGAGCGTCGCAGTGCACATGATTGGCAAACTCAAGACCACCGCGCAGATGGTGGCTATCCCCTTTTTACTCTTTGACGGTGTGCTGTTTGGTTTGATTGATACCCATCTGTGGGGTGTCTGGCTGATCTGGTCAGCCGCAGTACTGACGGTCTGGTCCATGGTCTATTACCTGCAAAAGGCCCTGCCGGAAATTCGTGCCAAAGTAAAGTGACTTTGACTCAGGCCATCTAAAAAATGGTGTGACCGGGTTTGGCTGCCCGACAAACCGATCTAGAATGGCCCGTTGTTTTTGGACGCGTTGTGAAACATCTTGGGCCATTTATAGGCCTAGAGTCGACGCAACATGATCTGGTGCTGGTTTGCTGCACCAAAGCAAACGGCGAATTTTTTTGTACCCCATGAGAGGTTTTTTGTGAACAAAACTGAACTGATTGATTTCATTTCGTCAAGTGCTGATATTTCCAAGGCGGCTGCGTCACGTGCGCTTGAAGCCACCATTGATGCGGTCCGTACCACGTTGAAAAAAGGTGACTCGGTGTCACTGGTGGGTTTTGGGACCTTTGCAGTTGGCAAACGTGCCGCCCGGATTGGGCGCAATCCTCGTACCGGTACCTCGATTAAAATCAAGGCAGCCAAGGTGCCGAAGTTCCGTCCGGGCAAGGGACTGAGAGACCATTTGAATTGAATTGCGGTTATCGGTGGGGTGATTAGCTCAGTTGGTAGAGCGTCTGCCTTACACGCAGAATGTCGGCGGTTCGAGCCCGTCATCACCCACCACACTCACAAAGGCGAACAGCATGTTCGCCTTTTTTGTTGCGACTTAGGAGCCTTCTTTCATGTTTGATATCTTTCGAAAACACACCAAGATCATGATGGGGGTGTTGTTTCTGTTGATCATTCCCTCATTCGTGTTGTTTGGCATTGATGGCTACAACCGCATGCAGGAGTCGGACACCGCAGTCGCACGCGTGGGTGGGCATGACATTACACAGGCGCAATGGGATTTTGCACACAAGACTGAGGCTGACCGCATGCGCGCATCCTCTCCCAATGTGGACGCCAAACTTCTGGACTCACCGGCGGCACGTTATGTGACTTTGGAGCGCTTGGTTCGCGACAAAGTGATTTCGCTGGCTGCAGAGAAATCCAAGTTGGTCACCAGTGACTCGCGACTTGCGCGATACCTTCAGGAGGATCCGGGTATTGCATCTTTGCGCGGTTCTGATGGCAAGATTGACATGGTGCGGTACCGTCAACTTGCTGCCAGCCAGGGTCTGACACCTGAAGGTTTTGAGAGTGGTGTACGTCAAGATTTGTCTAAACAACAGGTAGAAGGCGCCTTGCGCAATTCTGGCTTTGCCACGCCTGCCGTCGCGGATGTGGCCTTGAATGCCTTCTTTGAACGACGGGAAATTCAGACTGCGAATTTCTTAGCTGCAGATTACAGCGGCAAGATCATTCCAACAGACGCTGAACTGGAGGCTTTTTACAAGGCCAACTTGGCGCAGTTTCAGGCACCAGAACAAGCACGTGTGGAGTATGTAGTGCTTGACTTGGATGCTGTCAAAAAAGGCATTCAAATTCCAGAGGCAGATTTGAAGGCGTTCTATGACCAAAATGCGGCCCAACTAAGCGGCAAAGAAGAGCGCCGCGCGAGTCACATTTTGGTAACGGCACCCAAAGATGCGCCAGCGAAGGAGCGCGATGTGGCCCGGGCCAAAGCGCAACAAATGCTGCAGGCAGTCAAAGCCGCCCCAAGCACTTTCGCTGATGTGGCCAAGAAAAATTCTCAAGATCCCGGTTCGGCGGCCAAAGGCGGTGATCTGGATTTCTTTGGTCGTGGTGCCATGGTCAAGCCATTTGAAGATGCGGCGTTTTCCATGAAAAAGGGCGAGATCAGCGGGATTGTTGAATCAGATTTTGGCTACCACATCATTTTGCTCACCGACATCAAAGCGCCAAAAACGCGCAGCTTTGAAGAGCTCCGGGCCGGAATTGAGTCTGATCTGAAAGCCCAGCAAGCGCAAAGAAAATATGCAGAGATCGCTGAGGTGTTTACCAACACGGTGTACGAGCAGTCCGACAGTTTGAAGCCAGTTGCAGACAAGCTGAAGTTGGAGATCAAAACCGTGGATGGCCTCGGCAGGCAGGCTATTCCAGGAAACACAGGTCCCTTGGCCAGCGACAAGTTTTTGTCTGCACTGTTTGTACCTGAATTGATCGAAAAAAAGCGCAATACGGAAGCCATTGAAACGGCGGTTAACCAATTGGCCGCCGGCCGGGTTGTGGCCTATCAACCCGCCAGAGCCCTGCCACTGACTGAGGTGCTGCAAAGGGTAAGGGATCGGGTGACCTCTGAAAAAGCCGCTGAGATGGCTCGCAAAGACGGCCTTGAAAAACTGTCATTGTGGAAGGCAACTCCACCGGCTGCTGGTTTGTCTGCGCCGGTACTTGTTTCTCGTGATCAGGCGCAAGGCTTGCCAACCGGACTGGTCGCAGCTGCATTGCGCGCCCCAGCGGCCGCGCTGCCTGCGTGGGTAGGTGTTGACTTGGGCAGCAAAGGTTACGCTGTCGTGAGAGTCAATAAGGTGTTACCTCCTGGCGACGTCGCTCAAGCAGCGGCTAAGCAAAATCGCAACCAATATGCGCAGTGGTGGACCACCGCAGAGTCGTTGGCATACTATGCCGTGCTCAAGGAAAAACACAAGGCAGAGATGTTGGTGACTGACCCCGTCAAAACGGTCGTTGCCAAACCTTAACAAAGTTGGATGACGGGTCCGTTATACTTCCGCGCACGGTGGCTGTAGCTCAGTCGGTAGAGTCCAGGATTGTGATTCCTGTTGTCGTGGGTTCGAGCCCCATCAGCCACCCCAAAACAATCTTGGAAATGCAGCACTTTAGGGATGCATTGCAAGGGGTTCATTTTTATTTGTGCCAACTTTTTCAGGAGGAAACGTGATGCGTCAAGTCAATATGAACAATGCCAAGTTTGTCAAGCTCGCCTTGGGCATGGCCCTGGTTGCTGCGCTGGCCGCCTGTGGCGGCGGCGGTGGCGGCAGTGACCCAGCGCCAGTAAAAGTGGCTGCAACAAATACAACCGCCAATGTCACAGCCTTAACCGTTCCAGCCTTGGTCACCACACCAGCCGCAGTGGCAAGCTTTCCCGCAGGCTTTGGCAGCATAACCGGCGCGACCACCATTTCGTTCGCCGGCGCAACGCCCACCTTTACCATCACCAATGGTGTGAACACTGCCTCTGGCCCAACCACCTTTGCGTCATGCATTTTGACGGTCGCAACGACAACCTTTGCGCCAGGCTCCGGGCTTGTTGTGGGCGATGTCCTCACGTTTAATCCCTGCACCCTGACCGCGAGCACTACTGGAGTTACCGCCAATGGGGTGACCGTCCCTCGCAATGTGGTGTTGACGCTGAATACCACAACCTCTGCTGCGTTCGTGCTGAACGTCAGAGTCGATGCTGACGGCAAAGTCTATGTCGGCACCCCAGGGACTTACATCGGTACCGTCACCCTGACCACCGCATCCGGCGCAGGTACCTGATTTCTTTTCTAAGACCCATCAGCTTCCCGTAAAAAAAATCCCGCTGTCGCCAGCGGGATTTTTTTGTTCAACCCCGCTTGCATGAACAAGTTGCTCTTCCGCGTCCTTTTGGCCTGCCCGCTGCTTTGGTCGGCTGCGTTCAGCCATGCCCAGGGGCTGGGGGTGGCCAGCATAGGCGCAGTGGGCGGGCTGCACATTCCATCAGCCTATGTGCTGGGCACGGGCGAGGCGGCCGTGAGTCTTGACAACGACGACCCCTCCCTTGGCGCCTTTAACCACCACCGCAACTACACCCTGGGTTTCGGCTTGGGCGCGGGGGTGGAACTGTTTGGCCGCTTGAACCACAACCAGAATTTACCCAACAACCAGCCCTACTCGGCAGAACTGATCGGCGGCGACCTGTCTGCCAACTTCAAGTGGCAACTGCCCGTGCAAGGCCCTGGTCTGCCCAAGCTGGCCTTGGGCCTGACCGACTATGGCGGCAACGCGGCGGTGTTTTTCCGGTCAGCCTACGCAGTCGCCAGCGACGAAGTCGGTCCGCTGCGCTGGTCGTTGGGCTATGCACGCAGTCAGCCGTCTGTCTTGGCCACTGCGCCGCGCGTGCTCGACGGCGTTTTTGGCGGTGCCGAAATCCGACTTTGGGACACCCGCGCCACCCTGCTGGCCGAGACGGATGGCATCCGCAGCCATGCCGGTGCGCGCTATTACAGCCCGGTTTTGCCCTGGCTGGGCAACGCCCAACTGGTTGGGTCGCTGCAACGCTCTGCCGACGCTACCAGCCTTAACCTGTCTTTGGTGGTGCCACTGCAAGCCGACTATGCCACACGCAACCAGCCCGCACGCACGGCTGCCCAAGCCCACAAGCCATTGCCCACGCTGGACGCATCATTGGCCGTGGCATCCTCAGGCACGGCTCCCGCCGCCGCCCCGCAGCGGCTGGCTGCGCTATACCGCGATTTGCTCGCGGCCGGCCTTGAGCGCGTGCGCGTGGGCACCATTGGCACCGACCTGGTGGTGGAATACGAAAACCAGCGCTACCTGCACAATGAGGTCGACGCCATGGGCGTTGTGCTGGGTCTGGCCGCCGAACACGCCCCGGCGCAAAGCCGTCGCCTGCATGTGATCACCCGCAAGGCGGGCCTGGTGGTGTTTGAAACCTCGGTCAGTGCGCCCAGTTACCGCGCCTGGTTGCGCGATGCGGTCGAGTCTTCCGCCGTGCTGGCCACCCTGGGCTTTGGCCAATTGCCCGGCTACAACGCCGACACCGTGCAGTGGGAACTCGGTAGCACCCAGCCCACCACCCGTGTGCGCCTGGCGCTCAGCCCGCTCGTCAACTACACCGTGGGCACAGAAATTGGCCTGTTTGACTATTCAGTTGCCCTGCAAGCACGTGCCAGCACCCCGTTGTGGCCGGGTGCGGTGGCTTATGCCGATGTGGTGCAGCGCATAGACAACAGCATCAACATGAACCCCGCCCGTGCTTTTTCCAGCTTGCGCCATCGCAATGGCCTGCAAACCCTGGCCGTCCAGCAATCCTTGTGGCTGGGTTCCAACGTGTTGGCCAGCGTGGGGGCAGGGCTTTACCAGTACAACACCGCCGGGGTCGAAGCCGAAGCCATTGCCCCGGTGCCTGGTCGCAACCAGGACAGCGTGCACCTGCGCGGGCGCGTTGTGCGCGTGACGGACAGCAGCGACGTGCCCGGCACCTACAACGCCAGTTCGGCCAGCTACCGCTGGCGCATCAGCCCTGCGACCTGGCTTGAAGGCGGCGTAAACAGCTACAGCGACGGCAGCACCGGCCCGGCCTTGGCTTTGACGCGCTGGTTTGGCGATGTTTCACTGCAAATGTTTGCGCGCGAAGGCGGTGGCAACCGATTTGTCGGCCTGGAACTCAGCCTGCCGCTTACCCCGCGTCAGGGCTTGGGTGCAGGTAAGTTGCAACTTGGCGGCAACCCGCGCTTTGTGGCACCCATTCGCACGCTGCTCACATCCGATACTGACCAGGCCAATTTTCAACGGCCCAACGCCGTGCGCCCGGTTGATTTGAGCTACAAGGCCGAGGTGGAATTAATGAACTCGGGCCGCATGACCACAGACTACCTGCACACCCAACTGCCACGGCTTCGCGAGTCGTTTTACCTGTTTGGCCGCGCGCTTATGCCTTGAACACGGGATCATTTAAATGTTTGGCTCAGGCAAGCCACTGCGCTTGGCCACAGCACCCAGCCAGGTTTGCCAATATCAAGTCCATTCCCGGCTGGAAAAGTTTTGGCAGGACGCCAACACCGCCTGCAAATCTTCTTCAAACTTGGCCAGCACCGCACCTTTGTCCAAATGCGACTGCGCATACAACAGGCCAGCGGCGCCCAGGCGCTCACACAGCGCGGGGTCGGCGGCCAATACCTGTAGCGCATTGGCAAATGCTGGTGCGTCTTCGGGCGGCACCACCAGTCCGCAGGTCTGCACCACGTTGGCCAGCTCGGTGCCCGGGTGGGCCGTGGCCACTACGGGGCGGGCGCTGGCCAACATGCCGGTGAGCTTGCTGGGCATGACCAGGTCGGCCGCATCAGCCCGCTGGGGCAGCAAATGAACATCTGCCATGGCCAATAAGTCTGGCAGGCGCTCAACCGGTTGCAATGGCATAAACAGCACATTGGCCAAGCCCTGACAGCGGGCCACCAAATCAGCCCGACCCGCACCATTGCCACAAAAAACAAACACTACCTGTGGGCACAGCCGCGCCACCGCCGCCAACAGCTCCAGCCCCTGCTTGGTGCCCATGTTGCCGGAATACAGCGCCACCACAGCGCCGTCGGCCAGGCCCAACTCACGCCTGTAGGCAGCCACGCCCTCGGGTGACGGCAGGTCAAACTGCGCCATATCCACCCAGTTAACGGCCAGCCGCGTCCTGGCGGGCGCCACACCTTTGTCCAGCAGGCGCTGAAACATGCGCTGCGAAATGGTGCTGACCACATCAAAGCGCCGCATCAGCCAGCGCTCGGTCAGCACTACCATTCCGTGCACAAGCATGCCTCGCAGCAGCCCCAGGTCAAAGGCTGCATCCACCTCAAAGTCTTGCACATGCAGCCACGCCCGGGCGCCGCTGAGCCGCGCCACCACCACTGCGGTGGGGGCGCAAAACAATGCCGGTTCTACCACCCACACCACATCGGGCCGCCAGAAGATCTGGCGCAACATCACCGGGCAAGAACTCAGGGCAAAGCTGGCCAGATGCAGCAAACGCTTGAGCCCACCCGGCTGGCGCGGCACCCACAGCGGGCAGCGCCACACCTGCAAGCTGCTCCCGCCGCAAAGGTCTTCAACGCCCCACCTGTTTGTAAAACCGTCCGCAATTTTCCAGGCCGGGTAATAGGGCGGCGCCGTCACCACGCGCACCGCGTGCCCGCGCGCCGCCAGCCACGCGGCCAGCTCGCCGGTGTACTTGCCAATGCCGGTCAGCTCCGGGGTAAAGTTCAGGCCGTACAGCAGGATTTTCATGGTGCAGACGCTCTCAGGCATTCGCATCAAGATCTTGAAATCTTGCTTGCAGCTCACTATGTTGTGCAACAAATCGTTTTATGTTGGTGGACCGAAGCTTTTTCAAGTTCACCAGCTTCCACCGCAATGCGGGCAACGCACTGAGATGCGAAAAAGACATCAACTCCCAAATTGGGTCAGCTCGCACAAGCGAAAGCAAAAACTCCCGGTGGTTTGGGGTCAGACGCCTGGGCAACTGATCAATGAGATGTTGCTGTGCATTTTCAAGCAGTACCAACGGCAGTTCATCTCGCGTCATGCCCTGAAACTCACTCAAAAAAATTGCTGCCAAGGGCTGCCTTGTAGGAAACAGCACCTCATGCACGGGGCGGTTGTGGCCGGCAAGATAGGCCACAAAGCAATCAATAAATGAAGTCTGCCAGTCAAAACGTGCCAGCATCTGCACTACATCAAAAATATCGCGGGGGTGCTGCCGGTCCATGGCCGCTACCAGCTTACTTCCATAGAGTTCAGCCGTATTCAGCACCGGCAGTGTCAGGCCAGTGGCAAACAGCTCGCGCGCCGTCGGCGCCAGGGGCATTTGAACAACGGGAAAAACTGTTCCACGAAAGACAAAGTTAACCTCAACCTTGACGCTGGCGAGCTTGTCCTCCACAAGCAGCTTCACCTCATCGCCCAGTCTGGTTCGCAAAGGCGTGGCGCGAAACCCGCGCGACACCAGGGCGGCCTGTAACCGGGCCATAGCCACTGAGATGGCCTCCAAGGCTGCGTCCCGCTCGAGCGCGTGGTCCGTGAATACGACATCGATATCGACAGACAAGCGCGGCATGTCCTGCACAAACAAGTTAAGCGCAGTGCCTCCTTTCAGCGCGAAGTATGGCGACGCAAAGACGGACGGCGCAATAGACAGCAACAACCTGACGGTGTCCACATAGGCTTGATTCATGCAATGCCCTATGCACCTTTAAGGTCGAGTCGCTCACCCGAACTGGAAACAGCTATCCAACGCTTGCCACCGCCTAGGCGCTGGCTTTGCTGCGCTGCCAACGGTCCCCATGGCAGCTCAAACTCTGCGCCGAGTGCCTGTGCCAAGCGAACCACTTTGATCCGCGTGGTATGCGCCAGCAGCGTTTCAAGCACATCGCTGCGCAGACCAGGTAGCATCTCGACGAGTTGGCGCGCCTCAGCCAACGACTGATCCTTGCCCACGTCGCTCAGCAGTTCAAGCATGGCGCGCTCAGGGGTGGCCACCAGCACGTCTGGTCGGCCCACAGGTAGTGGCTGCAAGGCAAAGCCCTTTGGCAGACGGGCGTCAAAAAGTTGGGTTGACTGATACCGGCAATTGAACCTTTGCGTAAACCAGGCTGGCAGCGACCTTGCACGGTCACCCCAAAGCGACAACACATCACGAAACGCCACCGCATGGCGCATGCCGCTAACCCCAAGCGCCGTCTTGCCACCCAAGTGCAGGCCTGTGACCTGATGCGTGAGAAATGCCAGACACGCGTCGCGCGTCAAGGTGTCACCTGGCAGCATGTACACCCCGCGCGCCAAATGCGTCAGCCAGCCGCTACGCGCCAAGGCCGACGCACGGAATGCGCTGACACCATATTGTGCGAGCATTGCCGACCCCAGCGGCTCGCCACGAGGCAGCGTCGCGAGCACCGCTTTGAATGAAAATCCGTCGATAGTTAACTTCATAAGCCAATCATACGAATTAATTCATTCAAAAAAACAAAAATCTTCAAGGCAGCACCAACGCTGGGCACCGTCTGGCACCTTTAACGCCGCGCCCACGCCGCGAAGGCTGTCCTGGCACAGCCGCGCCAGGTTTGGCAGCTCGCCGGTGTATTTGCCAATGCCGGTCAGCTCCGGGGCAAAGTTAATGCTGTAAAGTAGTATTTTCTTAGTCAAATTGGCCTCTAGCCCCCGTGGAATAAGCCCAAGCAGCTGTTACTATTAACGTAATTCAAAGCCCGCCCACTCGCTCAAACCGATCCAGATCGTCGCCGATGATGGCCGCCAGCACGCCAAAGCCCGCCGCCGTGGGGTGAATGCCGTCTTTGTACCAGCCCACGCCCCAGCGCGGGTCTTGCTGCACCAGCGCCACGCGGCTGGCACCGGCTGCTTTTAGTAGCGCCTTGCCTGCCGCAAAGTGCCGGGCCGCCAGCGCAGCGTCTGTCGCCTCGGACTTGTCGGGGTACAACACAAAGCTTGTTTTGGCGCCGTGCAGCGCCATGAACGCGGCAAGCTCTGAAGCCAGGTCACCGTCTGGCACCTTCAGCGCGCTGGGCACAGCGCCACAGGGCTCAAACGCATGCACATATTTATTTGTCAAGTACCACAGCGCCACCGTGGGCCGGGTGCGCGGGTGCGGCAGCTCGCAGGCCCAACTCGAGGCCGTGTTGCCAAAGTCGCCGCTGTTGAGCGCAAACACAATGCGTTTCACACTGGCAGGCACTTGCTGGTTAAGTCGCATGTAGGCCAGCTCGTTGCGCAGAGCCCAACTGCCCGCTGAAATGGGCCAGACTTGCCCCCCCCGCGCTCTTGCAGCAGGGTCTGCAAGGCTGGCCCCAGCCGCTCGGGCTGGCGATACGTATTGCCGCCATACACCAGGCTGTCGCCCACCAGCAGCACATCGCGCGCTGGGTCGGGCGCAAAGGCGGGCGCGCCCATGTGCAGGGCGTTGAACTGCCAGTCATTCTTGTTCAGAAAGCTGCCCTGCTGGTTGGCGGCGGGGATGTAGCCGATCTGGGCATTGGCATCGTAAAGTGGAAGGTCCACCAGCCCGAGGGCGCGAACGCTGCCTTCGGCAATGGCCAAGGCGGCCATAAACGTCAGTAGCCAACTGCGTGCGGTGCTGAAAAATTTAATAGTTTTCATAGTCAAATTGGCCCTTGGTCATCGTCTTTCGCAGCAAAGCACTGAGTTCCGCAAACACCGGGTGTGTTGGGTTCGCGCAGTACTGAAGCTGGTTGCCAATAATGTGCCGCTCAAGCAGGCCAGCACGCTGCAAACGGTCAAGCTCCTTGTTCATCGTGCCGGCAAAGGTGCCTGTTAACCGGGCAATTTCGCGAACATGCAAACGGCGCTGCGGCTGTAATAGCAGCAAGGCCAACGCCTTGCCCCGGTACTGGAGCGGGAACAACAAAGCAGAGGCCGATTCGTTTGTAGCTTTCATGGCTACAATTGTAGCTTTATGTTATACATAGAATAAAGGGTAGCTCCAAGCCGTTCGTCCAATCTATTGAAAAATGCATTTAAGCTCGTTTGAATGCATTTTTCGCGTCCACGCGCACAACCGCACTGACGGCCTCGAGATGATCAGTGGGCGGCCACACCAAAACCGTTGGTCAAAACAAAAAAAACTTGTTTTATATTTTATAAGCGCTGTTATAATAAATATATCTCTATAGCAGATCTTATAAACGATATGATTTATTCTTTGGCTACCCCGTTGGAGCTCGCTGCAGAGATTGGAAAAAATATGCGGTTGGCTCGGGCTGCTTATGGGCTCCGCCAAGAAGATTTGGCGGAAAAGAGCCAAGCAAGTCTCCAGGCCATCAAAAATCTTGAAAGCGGAGGGAAAGTTGAACTCCTTACGTTTTTGCGCGTGGCAAGCGCATTAGGCATGGTTTCTGAAATTTTGGAGTGCTGTGAGCCATCGCCTAAAAGTCTTGATGAAATAGATCGAATTGAGGCCGCGAGAGTCGAATCCGCCCGAGTGAGGCCGAAGATATGACAATTCCCAACCAACGCCTGCAAATACATCTTGATTTTGGTGCTGGCGAAAATCCGCTCTTCTTGGGCGAATGTATGTGGTATCCGTTAAAAAAAGTGGCGGCTTTCTCTTGGAGCTCGGAGGCAATAGCGTCGGGCGTAAGGTTGTCTCCGATTGAAATGCCTCTAAAGAATGAGCTGGTGCTGGCAAAGCCTGTTCCGTTTTCGGGGCTTCACTGCTTGTTTAGCGACTCCATCCCTGATGGCTTTGGTTTGAAACTTATGAACAAGTCGCTTGTAGCGGCGGAACACTCCTTGGCCGACATCACCCCCATTCATAGGCTGGCATGGATTGGCAGCCGTGGTTTGGGAGCGTTGACCTACGCTCCGGCGCTTGCGCACGCGGATGATCGAACATTGATGGACATTGCTTCGCTTGGTTCCCACGCGGCGAAAGCAGATGTTGAAAACTTCACCGATATTCCATCTGCCGCATTACGGGCTGGCGGATCTGCGCACGGAGCGAGGCCTAAGTTTTGGGCCTCGGTTCACAAAGACGGCAAGAAAATTATTCTTGGCGACCATCTTGTGCCGCCGGCTGACTATTCACAGTGCCTTGTCAAGTTCGCACCAGCAAGAGGCGACAAAAACGAACCTTATTACGAAGCGGCGTGTTTGCAGTTGGCCGCTAAACATGGAGTCAAAGCCGCAACTGGAAGGCTATTGCATCACCCGAACGGAGTGGCGTTAGCAGTTGAGCGTTTTGACCGAACACCGGGCGGCGGAAGAAAATTCTTTCAAAGTCTCTCGGCTCTTTTAAACGATGACTTTCATGTTCCCAAACTTGACTATTTTCACCTTTTTCAAGTCTCTAAATCGCTATCTGGAACTCCCGAGGCTGAGCGTGTCTACCGCCAAGCTTGCTTCAATGTCGCTCTTTCAATGAGGGACGACCACGGAAAGAATTTCGCGTTTTGCATGGACAAGCATGGTCAATGGGAACTATCTCCTGCATATGATTTATGCCCAAACATTGGCCCCTCCGGATGGCACTCGATGACCATATTGGATATCGGCGATCACATTGACCGTAGCCATTTGCTGAACTTCGCTGAAAAAATTGGATTGCCCTCAAATATTGCAGACGAAGGTATTGAGATGGCTTTGAGCGCCGCGAACGAATTTGAATCCTTGTCAATCGAGCTTGGCTCTGAAAAAAAAGGAGCTAAGGATTGGGGGAAGGAATTCAAGGTAATTAGAAGTAATTTGGCTAAGCCCATGATTGCGGCAGGCAATAAAACGCCTGCAGAAAAACGAGCGTACGACAAGCTATTAGGGCCAAGCATGTAGTTTTCTTGGGTCCGTTGTTTTTACGGCTTGCAGTAGTCCATGCCGCTGAAGTATTGCCACAGGATGTTCTCGCTCCAGCGCAGCACCAGTTCTTCGTTGCTGAGGTTGAAGCTGTGCTTGAGGTACAGGAGGCTGGCCAACAAGCGGACGGGCAACTTGGGCCGCCCGGCGTTGGAGCGACCTGCACCCACCAGGGTCTCGGTGGTGCCAAACATGTCCTGGGCTTTGAGGATTTCTCCGGCGCGATTGCGGTGCTCAAACTTTTGCGCCACAGCGGCTTCGATCTGTTTCCACGGCAAGCGGGTTGCCAGTACCGCCAAAGGATCATTCAAATTGATCATGGCGTCAATGCGGCTGCGGAAAAAGTCGATTGCTTGCATACCAAAATCCCCCAGAAAGTATCTCTACTATTAACGCTTCTTGAGAGAAATGGTGCACAGGATTTGGACAAAAAAACTAGTGTTTATGCGGGTTGGCGGGGTTTTGCAGGGCCGACTAAATAACTTCAAAACTATCGGGTGACAACCGTTGCATCGCCTGAAAGACTAGTGCGCGATACTGGATTGGGTGTGTTTCAAAATCAACAACGTAGAGAGCATTTGGTCTGTCCTGTATTAAAAATGAGTACATCGCCCGCGTAGATTTCAACAGTCACAATTACTTCTCCTGCTGCATAAAGTATTCAATTGTTTTAGTAAGTCCTTGTTCTAACTGAATTTGTGGCTCCCAGCCATTGAGCGCTTGCTTTGCCAATGTAATAATGGGTTGACGCTGCCGAGGGTCATCAGACGGTAGCGGTTTGTAAATCAATTTGCTTTTTGAATTTGTGAGTTCAACGATCTTTTGGGCCAACTGAAGCATGGTGAACTCATTCGGATTACCAATATTGACAGGGCCAGTAAACTCATCAGGTGTTTCCATGCAGCGCAGCATGGCTTCCAGCAGATCATCAACATAGCAAAAACTTCTGCTTTGGCTACCATCCCCGTAAATTGTTATATCCTCACCACGTAACGCTTGCATAATGAAATTGGAAACAACCCGCCCATCGTTTGGATGCATACGTGGGCCGTAAGTATTAAAAATTCGCACCACCTTGATGCGCAGATTGTGCTGACGATGGTAGTCAAAAAATAAGGTCTCGGCACACCGTTTGCCCTCGTCGTAACAAGACCGGATTCCGATGGTATTCACCCGTCCCCAATAACTCTCAGGCTGCGGATGAATCTCGGGGTCACCATAAACCTCGCTGGTCGATGCCTGTAAAATTTTGGCTCGCAAACGCTTAGCTAAACCCAGCATGTTGATGGCACCATGTACGCTTGTTTTTGTTGTTTGAACTGGGTCATGCTGATAATGAATAGGCGATGCAGGGCAAGCCAGGTTATATATTTGATCCACCTCTACAAACAGAGGGAATGTCACGTCATGCCGCATCAATTCAAATTGCGGATGCCTAAGTAAATGGGCTATATTTTTCTTAGAGCCGGTAAAGAAATTGTCAACACACAAAACATCGTGACCTTGCTCAATTAACCTATCGCATAAATGGCTTCCCAAAAAGCCAGCGCCTCCTGTAACTAGAACTCGCTTTGTGGNNGGACTATAGTTGCGCTTTGAATTCATACTACTCCTTATTGATTATATTAACCTATTTCACATAATAATTTCATCGCAGGAATATTTTTAATAAAAATGATAAGCGAGCACACTTGATGCGGAAACACTACATTTCCAATTTAATTTACTGTGTGCGGTTTTCAATAATCTCCACCAACCGCTCCGCCGCCCGCTGAATGTGAAAGCGTGCCGCAAAGCACTGGTGTCGATTTGAAAAGGGTAGCGTCCCCCCTTCCCCCCTTTCTTGTTTTCTTCTTGCATCAGTGTTCCACTGGCCGTGAACCAATTGCATTAATTATCGCCACTGCCGCAGCTTCGGTTGAATAGTCCATCATTAACTCGTTTGCCCAATCAAAATCATGTTCAAAGCTAGCTAGTTCAGATAACGCATTTCTTAGTCCATTGACATCACCTATCGAGATTACGCGAACCCGCTCCCATCCTCCAAAATCCCGATGGCAGCCAACAGCCTCAGAGACTACGACAGCACACCCTGCATGAAGCGCCTCGTTCACAACCAGGCCCCATGTTTCACCAGCTCGCTGTGAAGGCAGCACAACGATGTCGCTTGCCAAGTAGTAATCGGGTAATTTGCTCTGATTGATGAAACCAGCAAACACTGATTTGATACCGGTATTGGTCTCAATTGTTTGCGCCTCCTCGCGCATTGGCGTCTCAAGCTCACCAGAGCCAACCACCAGCATCGCGACCTTTCGCCCAGGCTGTAGAGGTAGGATGGAAAGTGCGCGCTGAATCAAAAGTGGGTCCTTTTTGAGAATCAGTTTTCCGAAGAAAGCGACTACCAAACAGTTAACATCCAATCCCAATTCAGCGCGCAGAGCTTCGCGGCGATTGTATTTTTCAGAGGCACTCAGGATGCCCTGCGGGTTGGGTGTGCAATAGTGCGCGGCAGCTAGTTTGTGCTCGGCAACACCATGACGCAGAAGGTGCTTTCGGCTAAGCTGCCCGATGTAAAAGGCCTTTGTCGTGCCGGCATAAATTAAACGATAGATCAGGTAGCGGATCAAGGCCTTAAAAGGCGCACGCACGACAGCTTCGTCCTGTGTTTCCATCCGCAACCAGACTGGGATGCCTCGACGCCACGCAGCCCAATAAACGGCCCAATTGAAGGCATATGACATCGAGCTCATCAAAACAGCCGTCGGCTTGGCTTCACCAACCAATCGGTCAATACCTTTGCCGGTCAGCCCAGACCAATGTTCAGCTTTGCGCTCAGTCTCATTGTTCAAAACCCGGTGAGGGTAGCCACTCAATAATGGAATATCCCACGCGAACTTTTCTCCAAAGCCAGTGTCCTTGTAGCCACGTACTGAAAAGTCACTCGCGTAAATAACTTCAAAACTATCGGGTGACAACCGTTGCATCGCCTGAAAGACTGGCGCACGATACTGGATGGGATGTGTTTCAAAAATCAATAACTTAGTATGCATTTCACTTGTCCTGTCTTTCAGTCAAAAATTCTTCAATCAAGGGTGTCCTTTGAAATTTTGGAGTTTTCTTGAATTCACTTTTAATTTTCAGGTCAGCGCCAGGCTTGTTGACATCGATCGAAAACGGAGCCACTTCATACTCGGGTGCCCTGTGAGCGTTTTTTCACAGGCACGCAGGGGTTGCCAAAACACACCATACCCGCTGGCATATTTTTGAACACAGAGCTACGGGCACCAATTACAGTGCCTTGCCCAATAGTGACACCTGGCGCAACAAATACATCTGCAGCGATCCAGGCTTCTGGCCCAATGGTGATCTTGCGGGCGCGGATGGGGAAATCCGGCTGTGCGTAGTCATGATCAGCCGCGCACAAGTAGCTGCTTTGAGACACCACCGTGTTTGCGCCAATTTCAATCTCACCCAAGCTGTAAAGAACCACATCGTCACCAATCCAGGCATGGTCACCAATGCATACCTTCCATGGGTAGGTAAAAGTGACGCTAGGACGGATAATTACACGCCTGCCAATTTTTGCGCCAAAGAATCGCAATAACCAGCGTCGGAAGCCATAGGCAAACTGGGGCGAGCCCCTGAATAGGGTGGTTTGCACAAGCCACCAGAATTGCACTACAGCTATTGATCTACCGCGAAAATTGGCGGGCATGCGAAAACGCGATAAGTCCTGGATCACCGCACGTGCCCCTGAATAATTTCCACCAACCGCTCCGCCGCCCGCTGAATGTGAAAGCGTGCCGCAAAGCACCGCCGCGCCCGCTCGCACATGGCTGCATAGCCAGCAGTATCCAAGGCCAACCAGCGCTGCAGGTTGCGCACAGTGCCTTCCACCGTGTCGGTGTTTATAAAGCCAGCCCCGTCTGATTCAATCTCGCGCCAGATGTTGACCTTGTTGCTGATCAGCACCGGCTTGCCGCAGGCCAGTGCCTCGGCTACCACAATGCCAAAGTTCTCCTGGTGCGAGGGCAGGCAGAACACTTCAGCCGCATAGAACGCACCCCACTTGTCATCACCATGCAGCATGCCCGGCCAACTGATGCGCTCAGATATGCCCAGCCGTTGCGCCCGCGCCTTCAGCCCCGCAGCCCAGCCGGTTTGGTCTGGCCCGGCCATCAGCAAATGCAGGCGGGCATCTTGTTTGGCCACTTGGGCAAACGCGTCCAGCAGCAGGTCGCAGCCTTTTTTCTCTTGAATGCGACTCAAAAACAGCACAATGCGCTTGTCATTTAAGTGCGGCTGCGATGCCAAAAAGCGCTTCGCCAGTGCGGTGCCATTACCAGGCGGGGTGGCGGTGCCGAAGCTGGTGACCGCCTCAGTGGCGCGGTACAGCCAGAACGATTGGCGCGCCAGCAGGCGCTCTTCTTCACAGGTAAAGATAACGGCACGCGCATCGCGCAGCACACGGTAGTCACCCCACGGCCAATACAGCCATTTTTTAAGGTGCTTGAGCGGGTAGGTGTGCTTGAACCAGGGGTCGAGCATGCCGTGGGTGAAAACGTAATACGGCACCGGCACCTGGCTGCCCGCCAAGGCTTGCCGCACGGCCAAGCCGTGATATTGCCAAAGACCTTCGACAATGACCGCATCAAAGCGCGGCGCGTTGGCGCGCAGCCAGGGCAGCAGCCGTGGCGCGTAGGCATAGCCTGTGCGCGAAGGCCCCAGCGCATGCACGGTGGGCAGGCCGCAAGTGGCAAGCCACGGCGCATCGGGCGCGTCGCAACAGGCTAGCTCCAGGTCAACCCCCAGCGCTTTCATGGGCGCGTACAGCTGCTTGACGCCCTCAATGGGGCCACCGCCTTGGGGGTTGAAGGAAGAGATGACGCGCAGGAGTTTCATGCAGAATAAAGTTTGAAACTGAAATTAACAAAAATTACTTATTGTGCTTAACGCATTCAACACCAAGCGCATTTTCCCACCGCGATATATTTTCAACTTCAGAAAACTTTTTATCTGCAGAATCACCAAAATATGCGCGACGTATATCTACGAAGCCTGTATTACACAATTCGTGCTCAATGCTTTTATAATCCCACATTGTTAAATGCTGGCTATTACCGAGATACTCAAAGGCCATACCTTTGAGTCCACGCGGCTTGGTTAATTTCCCCAAAGATGTGGACATCATAAAATTTATCGAAGAATTTATTGAATTATCTTCGCTATACTTTTTAACTTCATATTCCAAGTCAGGTAATACTAGTCTGAATTTTCCACCAGGCTTTAAAATTCGAAAAGTTTCGAAAAGCGCCAACCTAAATTCGTCCAATGATAGATGTTCAAGCACATGTGAACAATAGATGCCTGTGCATTTCTCTGAAGCAATAGGTAAACCTTTAGCTATATTCCCGAACTCTACATTTTGCGGAAATCTATCTTTATTTTTTTTATAAAGTTTTCCAATCAATGGAATTCGTTCAAAACGTAACGTCGGTGATGCGTCAAAATTTCGCCATCCAATTGGGGCACACCAGCCGCAACCATATTGTAAATATAATTCACTCTGCTTATTATTAATCATCTAATTTCCTTGAAATAGTTTTATCTCATAGTATTCAGCCCACGGCCAATACAGTTATTTTTTTAGGTACTTGAGCGGGTAGGTGTGCTTGCACCAGGGGTCAAGCATGCCGTGGGTAAAGACGAATACGGCACCTGGGTGCCCGACAAGGCTTGCCGTACGGCCAAGCCGTGATTTTGCCAAAGACCATTGACGATGACCGCATCAAAACGCGGCGCATTGGCTCGCAGCCACGGTGGCAGACGCGGCGTGTAGCGGTAGCCCAGGCGCGACCGAGTTTCATGCGGCAGCCTTCTCTGTGGAAACGAGGTGCTGGTAAATCTTTTCGTAGGCGGTCATGGTGCGTTGTGGGTCAAATTGGGCAGCTTGCTTGAAGCCTTGGGTTTGGCGCAATTGCCCAACATCTGCTGGAAGTGCCAAAATTTCTGCAACGCGCTTGGCGGCTTTTGCGGCCCAGTCATCGGCCCCGTCACCTGCCGCACTATCAGGCCGCCGGGGTATATAAAACGCTGCTTCGCCACCCACTTCGGTCATGGGTGCTTCATCCGTTGTCAGCACCGGGCAGCCGCAGGCCATGGCCTCGGCTATTGGCCAGCCAAAGCCCTCGGCGAAGCTGGGGAAAATCATCAACCTCGCTGCTGAATACGCTGCACAAACCTGGTCGTCGGTGAAACCGCTTAAAAACTGTACTTTGCCCTTGCCCACCACGCTTTGCGCCAACGCCGTCATGGCCGCTGTGGCGCGCGCGCCCACCATCCACAAAGGCAAAGGGTTTTGCGTTTGCCGGGCATAGGCCGCATAAACCTCCAGCACACCCAATCGATTTTTATACCACTGGTTGCCACCCACATGCAGCAAAAAGCTAGACGCTGGCACGGCCAGGCCGGCAGCGGCCAGGGCAGCCGAATACTCTGGCTTCGTCATGCGCCTGAAAGGAAAATTCAGCCCGTTGTAAACCACCTCAGAGGCGCTGGGCTTATGGGGCAAAAAGCGATGCAAGTCAGCGCGCGTTTTTTCAGACACAGAAATGAACGCGTGCCCCTGCCCAAACCCACGCTGGATCAGCGCCTGGTATTGCCGCCCTGACCAGCCCGTGGGGTTTTGCACAACCTCACCCAAGGACGAGCGCAGCGCCATGAAGTCGTGCACGTGGATGACGTGCGGGCGGTGTGCTACCAATGGCACCCAGGGGCCAAGTGCTTGATCGCTGAAGACAAACAAGGTATCTGGCGCAAGCTGCCGCAGCCGCCTGCGCACCTGTAGCGGGAACACAATGAACTGGTCAATGTAGCCAAGCCATTTTTTAAGTTTTGACGGAACCGGCAATTTGTAAAAGAAGGGCTTTGCAGTCCATTCAGTCGTGCTGTGCCCACGGGCGTGCATGCCTTGGCTGATCATCTGGGCGAAGCGGGGCATGCTCTCTGAAGGAAGAAATTGTGGGTGCGTAAGAATCACCAGCCTCATGAAAACTGCCCGACTGTATTTATAGCCTGATTTGGCACAATTTGTATCAGAATTTCTCTGCACACCGCCTCATTGCCATACCCATCTGCTCTTACACGCGCCATGCCTTGCTTGCGAATGTGTTCGCGTAATGCGGCATCTGCGAGCAGTGAATGACATACCGCCGCGCACTCTTCAGCGCCGTTCCAAAACACGGCTTCTTCACCCTCCTTGTACATTTGCAGATGTTCGCTTGTGCGTTGCGCAAAGAGCAACCCACCTGCGTAGGGTATTTCAGCCGAACGCCTTGTATGCAAATCGCGGTTTTCTTTTGACAGCAAACCAAGCGCAACCTTTGCACCCTGTATCGCAGCGACATAATCACGGCCAAAGACCGATTGCCCACGCCAGCAATGCTTAATCTGTAGCCAATTTGGTGACTTTTGCCATAAACCACCCCAGATGGACAGCGGTACACCTTGTCTGATGAGTGAAAGCATGAATTCGTCGCGCCGCTCTTTGGGCATCCAGGTACCAATAAAAGCAACCTCAGACTTATAGGCCGCCGGAATATCCTCAATGCTGTTAAATGGGCAGTGCTGGACTTCGTCATAACTCATCCAAACCCGATATACAGCACGGGCACCCTGCGCAAGAAATTCATCAACATTTGGCTCCCGCAGGACAACGCAGAGGTCGTAAGCATTTAATGCTGCCAGCAGCGAATCAAAACGCCGCCCATCACGCCCACCGGTAGGGTCGTCGTTGTTGTAGAGCACAAGCGGTGCAGCAAACTGCCTCAATTTATGCGCAGCCAAGGAGCCAATCAGCTCCCCACCGTTTACCCAGACTACCTGCGGCCAGCCCGCATGTTGGCGCTGCAGCGCATCTACCCAGGCGCGCACGGCACCCTGTAGCAGTCGATAACCGGTGCGGTAATGCAGGGCACCGCGGAATTTTCCGCGCAGTTGCGTCGCTAGTGCTGCATAGGGGTCGGCCAAGATCACCTCGTGACCCAGTCGCGTCAGCGCATCGGCACGGTGGCGGCTGGTGGAGGAGTGCGAGGTATCACCAAGGTAAAGAATTTTCATGACCTGGCTTGATCTGTGGTGAATACAGCCGACTTATCACTACGTCGTGGAAAAATAAAAAATTTGTCCAGTACATAGACGAAGGGCAAAACGATCACACAATTTCGAAACGCAGCGAACCAAGATGTCATAGCCGCCTCGCCCAGCGAAAGCGTAAAGAGCGAAATCCAGACGCAAACAAGAACGATGGCACCCAACGAAGAAATATAAGGCCGTCGTACCAACAACAACACAGCGAACCAAAAGCCAGCTAATAACACTGGATAGATAAAACCACCAAAGTAACCAAAATCAGCATAGGCATAGAGATACGGCGAATCAGCCGTGTCAGTAGTCCCTATAGGGAAGTGTTTATAAAGAAGGTTTTCTTGAATTGGATAACGGCTTTTGTCAGAAATGATGGTGCTTGGAATAGCCCATATCGCGCTGTTGATCAGGTTCTCACCCAATATAAACCTCTTACGCGCGTCTGGTAACGCCATACTTTTGGCAAGCGGATGCGCTACTAATGGGCGGGAGGCCAGGTTAACGGCTGATCTGGCACCCTCGATGGCGCGAAGTTTCTGGTCTGACTGCCAAGCCTGAATTGCATTGCCAAAAAAGAAAATATATCCAACTTCTTTGACGTCGGGGCCTTGGAAGTTACTGCTGCGCATAAAGTTGAATAACAACGGTCCCGAATACAGCAAGGGCAGCACGATCAAAAGCACAGGTATCAGCTTCTTCATGGGTGGGATGCGATCCATGAAGAAAATAGTCCAGTAAAGATGCAGCAGCGCATAAAAGATGAGCCCAGATCGCCCCTGTGTGAAAGTGATAAAAAGGATAAGTAAAAACGATATTGCCACCACAGCTATGGCAATTTTGCTGCGCCGCGCTGCAATTGCTATTTGGCTAATGGCCAGTGCATTTAAGCCAACTTGCGCGGCAAACATGATTTGTAGCATTGGCAAGAACCAAGCAATACGCCCCTCGTTAATACCCTCGATAGCAAATGTGCGGTAACTTATGACATCCGAAAAAATTAGCCAAGCCTCCAAAACACAAATAACAGCGAGCAACTTGAGCAAACTGCGCGGGCGGACACCCTTTGCCGCCCTCAATTTTGCCACTGCAGAGGCTTCCATAGCCCGAATGAAGGCAAGACCGCCTAAAGCACCCAGCACGGCGGCAAACACCAACACATAGGCAACCGCACCGGCATAGTCAGGTAGCGTAGTACCCACATCACGTATCAATGCGTCAGACACGCTCTGCCCCAGTGCTGACAGATTGAAAAACTGCGCCAGCAGCCAACTCAAACTCATCATGATCAGCAGGCTGACACCACCGATTTTTAAAAAACTTAGCATCAGTGCCGGTTGCCGGAACAGCGCCCTACCCCAGGCCATGCCAAGGTAAAGCCCCAAGACGGCAGCCATGCTGGCNNATTCTGGACATTTGCGGTGTTCGCCGAGTGACAGATGACATTAAGAAAAAGCCTTTTACTGTGTAATTTGTTGTGGTGACTGTCCAGCATCTTGCACAATATCAGTGGTCGCTAGTCGGCTAACCCACCGCGCCCCATACGCATCCCAGCCGCCAATTTCGGCCACTCGCCGCAGTGCAGCCTCTGACATGCGCTGGCGCAGGGACTCGTCTTGCATTAGCGCTCCAATCCGCTGCACAAGCGCATCAACATCGCGGGGCGGCACAATAAAACCCTCAACACCGTCGCTGAAGAAGTCGCGCCCGCCAGTGTGCTCTGAAGCCACCACCGGGCAGCCACAGGCCAACGCCTCACCGATCACCATCGCCAGACCTTCTTCGATGCTCGGCAGAACCATGACATGGGCGCCGCTGTAGTGCTGTAGCAATTGCGCGTTGGGAACAATACCAACAAACTCAACCTGACTGAGGTCATGGTGGGCCATTAAGGGTTGAATGTCTGGTGATATCGAGCCGATCACCTTGAGTTTTTTGTGCGGATGCCGCAGGCGCGCAAAAGCTTGCAGCAGATATAAAAAACCTTTGCGCAAACCGGCCTGGCCAACAAACACGATGGTAAAAGTATCGGGTGTTGGCTCTGCGACACGGTGAAAACGATCCAGCCTTGCACCGTAGGGGTTTAGAAAAAGCTTTTCGCGCGGGTAGCCCATGCGCACAAACGAGTCTGCTACGAACCCGGACGGCACCGACACGCTGTCGGCCATCTCGTATTCCGCTTCCTCCTGAGCAATGACACGCGGGTCGATGCCAGCGAACGGGACTTTCCAGCGCGCATATTCCTCGCGCAGTATGTCGTCCTGAAAGCGGATATNNATATGGCTGGAACCCCGGTCGCAAAAGTAGCGGCCACCGTTCTGCTTGGCCCAAGTGCCGCTGCGCAGACCGCTACCAGACAGCGCAATCAGCGTGTCGCCCGGTGTTAACCGTTTACTGACGTGCGCATCCAGCGTGACGTGTGCCAGCCATTCCCATTCGCGGTCTACAGCCGCTGGCATCCTAAACCCCAGTCTTCCTCGTGCCATGTACGGTGTTTGCAGCCAGGGAAAGGTTTGAATCCTTTCTGGCGGAATACCTTCTTCTGATTTCAGCTTGAAGCGCGGATAACCAGTCCAGATTTCCTTGAGCAAGCCGTGCTTTTCAAGCTGGCGCGCCAGGTGGAAGTGGTGGAAGCGGCCGATGCTGATTTGGGTAACGTCTGGCGGGTGTGGTACAGCAGGATTTGATACAGCGTGTTTCATCAGGCAAGCACCTGACGAACGAAATTTTTGAATTTCAAGAGAATCATTTGGCTCCGGGAGGGGGCGATTGGTTTGTGATTAACACACCAGGCATCGAAGGTAGGTGTCATTTCTGCAGCCGCTGCTAGCGTTGCTAGCTTCTTGCAGCAGTCTGCATCTTGTGTAACTTCGCTGTACTGTGCCAGGTAGTTAAGTAAATCCGTTAAGCGATGGTGTCGAATTGCCTTGATTTTGCGATCCCGGCTGGTGACCTGCCAAGGCAGATCGGGCAACACATCCATCAAATAACGGTATTCGTCAAATAGCCTGAGGCGCGCACGCTGCTGTTCAAGCTTGGGCCGCTCTTGGCTCCGGTATTGTGCAAGGCTGATCGGCACGCGGACAAATGACCCGTACGGCGCCAGCTTAAGCCAGAACATCCAGTCTTGAAACAAATAGAAATCGGTCGGAAAACCACCAACGGTTTCCCAGAGTTCGCGCCGCGCAGCAAAGGCTGCAAAGCTTACCTTTGGCCCCTGTAATTGCTCTTGCCAGGTTTTCGGTGGCGCAGTGACCTGTGACACACTCAGTTGCCGATGGACGCTGCGCACAGTACCGTCACCGTCTATGACATCCCAGTCGGTCCGAATCAAGGCGGCTGCTGGTTGTGCGGTAATGGCCTTCCGTACCGCTGCGGCGAATTCCGGTTTCAGCAGATCGTCGCCAGACAGCAGGGAGAACCATTCTGCGTTCATTTGGCTGATGCAGTAATTCCAGTTGTCCACCATATTGAGGTGATTGGGAGGGCTGATGATGTGAATCTTGTCGGCAAAGGCTTGTAAGCGTTCTGCAGTTCCATCCGTTGAATGGTTTTCAACGACGATGATTTCATCGAAATGCTCAGTCTGTGCAAGAGCTGCGGCGACCGTTTGCGCGATGGTGGCCACCTGGTTATAAACAGGAATACCCAGTGCCAGGCGTGCGAGGGTCATGACTGTTTCCCGTTGATTTCAAGAATGCGTGCAAACAGTTTGCGAGTTATTGCCCGCGCTGGTGTTAGGTTGAATTTCAAGATCGGATAGGCAGCGATCACTGCCAACGGTGAAATACCCATGGGCAGATTTGACAGCCCAGAGCGCGCAAGGCGATATTCGCCTGCTAATGCTTGTCGGGCAAGCTTAGGCAAACGCTGCGACACGAAGTGGATGGTCCAGTGACGTTTGAGTCGCGCCAGATCACTGTCTGGCACCTTTGTTGCCATCATCTCGATCAGTTTTGTCTGCTGTGAAAAGAGTTCGTTTTTACGATTCAATAGGTTTGAGTTTTGGGCGGCATGGCGGCGCTCATATATCAATTCCATATTTTGCAACGCAATACCATGATGGTTAGCCACACGCATCCAGCCTTCGTAGTCACCAGCGTAAGGGAAGTTTTGATCAAAGCCACCTTGCGCTAGCACTTGTTTTGGGCGGCATGCTGCTTTAGAGAGGTTGCCAACTATATTGCCAAAGGTGGCGAACGCCAGTGTGGCCGCTGCAGGATGAAGGTGTTCTGGTAGCGCGCCTTCAAGCGCAGCGCGCTGCCCTGGCTGGAATTGCTCTAGGTTACCCATAGCCAAGCAGCGACTAACCGCGCACCACGGCCGCTCTTCCATGTATGTCGCAATCCGTTCAAGCGCACCCGGCAACAATTTATCGTCTGCACACAGTATTTTGGCAATGGATGCCTGCGCCTGCCCTAGCAAAAAATTCAGATTGCCAAAGATGCCCAAGTTGTCCTGCTGCAAATGGATGTGGATGCGCGGATCATTCAGGGTGCTGAGGTAGTCGCGCGTGGCGTCCTCGGAGCCGTTATCGCTGATCACCAGTTCCCAGTCTTGCCCGACTTGTGCAAGCACAGATTCCACTGCTTCAGGTATGTAAGGCATGCCGTTGTAAACGGGCATCAAAACGGTAATGCGTGGCATAGGTGCGGGCTCAATTGAAGCGCAAAAATGGTTTAGTTTTTGGGCGCTGTGTCATTTGTCGCTGGCGGTGTGGCCACGGTGCCCGCAGGGCGCAGTGATGCAGGTAAAAACCGGGCCAGCAAGCTTGCTGCGCGCAAACGTGCCAAGGCTGGCAATTGCCGCCAATAAGCGATGGCAACCAGGACTTGCAGCACAAGTGTTCCCAAAAGGCTAGCTATTGTCAGGCCAGTTGGAAGCAGTGCCAGCGCCACCATGCCCAGCGCCGTCACNNGCCAGCGCATGCCCTGCTGCCGCAACCACTGCTGCGCCACCCACACATACGCAAACAAACTCGTGAGTTCGGCAGCCAACAGCGCCAGGCCTGCACCCCTTACACCCATATGCGGCACCAGCCAGACCATGCCACCCACCGCAACAGTTGTAGCCACCATTGAAATACCTAGCTGTGCCCGCAAAATGTTGTTACCTTGCAGCACCGCCGCAGCCGGCTGCGCCAGCGCCAGCACCGCCACGCCCAGCGACAACATGCCAAACAGCCAGGGGTCAAAAGCGATCTTGCCATGCGTCCACAACGGAAACAGCGCCGGTGCTAGCCACTGCACAACAACGATGGCAGGCGACAGCACCGCACAAAGCATCAGCCAGACGATGGCAAAAGTGCTCTCAGCGCGCGGTTGGTCGCGCGTTGCTAAAAAGCGCATCAGCTCCGGCATCACCGGGCCAGTGATGGTGTTGAGCCCTTGCAGGGCAAAGTTGGCGCCGGTGCGCATGGTGGCAAAAGCGGCCATGTCAGCTACACCGGCCAAAGGCGCAAGAATGATGCGGCTGCCTTGCTGGCGCGCCATTTCTAACAAACTTTGCATTGCTAAAAAAAATGATCGATACACATTAAAGAGGCCGTTTAAATAATTAGGTTTAATAAATTCAATATTTTCTTTTTTTAAAATATGAAAGACATCGATAGCTACAAAAATATTATAAAAAACAATAGATCCACTTAAAGATATTGCAGCAATAACCAAATTAGCACCAAAAAATACTGCTATGGCTGGCGCAAATGAAGCACAAATTCCAGCAAGAAGTGACCACCATGCCATGCGTGGATAATAGCCAAATGGAATCACTGCGCGAGTGAGAATGCCAACCCACGATGATATGACAAACCAAGTTCCAGATTGAATAATTAATACTACAGCGATTTTTGACTTATGGAGTGTATCCATGTCAATAACATAACTGTACAAACCATATACAACTAAAATAGTTAAAACCAACAGCTCTATAAAAGCAATCAGCAATGAAAATGGAAATGAAGATGATAATATTTTTTGTGTGGCAATCCTGTTTAAATTGCCTATCTTTAAAAATTCATTGCCAATAAAATTTTGATGACCAATGCTAAATAAACTAGCTAGAGAGCCAATTGCTAAAGTTGCTAGCCAAATGCCATAAGTTGCCACATCCCAATAAGTCAAATAGATAGGAACTAAGGCAATTTGACTTATTATTGTTATAAATAATCGCGCCCATGATAGCGCGCCGCCAAGCAGTAGTCGATTAATTACACTCATAATACTTTGCTAATAATTTACAAAGTACTATGGATAGCATTATGATCTACTGGATTGTTTTTTATAAATAATTCTAAATTTTCAGAAGTAAGAAACCTTAATTGCTCTGCAATACGTGAATCATCCCAATCCCACCACTTAATTTTTCTAAGCGAATTTATTTCTGCTGACGTGAAGCGATAACGTATGAATTTTGCGGGACTTCCAGCATATATTGAATATGGCTCAATTTTGCCACGGACAACGGATCGTGCAGCAATAACGGCGCCATCACCAATTTCTGTACCGGACAGAATCAAAGCATCATGCCCAATCCAGACATCGTTACCGATGATTACGTTGTCTTTAGCAAAACTGCTATGAGGCAATTGCCTGTTTACAAAATATTTTCGATCGAATGGATACATTGATATCCATTCGGTTCGGTGTTCTCCGCCTAGTAATATGGTTGTGCCCTTGGCGATAGAGCAGAATGCACCAATCTCAAGCGTACATGTATCGCCATATGTTTCAATGCGTAGTGGTCCGTAGCTGCCTCTGCCAATCTTGTATTGAGGGTATCTGGCAGCGAGTTCCTTTCGGTCACGCAAAAAAGCACCCGTAGTGATACGAAATCTAGCAATACAATATTGAATTAAACTAATCATTTTTAAAATAAAACGCTAAATTTTTATTATTTATACTAAGTGAAACGATCTCAGCGTGACACCAATGCGCACCCAGGAAGCTGCACTGGCTGAAAGAATTCGAGAAACGCTACAGCGCGCTGTTTTCATGCGGCGCGCGGCACACGTTTTTGGAGTAAGGAGGCCAGGCCGGTAGGTGTGTCTATTAGCGCTTGCCACCCAAGTGGACACTGCCTCGCTTGCCAAGGCTGCATCACTTCGCGTTCTCGATAAGGGCGCGCACCAAAATTCACATTCATGACTTGGCCACCAACCTGTTCCATAAGCGCTACCAGTTGTCGCACAGACAAGGGTTTGCCAGACGATACGGCGTAGCGCACATGCGGCTGGGGTAATGCATCGTTCAGAAGCTGTTGTGCGCACACTGCAAAGGCGCGCGTGACATCGTCGATGTGTACCAAGTCCAGCACCTGCTCGCCGGGGGACATGCCGAGTGCTTCACCACTTTTCATGGCCTTCACCAACAAGTTGACCAGCTTGGGCCGGGTGTCGTCCGGGCCATAAGTGTCAAACAGCTTGAGGGTGATGACACGCATGCCAAAGGCATCAGCATAAAACTCCAGAATGTCTTCAAAAGCTTGCTTCGTGGCGGCGTACAGGCAAACGGGGTCATAACCATCGCTGCGGTAGTGCTGCCATGAGGTGCCGGTGTTGATGAAGCGCTTGACGCCGCCGCGTGCGCAGGCTTCTGCCAACTGCGTGGCAAACAGCAGGTTGCTGTTGATGAGGTCTATGACCTGATCGCTGCGGTGTTCGGCAATGAACAGCGAAGCCAGGTGAAAGACCACATCGGGTTGCGCTGCGGCCACGGCATTGAGCACGCTCTGGGCGCTGCCGTCGTAACTGTGGGCTGTCACTTGGTCTGCCAGCGTTTGGGGCAGTGGTCGACCAGTTTCGCGCACCAGTACATTGACTTGCCAGCCTTCAGCCAGCAAGCGCTGGCAGAGCTTGCTGCCAACATAGCCTGTTGCACCCGTGATCAGAGCTTTGGATTTCATGAAATATCTTGTGCTTCAGAAAGGGCTGACAAAGTCAGCCAGGGCGGGAAAGCTGCAGTCGCGCTCAGACATGACGGGTGCCAAGACACCCCAATTAAAGCCAAAGCTGTCCCAGCGCACACCCGCATCGTGGCTGGGTGCGTATTCAGAGGTGACGTTGTAAACCATGAGTGCAGGCGCTTCCAGCGCAACAAAGCCGTGGGCGATGCCTGCAGTGATGTACAGGGCTTGGCCAGATTCTGCCGTCAGGGGCAGAGCGATGGCTTGGCCGTAAGTGGCTGACTGCCTTCGCAAGTCCAGCAGCACATCAGTGACTGCGCCAGCGGCGCAATAGACCAGCTTGGCATGTTCATGCGGCGGCGTCTGAAAATGCATGCCTCGAATCACGCCTGGCGCAGAAGTGGAGTGGTACTGCTCCACAAAGTCAGTGCGCAGGCCGTGGGTTTGCAATTGTGAAGCCACCAACGGCTTCACAAAACGGCCGCGCTCGTCTCGGAATACGCGAGGCTGCAGCAGATAGCAGCCGCTGATTTGAAGTTCGGTCATTTCGCAGCTGTGTAGTAATCACGGTACCAAGCGGCAAAGCGTTGGACACCTTCAGCCACTGTGGTGGCCGGTTGGTAGTGAAATTGTTCGGCCAAGTCGGTGACATCCGCATAAGTGTCGGGTACGTCGCCGGGTTGTAGGGGCAACAGCAGCTTTTCTGCTGTTTTACCCAATGCAATTTCCAGAGCGGCAATGTAGTCCATCAGCTCAACGGGTTGGCTGTTGCCAATGTTGTAAACGCGCCAGGGGGCACTGCTGGTGCCGGGGTCGGGCGCGGTGCCTTGCCAGGCGGGGTTGGGGGTAGCAGGGGTATCAAGCACGCGGATCACGCCTTCGACAATGTCGTCGATGTAGGTGAAGTCGCGGCGGTGTTTGCCGTGGTTAAAGACTTGAATGGGCTCGCCAGCCAAGATGGCCTTGGTGAACTTGAAAAGCGCCATGTCGGGCCGCCCCCACGGGCCATAAACGGTAAAAAATCGTAGCCCGGTGGTGGGCAGGTTGTAAAGATGGCTGTATGCGTGCGCCATCAGTTCGTTGGCTTTTTTGCTGGCGGCGTACAGGCTAAGCGGATGGTCAACATTGTGGTGTACCGAAAACGGCATGGTGGTGTTGGCACCATACACGCTGGAGCTGCTGGCATAAACCAGGTGCTCAACCGCGTTATGACGGCAGCCTTCAAGGATGTGGGCAAAGCCTGCGATGTTGCTGTAAATGTAAGACAGCGGGTTGTCTATAGAATAGCGCACGCCGGCCTGGGCTGCCAAGTTGATTGCGCGCTGCGGCTGGTGCGTTTTGAATGCATCAAAGATGGCTTGGCGGTCTGCCAAATCAATGCGCAAGTGGGTGTAGTTGGGGTGATTTGCATGACGCGCCAAGCGTGCTTCTTTCAACGCGGGGTCGTAATAGGTGTTGTGGTTGTCGATGCCTATGACGGTGTCGCCACGTTCCAGCAAACGCAGCGCAAGTGCGGAACCAATAAAGCCGGCTGTACCGGTGATGAGAACCTTCATTTCAGTGGTTTCTGGGGTTATGCAGGGGGCTGCTTTGGAAGCTGATAGCGCCAGTGAGAAGAATGGGTTGGTGCATAGGGTTAGCCACTTAGCTGTTAGCGCCTGTTTGCTGCAAGCCCAGGTCAATGATTTGGGCTTGGGTAATTTCAACGATGTCAAAAAACATGTGGCACGCTTGCTGCGCTGCGAGCAGACTTTCCAGAAAATTTTGGGCATCGTGCATGTATTCGTGTACCAGTGCATTGCGCAGTTTGCGGGCTGCAATGAAGGCATCGGCACTGGGCAGCCAGCCTGCTTTTTCGGCAATGGCCAGTGTGTCAAGAAGTGGTTTGCTGTTTTCGCCGAACAGGGCAGCCAGGCGCGGCAGCAACTTTTCACCGATGTGGTCTTGTAGCCGGCCAAAGCGGCTGACAAAGGCCTCAACTTTCTCTGCCACTTCAGCCTGGCAGCTCAAGCTTTGCACCCAGGCCAGGTTGATTGGCAGTGCAAACAGGGTGGTTTGGCCGTAGCGCAGGTTTTTGGCTTCTTTGTGGGCCAAGTCGAGCGCCAGCAGCGTGGCACGCGCGTGTTCTGGAAGGTATGTCAGGCTCATAGCAATATGCCAGTTTGCCGTGCAATTGCCAGCACGGGTGCGGGCGGTGTGGCCATGTCTTTCAAGAGGATGTCTATTTTGCGGTCGCCCAGCTTGCGTATCAGTGCCACATAAAGGGTGCCAAGGGTGGTGGCACGGTTTTCCAGAAGCTGGGCGGTTTCAAACAGCAAATCAATGTCGCCGCCTTTTTTTGAGTCATCAACGCGCGAGCCAAAAAGCGTGACCCGCGCATCAGCCCCCAGCACGGCATGGGCCGATTGCTTGATGGCATCAATTTGCTCTGGGGTTAGGCGCATAGTTGCTCTATTTTATATAGCTTCTTAGGCATACTTCACGGGGGCTAGAGGCTGATTTCAAGATAAATTTTCATTTGAACGGGTTTTGAATGACCAACCCGTCGATCAGCAAGCCGCTGTGCATATCTTCAGAAAGTAGCACCAAGGCAGCGCAACTGAGCGCACAAGCAACAATATTTGCGTCGTAAAAAGACAACTGGTAGCGCTTGGCAACTTCGACTGCCTTCTCATGTGACGCGACCGTCAGCGGCACAATATCGCATGCCGTCTTGACGGCCCGCAGCAGCGCATCCACTTCTTGCCATGGCATCTTGAGTTTGCGCAGACAAACCGATGTCACTTCGTTGAGCACTTGCACACTGATGACACCACCCGCCGCCAGAAGGGCTTGCGCCCGGTCTGCTTTGGCTGCATCGCCGGACAAAAGGTACAAAACAACATTGCTGTCGATAAAAGGCTTGTTCACGGCTTGTCATCTCTGGCGTTGGCGTCCAGCCGGTCAAAATGAAAATCTGCTGGCAATCGGCCGCGGAACTGGTGTAAGCGTGCAAGCAGTTCTTTGACGGATGGTTTTTTGACGATCTCAAAAGAGCGGGCACCAACAAGGTGTAGATCAATTTCTTCGCCTTCCTTTAGATCAAGCGCTTGTACAAGATTGGCTGGGAACCTGACAGCCAACGAATTGCCCCATTTGGAAACTTGCATGATTGGCCTCTTTTGATATACAAATGTTTAATGTATATCAAATTGACAACAGGAACAATTGGAAAAAGGTTTAGAAATTGACACCCAAATAGCTTTCAATCTTGCTCGCTGCAAATTCAAGCATCTCGCCGGTCAGGGCCGGCTGCACCCCGATCCAGAAGGTGTTGTTCATCACGTTGTCGGTGTTGGTCAGGTCACCGCTGACACGGTAGTTGGCCCCAACCATATAGGGCTGGCGTGTCAGATTGCCGGCAAACAGCAAACGGGTGCCGATCTTGTTTTGGTCCAGGTAAGTCAGCAGGTCCAACCGCGTGACAGGGCAGTTTTCTTTCAAGGTGATCGGAAAGCCAAACCACGAGGGGTCGGAATGCTCAGTCGCCACGGGCAGGTTGACGAATTCTTCGCAGTCTTTCAGGCGCGCTTTCAAAAAGGCAAAGTTGTCCTTGCGGGCCTGGATGAACTGCTGCGCTTTCTCTAGCTGCGCTAGACCGCAGGCGGCCTGCATGTCGGTGATTTTGAGGTTGTAGCCCAGGTGGCTGTAGGTGTATTTGTGGTCGTAGCCATGGGGCAAGTCGCCCAATTGCTGGCAAAAGCGTTTGCCGCAGGTGTTGTCTTTGCCCGGCTGGCAATAGCAATCACGCCCCCAGTCCCTGAAGCTCTCTGCAATGGTTTTGAGTTCGTCATGCTTGGTAAATACCGCGCCGCCTTCGCCCATGGTGATGTGGTGCGCCGGGTAAAAGCTGAGCGTGCCAATGTCACCAAAGGTGCCCACCATCTGCCCCCGGTAGGTGGTGCCCAGGGCGTCGCAGCAGTCTTCCACCAGCCACAAGTTGTGTTTTTTGCACAGGGCGGTAACCACGTCCAGGTTAAACGGATTGCCCAGGCTGTGCGCCAGCATGATGGCTTTGGTTTTGGGGCCAATGGCAGCTTCAATCTTGCTGGCGTCAATGTTGTGGGTAAGGCGGTCCACGTCCACAAACACCGGCACGGCGCCAAATTGCAGGATGGGGTTGACGGTTGTGGGGAAGCCTGCGGCCACACCAATGACTTCATCGCCTTTTTGAATGGCGCGCGCGCCGAGTTTGGGCGAAGTCAGGGTGTTGAATGCCACCAGGTTGGCAGATGAGCCCGAGTTGACGGTGATGAGGTGCTTGACGCCGATGAAGGCGGCAAGCTTTTTCTCAAACTCGGCGTTGAAACGCCCGGTGGTCAGCCAGCCATCAAGAGATGCCTCGACCATATTCTTAAGCTCTTGCGCACCAATGACCTTTCCGGAGGGCGGCACCACTGTTTGACCCGGCAAGAAGGCTTGGGGCACATACACAGCGTCGGCATATTGCTGAACCAGCTCAGCAATTTGACGACGTATAGCGTCTGGGGCTTTGGAGGCAAATTGAAGGGGAACGGTTGTCATGTTGCTTCGAATTAAATAGCTAAAGAGTATTTCTGTATATGGGCCAAGCACATTTTTTTCATATCATCGTTTGCCATGTAGGCTTGGTGCCAAGTGGTGATGTGTTCCAGGGCGGTGGCCAAAGTCCAGCGCGGCGCCCAGTCCAATCGGACCCGGGCTTTGGAGATGTCTAGCTTGAGGTAGTTGGCCTCATGCGGGTGGATGCCGCCGTCTTGCTGCCAACTGGCACCGTTGCCCCAACCTTTGACCATGTGTTCAACAATCCATTGCACGGGTTGGGCATCTTCGTCTTTGGGGCCAAAGTTCCAACCCTCGGCGAAGGTTTGACCTTCTGTGTAGAGGTGTTCTGCCAAGGACAAATAGCCGCTCAGCGGCTCCAACACATGTTGCCACGGGCGGGTGGCGTGCGGGTTGCGGATGACCACCGGTTGGTTTTGCTCAAAGGCGCGTAAGATGTCGGGCACCAGGCGGTCTGTAGCCCAGTCGCCGCCGCCTATCACGTTGCCAGCCCGGGCGCTGGCTACGGCAATACCACTGTTTTTGAAGAATGAGTTGCGGTAGGCACTGGTAACCAATTCTGCACAGCCTTTGCTGTTGCTGTAGGGGTCGTGGCCACCCATGGGTTCGTTTTCTCGGTAGCCCCAGGCCCATTCTTTGTTTTCGTAACACTTGTCGGTGGTGACCACTACCACCCCTTTGACGCTAGGCGTGTGGCGGGCCGACTCCAGCACATGCACCGTGCCCATGACGTTGGTGGCGTAGGTTTCAACTGGCTCGGCGTATGACAGGCGCACCAGCGGTTGTGCCGCCATGTGGATCACGATGTCTGGCTGGCTGGCCTGCATGGCCTGTTGCACGGTCGCCAGGTTGCGAATGTCACCGATGGTGTGGCTGGCCATGCCGCTGGCTACTTGGGCCACAGTAAACAGGTTGGGTGTGGTGGGCGGTGGTAGTGCTAAGCCATGCACCTGTGCATCCATGCTTTGCAGCCACAGGCTCAGCCAACTGCCTTTGAAACCGGTGTGGCCGGTTAAAAAAACACGTTTGCCATGCCAAAAATTGGGATTGACTGGCATGTCAGTCCCACTTTTTCCAGGGGGCATGGCCGCTGGCCCACAGGTTTTCAAGTGTCATTTTGTCGTGAAGGGTGTCCATGGGCTGCCAGAAGCCATCGTGCTTGTAGGCCATGAGTTGGCCGTCAGCGGCAAGTTGCATTAAAGGTTGTTGCTCCCAGATGGTGTTGTCGTCTTGGATGTAGTCGAGCACTTTTGGGGACAGCACAAAAAAGCCGCCATTGACAAAGGCGCCGTCGCCCTTGGGCTTTTCTTTGAAGCTCATGACCTGGCTGTTCTGAATGTCGATGGCGCCAAAGCGACCCGGCGGGTAGGTGGCTGTAAGGGTGGCGGCCTTGCCGTGGCTGCGGTGGAAGGCAATGGTGGCGGTAATGTCTACGTCGCTTACGCCATCGCCATAGGTAAAGCAAAAAGCTTCTTCGTCTTTGACGTATTCAGTTACACGACGCAGTCGGCCGCCGGTCATGGATTTATCGCCGGTGTCCACCAGCGTGACGGTCCATGGTTCGGCTCGCTTGTGATGCACTTCCATCTGATTGGCACGCATATCAAAGGTGACATCGGACATGTGCAAAAAGTAGTTGGCAAAGTACTCTTTGATCAGATAGCCCTTGTAGCCACAGCAAATGACAAAGTCGTTGATGCCATGTTGTGAATACATTTTGAGGATGTGCCACAGAATGGGATAGCCGCCAATTTCTACCATGGGTTTGGGGCGGGTGGCGGTTTCTTCGCTTAGGCGCGTGCCCAAGCCACCGGCCAGGATGACGGCTTTCATGTATAAATCGCTTTCAATTCTGTCCAAATAAGTCGCGGCTAAACACCTTGTCTGCGACGTCTCGGATGTCATCAGTCAGGCGGTTGGCGACAATGACGTCGGCTTCAGTTTTGAACTGTTCCAGATTGTTGACTACACGGCTGTTAAAGAACCTATCTTCTGTAAGCGCAGGTTCGTGCACGATCACTTCCACCCCTTTTGATTTAATGCGTTTCATGATGCCCTGGATGCTGCTGGCCCGAAAGTTGTCCGAGCCGGCTTTCATGACCAGGCGGTGAATGCCTACGATTGGTGTTTTGTTGACCGCGCAATCGGGGTTAGAGCCCAACTTCTTCAGTATCTCTGCTGCGCAAAAGTCTTTGCGGGTGGTGTTGCTGTCCACAATGGCGCGCATCAGGGTTTGGGGCACATCCTGGTAGTTGGCCAGCAGTTGTTTGGTGTCTTTGGGCAGGCAGTAGCCACCGTAGCCAAAGCTGGGGTTGTTGTAGTGGCTGCCTATGCGCGGGTCAAGGCACACGCCGTCAATGATTTGTTTGGTGTCGAGCTTGTGGGTGGCTGCATAGGTGTCAAGCTCGTTGAAGAAGGCCACACGCATGGCCAGGTAGGTGTTGGCAAAGAGTTTGATGGCCTCCGCTTCGGTGCTGTTTGTGAAGAGCACGTCAATGTTTTGTTTGACGGCACCTTGCTGCAGCAGGGCAGCGAAGGTTTTGGCGCGTTCGCTGATTTCACCCACCACAATTCTGGAGGGGTAAAGGTTGTCGTGCAGGGCTTTGCCTTCGCGCAGAAACTCAGGGCTGAAGATGATGTTGGGTTGATTCAGCTTGGCGGTGTAGCCCACCGGCACCGTGCTTTTGATGACCATAACTGCGCCGGGGTTGATGGCCAACACGTCTTTAATTACGGATTCAATTGACTGGGTGTTGAAGTAATTGGTCTCGGGGTCGTAGTCGGTGGGCGTGGCGATGACCACAAAGTCAGCACCGGTGTAGGCCTCGGTTTTATCCAGCGTGGCTTTGAAATTGAGCGGCTTGTTATTTAAGGAGTCTTCAATCTCGGCATCTTCAATGGGGCTTTGCTTGGCATTAAGCATGGCCACTTTTTCAGGGACGATGTCAAGGGCCACCACCTCGTTGTGCTGGGCCAAAAGCATGGCGTTGCTGAGGCCCACGTAGCCGGTGCCGACAATGGCGATTTTCATTCTAGTTTGCTATATTAGTAGTAGCGTCTTGCACAATTTCTACCTGGCCTAGAGGTATATTTGTTACTTGAATCACTACTTTGCGTTCTGCCCGTATTGGTACTGGGTGTACCGATAACGGCTGTATTTGTAACCATAGCCGGTGCCATAGCCATAGCGGCGCTTGCTGGTGTTGACATCGTTGAAGATGACACCACGCACCGCCACACCCGATTGCTTGAGGCGTTTGGTGGATTCTTGCAGCTCACCGAGCGTGCTGACCTCGGAGCGCGCCACCAAAAACACAGTACCTGCTTGCGGTGCCAAGACCTGAGTGTCTGACACGGCCAGTACCGGCGGGGTGTCGATCAGCACGATGTCGTATTGGCTGGCCAACAATTGCAGCAGTTGCACCGTGGCCTGCGACATCAGCAGTTCGGCCGGGTTGGGCGGCAGCGTGCCAGTGGTGATCAAGTCAACCTGGGGAGACACGGCACGGTGCACCACTTGCGCCAGCGTTTGGCTGCCTGCAATCAGTTCGCTCAGACCCTTGCCGCGGGGCAGGCCAAAGAACTTGCTGATGTGGCCCTTGCGCATGTCGGCGTCAATCAGCAGCAAGCGTTTGCCGCCAGCGCCCAGCACGGCGGCAAAGTTGACGCTGATGAAAGACTTGCCAATACTGGGCGTCGGGCCGCTGATGATGACCAAGTTGTTGGGCGCGTCAAGCATGGCAAATTGCAGCGCGGTGCGCAGGCTGCGCAGGCTCTCAATGCCAGGGTCGTCAGGGTGCGCGTTGGCCAACAGGTGCATGCCCTGCTGCCTTTGTGCAATATTGGCACTCAGGGCCGCTTGCGCCGTGGAGTGGGGCACGGTGGCAAAGACATGCAGGCCCAGGTGTTGTTCGATGTCGTCTGGGTCTTTGATGCCCGGGCGCAGGCTGTTGCGCAAAAAGGCCAGCGCAAGGCCAGCCAGCAAGCCAAGCAGCCCGGCAATGGCTACCACCTGCTTGCGCTGGGGCTTGACCGGGCGCTCGGGTATGGCGGCCATGTCAACAATACGGACGTTGCCGACCTTGCCTTCTTTGACCAGACGCAGTTGCTGAAAACTGTTGAGCAGGCTGGTATAGAGCTCATTGTTGACCTTGACGTCTCGGGTGAGTCGCAGCAGGTCTTGTTCGACATTGGGGAAGGTTTTTGACTTGGCTTCCAGAGCGTTGATGCGCTCGTTGGTTTGCTTCAGTTGCGCGTCCAGTGCCTGCACCGTGGGGTGTTGGTCAGTAAAGCGAGCCAGCAGTTCGGTGCGCTTTTGTTGCAGCTCGAGCTGTTGCACGCGCGAACTAACGGCCTGGTCGAGCAGTACTTTGGATTCGTTGCCAAGGTCAAAGGTGCCGTTCTGGTTGCGGAACTGGTTGAATTTGGCCTCGGATGCCTCAAGCTCCTGGCGCATTTGAGGCAGTTGGGTGTTGAGAAAGCTGATGGATTTTTCGGCCTCGGCGGCTTTGCGCTCGACGTTCTGGCGCACGTAAAGTGTGCCGATTTCGTTAAGGGTGCGGGCAGTGAGTTCGGGGTCGATGCCTTCAAGACTGATGCTGATGACACCCGACTGCTTGCCTTGCTCGGCAATATTGAGGGCGGATTGCAGCTGTTGGGTACGACCCAAGCGCGACGAGCGTGTGATGTAAAACTCGGCTCCAGGCTGGCCGCTTGCACTCGCCACCAGCAGTTCGCCAGCGGCGCCATTGAAGTTGAAGGACAACGGCTCGCCCACACGGCCGATACCTAGGCGGGCGCCATCGGACGCGAGCAAGCTGTAGCCCTGCGCGGTGAGTGCCACGGTGAATGTGCTGCCTTCAAGTGCCTGTGGTACCTTTAGGTAGCCCAGTTTCAGTGCCTCAGAGCCGCTCACATAGCCACTTTGCCCCAGGAAACCAGGCGTGGACGGTGCAGTGGCCCGGCGGGCCAGCCATTGACCCACTAATGGCAGATATTTTGGGGTGACAGTGAGGTCGAGGTGCAGGTTGGCGACGGCCTGGCCAACAACTAGGCGCGAGCGCAAAATTTCAATTTCGGCGGTGGCCGGGGATTTGATGTCGAACAGGCTGCCTACGTCGCCCATCAGGCCGCCCGCGCCACCGGCTTTGCTGTCTTCGACCTGAATCAATGTGTTGGCTTCAAAAATGGGGGGGGTCAGGAGTGCATAGGCACCGCCCGCACCCAACACCACAGCGGTGACTGCCGCAATGAGCCAGCGTTGGTCAAGCACCACGTCAAGCAGTTCCAGCAGGTTGATGCTGTCTTCGTCGTCTTGAGGCGCGATTAAGGCGGGCTGGGCGGCTTGGGGGAAAGAGTTCATGCGTTTGGCGTAGGCTGATTAGTTGAGCTGACGGATGCGTGGCACCCAGTCGGCCACGCCCTTGGCTATTGCTGCATAGGCGGCTTCAAAGGCTTCAAGGGGCTGCTGGTAGGGGTCGGCAATGTCAAACTGGCCGTACTGGCCCAGCGTAAAGACCTTGCCGCGCACCAGCGGAAACTGCTGCACCAACTGGTCTTTGTGCGCCTGCTCCATGACCAGAATGAGGTCTGATTTTTGGCACAAAAAACTGCTGACTTGCTGCGCCCGGTGGGTACTGATGTCAAGCCCATTTGCAGCGGCAATTTGCACTGAAAGCGGATCTGCAGGCTGGCATAACAGGGCAGCAAGCCCGGCCGACCAGACGCTAGCGCCTGGCAACTGCTGCGCCAACAGGGCTTGTGCCAGCGGACTGCGGCAGATGTTGCCAATGCACAGCGTGAGAATGATGTTCATCAGTTGAGTGCGGCACGCGACGAGTTGACTGCGACAGCGCTGGGCAAGATCAAGCTGATAAAACGGTTCCAGCGCACCAGTTGAGCGGGGTCCACATAGACCACGTCGCGCGCTTGCAGTTCAAAGCTCTCAGCCATGGCGTAAGCCGAAGGGGAGTTGGCGTCGAGGTGGTAAACCTCGGGCTGCTCGCGGTTGGCCGAGCGGATGACATAAATTTGGCGCGGTTCGCCAGATACCGGGTTAACGCCGCCGGAGTCGCCCAGCGCTTCGTTGAGTGTGAGGCGGCCGTTACGCAGGGTTTGGGTACTTGGGCGCAGTACTTCGCCCAGAACAAACACCTTGGCGTCTTCGCGGGCGAGCACACGCACCAGGTCGCCGTTACCCAACAGAATGGCAGTGGGGTTGATGCCACGTTCGGTGAGTTGGGACAGATTGACAAGTGTGGTGCTGCCATCACGCGTGATGGCAATGGCAGAACGGTCGGCCGTGGCGGTGAAGCCACCAGCTCTGCCTAGCGCTTCGGGCAAAGTCATGGGAATGTCGTTGAGGGCTTGCAGACCGGGGGTGCGGACTTCGCCATCAATATAGATGCGCCCACTGCGGTAAGCCTGGATGCGCACCGTGATTTGTGGGTTTTTAATGTACTTGGCCAGCCGCGTGGCTAACAAGTCTCGGGTTTCAAATTCTGTCAGACCGGCCACCTTCAGCGTGCCGGCATAAGGAAATTGCACCAGACCCTGGGCGTTGACGTTAAAACCATTACCCACGGTGGACAGACTGCCGGCGTCTGAACTCACGTTGCTGGCGGCGGGTGGAATGGCCAGCTCGGGGTGGTCCCACACCACGATGTTGAGCACATCGCCCGGACCGATGCGGTAAGCCATGGGCACGTCGAACAATTGTTTGACGGCGGACGGAATGTCGACGGCGCGGCTGGCTCTATGTTGACGGATGAGTTCGGCGTTGATGGGAATCAGGCTGCCGGGCGGGGGTTCGTCAGCCGTGGCAGCGTTGCTGCGTGCCTGGGTAATTGACCAGCTGTTGCCTGTGCTTTGGGTGGCAGCAGTTGGACCGACGTACATGCCAGGGGCATAGGCGCAGGCGGACACCAAAATACAGGCCAGCAAAGGAAGCAAAGAACGAATTGAAAGGATTGGCATGCGTTGCGGTGTGGGGAGCTGGTTGAAATGCCTCAAAGCAGAGAATGTTGTCGCTGCTGCTTTGCACATTATATTTGGGTGAAAAAGCGGGCACGCAGCTGTTTAGTAGGCGTTGGGATGAGCGAAGACTTTAAAAATAGTGAGGAATATGATTTTGATGTCGAACCAGAGCGACACGTTTTCAATGTAAAAAAGATCGTGTTTGACACGCTGCTCCATTTTGTAAAGGGTGTCAGTTTCGCCACGAAGACCGTTGATTTGCGCCCAGCCCGTGATACCGGGTTTGACCTTGTGACGAAGCATGTAGCCTTTGACCAGTTGCTTGTAGTGTTCGTTGTGCTGCACAGCGTGCGGCCGCGGTCCGACGATGGACATGTGGCCCTGTAACACATTGAAAAACTGTGGTAGTTCGTCGAGGCTGCTTTTGCGCAAAAATGCACCGAGGGCGGTGATGCGGGGGTCATTGCGGGTTGCCTGGGTGACCCCGCCATTGACTTCTTGATGCACCACCATGGTGCGAAATTTGTAAACGGTGATTTCTTCGCCGTTCCAGCCGTGTCGCTTTTGTTTGAAAAGCAGCGGGCCGGGCGAGGTGAGTTTGATGGCAAGTGCAATGGCCAGCATCACCGGGCTTATAAAGATGAGGATCAGGCTGGCTAAAGCAAAGTCTTGCATTTGTTTAACGATCAGCGTGGTTCCCCTGAGCGGCGAGACCGACAAATCCAGCATGTGCATGCCCGCAATTTCACTGATGCCGTGGTTGATGAGTTTGAGCGAATACCAGTCTGGCGCCATGCGGATGTTGGCTGTGCTGTGGCGCAGCGCCTCAAGCGCGGTTTCCAAGGCATCACGACTGCCCATATCAAGGCACAACCAGATTTCATCAGGATCGCGCTGTTGCGTTGCAAGAAAACTGGGAAGCTCTTGCGGATTGACCACGGTGAGTATGCGCAGTCCGCACCAAGGCGTGTTTTTCACTGCGTCCTGCATGTCATCGCTTATGCGACCGTGGCCCACGATCAGGACGGTTTTGAAGTTGAAACCCCGGCTGCGTAGCCAGTGCAAGACGGAGAAGGTAAAAGCGCGCGCAAGAACAAGTGCACCCAGGGTAATGAGCGCCCAGGACCCAAACCAAAGGCGCGAGACATTGGCGGACGACTTGGTGATATACAGCCAGGCCACAATCAGCGCCAGACAGGTGAGCCAGGCGATCGTGACCGTGTTAACAATGCTGATCAGGCTATCGTTGCGCCGAGAGCGGTAGATTTTTCTGGAAAATCCCAGCACCAGAATGACGGTGGCAGTCAGGACCAAGAAGCTGTAGCGATCCAGAGGGGGTTCATTTTCGGCAATGCTGCCGTGATGCCACCAATGGGCGATAACGCCACTGGCGGCGACCAATACCGCATCGAGTGCCATGGCGACGTAGCGCCAGAAGGGTGACGAAAGTCTGACCGAGAAGAGATGCATGTCAGGATGCTGCAGGCGATGCAGCCAAGCCTGGACGGTCACGACGAAAAATCAACCAGCACACCTTACTCAACCCCCAATTGTTTATGCTTCTTTTAGTCCGCGCTACCCTCGCACTGACCTGAAGTTTGTGAAATGGTAGTGTAAAGGTTAGTTAACGCACAAAGTGTGTGGCAAATCAACTGGGTGACACCTGAGTGCGACGTACAAAGAATGGGAGGCGCCCCTAAAGCTTTTTCAGCTTATTCAGGGCCATGGTGAGCGTTTCGTTCTTCTTGGCAAAACAAAACCGTACGATCTGTTGATCAAAGCCATTTCCGTAGAAGGCTGATGTTGGAATGGCCGCTACACCGATTTCACTTGTCAGCCATTTGCAAAATTCAGCCTCGCTGAGGCTGCTGACTTCTGAGATGTCGACGCTTTGGAAATAGGTTCCTTCACAGGGCAGCAACTTCAAGCGGGTTTTTGCCAAGCCGAACCGAAAAAGGTCGCGCTTTTCTTGATAAAAATTTGACAGGTTCAGGTAAGGTTCTGAATCTTGCAGGTAAGTCGCCAATGCGTGCTGCATCGGCGTGTTTACGGTGAACACATTGAACTGGTGGACTTTGCGGAACTCCTGCATCAGAGCTTTTGGTGCAGCCACATAGCCTACCTTCCACCCGGTGACATGGAATGTTTTTCCGAAACTTGACACCACAAACGCGCGCTCGGCCAGGCCACTGAACATGGCGGCACTGTGATGTGTGGCACCGTCAAACACCATGTGCTCATAAACCTCATCAGAGATCAAAATCACATCAGTTGGCGCGAGCAGTTGCTCCAGGTGGTGCATTTCCTCACGGGTCCACACCATACCGCTGGGGTTGTGCGGAGAGTTGACGATGATGGCGCGTGTTTTGGTGTTGATAGCCGCTGCAAGGGCAGCAAAGTCCGGCCGAAAGGTGCCGGGCTTAAGTGGCACCCTAACTACTATGCCGCCAGCAATCTCAATGTTGGGTACATAGCTGTCGTAGCAGGGTTCCAAAACGATCACTTCATCGCCGGGATGCACTACCGCAAGAACGACGGTGATGATCGCCTGGGTTGCACCTGCGGTTACAGTAATTTCGGCCTCAGCTGAGTAACTGTGAGCGTACAGTGCTTCAATTTTTGATGCGATTGCCGCCCGAAGTATGGGTACACCTGGCATCGGTGGATACTGATTGTGGCCGTTTTGCATTGCTTGGGTCACTGCGTTGACTAAAGCCGGGTCACAGTCAAAGTCGGGAAAGCCTTGGCCCAAATTGACAGCCTGATGCTCGGCTGCCAAGGCTGACATGACGGTAAAAATGGTGGTGCCAACCTGAGGCAATTTGGAGACCAGATTCACTTCAGAGTTCATAGTCGTTGACTCGTCCCGTCATAGCACGTTCTACCAAGGTTCGACTCAGGCGATCGCTCAGTAGCTCGGCAAATTCGAATACAAAATCACGCAGGTAGACGCCGCGTTTGAAAGCCACCCTAGCAACATTCTGACCAAACAGTTGACCGGCGGGGCGCACCACCAAGCCAGAAGACGTGGCCGTGTCGGCGACGTCGCGCACCGACATTTCCGCAGCAATACCCACACCCAGACCCAGCTTCACGTAGGTCTTGATCACGTCCGAGTCAATGGCCTCTAGGGCAATCCGCGGTTCCAACTTGCGCGTGGCAAAAGCGTGATCGATCCTGGTGCGTCCGGTGTAGGACGGGTGGTAGGTGATGATGGGTTCGCTGGCGATGTCTTCCAGCGTCAAATGTTCCTTGCTGCACAAGGGATGCCCCGTTGGGAGTACCAGCACATGCTGCCATTCGTAACAGGGCAGGGTGACCAATTCGCTGTACCCTGCAATGGACTCGGTCGCAATGCCGATTTCGGCAACCTCGTCAATCAACATGCGCGCCACCTGTTCGGGCGAGCCCTGATGCAAGCTCACATTGACCTTTGGATAGGCCAGGCGCAATTTCGCGACGGGTTCAGGCAGCACATAGCGGGCTTGGGTGTGTGTGGTGGCAATCGACAGGGTTCCCGAATCTTGTGCGCTGTACTGTTCTCCGATGCGTTTGAGGTTGCTGACTTCGCGCATGATCACATCGATACTTTTCAAAACCTGCTGACCAGGCTCTGTGACGCGTTTAAGGCGCTTTCCATGCCGGGCAAAGATGTCAATGCCCAACTCCTCTTCCAACTCAATGATGGCTTTGGACACACCGGGTTGTGATGTGTGCAGTGACTTAGCGGCTTCCGTCAAATTGAGGTCTCGGCGGACAGCCTCCTGAATAAAACGGAACTGATGCAAGTTCATGTGGTCGTCCGGGCTTCGGATGGGCCTTGGGACCTTGGCTCCAGCGCCAGTTTGGCCAGAACTTCAATCACCAAAGGTTCCTCGCCCACCGAGGGCTTCAGTTCAAATTCAACTTTTGGGTATTTCAGCTGAAGCTCCTGCACAAGAAGAGGTAAGTCCTCGCGGGCGTGGCGCCCCACGCCAAGAAACATGGGAAGAACCGTGATATGTGTCACGCCATTTGCGACCAATTCACTTGCCACTTGTTTGATGTCGGGCTCGGTCAGCTCAAGAAATGCACAACGCACACCACATTGCGGATCAATGGCGCGCATACGCTCTGCTACACGGTCGATAGGGATGCGCCAAGCGGGGTCTCTTGAGCCATGGCCAAACAAGATGGTGTTTTGCATGCAGTCATTCTTTCTGGTTCAGGGGATGCAATGTGAAAAATGGCAGGTCGTTATCGTCGAATCACCAGCCAACCGAAGGCAGTCAAAGAGATCACCGAGTAAATCATTCCGGGTAACGCGGCGGTCAACCAAGGCTGCCAATTTTGCAAATTGCCGATGTAGCCAAATACATTGTTGAGAAGGAAGAAGCTGATTCCAGCCATGACGCCACCAAACACATAACTTGCAATGCCACCAGATCGGAAATGCAGGTAAGCAAAGGGCAGGGCCAACACCACCATCACCAAACAACTTAACGGATAAAAAACCTTTTTCCAAAACTCAATCTCATAGCGTTGCGCAGTTTGTGCATTGCTTTGAAGGTGTTGAATGTATTGAAACAAGTCCACTGTGCCCATGCGCTCCGGTTTGAGCAAAGCCGTAGACACCATTTCTGCGCTAATTTGGTTGGGCCATCGCAAGTTTTCCAGTTGGCCCCGCTCGATCTGGCCGCCTGGTACAACATTGCTTGGAAAATCAGTACGTTGCACGCCCTGCAATTGCCAAGCGTCTTCATCTTTCATCGTGGCACTTTCAGCGGCGGTCATGGAGACCAACAAGCCTCGGTTGTCAAACTCAAAAATTCTCACACCCCGTAAATTGCCATCAGCGGTCAGCTCATTAACGTTGACCGCGAACTGTGCATAGGCCTGCCGTTCCTTTAGCCAGGCACCGGTTTGCCCCAGTGTGATACGACCGGTGTAGCGAGCCTTCAGCAGCTGTGCGGTTCGGTCGGCAGCGGGAGATACATAGTCGCCCACCACAAATGTAAATGCCACAAACGCCAAACCCAAGGCCAATAGGGTCTTGAGTGCGCGCCATGGCCCCAGGCCACTGGTTCGCAGGATGGTGTATTCGGAACTTTGTGCCAGCCTGGCCATTACAAAAATAGTGCCGATCAATACCGCGATTGGCATCAATTCATAAAGGTGACTAGGCACCATTAACGCCACATAGCTCAGCGCGTGGATCAGCCTGTAACCTGTGGCTGAATGTCGGCCGACCGACTGAACTTCTTCTACAAAATCGAAAAAGAAAAAGAGTGAAAGAAAACCCAAAGTGACAAAGCCGATGGAGCGGAGAACTTCGCCATAAATCAAGCGACGCAGCGTCTTCATGGTTCCACCTGAACCCTGGTTTCTGACGAGCGGCTTTTTAGAAACAAACTGCGCCACTGCCAATTGTTATGCCCTTTGGTCAGCCACAAAACCGCCAAGGTCAACACGCCACCATGCAGGGCAAGCGTGTAGCTTGCCAGACTCAGCTTTCCCCCGGCAACCCAACTCTGCCCCAGGTTAACCAGATTGAAATAGATGACAAAGGCAAACAATGCGAACAACAGATTGACACTCTTTCCAACCCGCGGATTCACACTCGAAATGGCGATTCCAATGATGACAAAGTTGATGGCAGCTGCAATCAATCCGAAGCGCCACGACAATTCGCCGTGCGCAGCAGGCGATTGATCAGTCAACAGAGTCAGGGTACTGCGTGTGTTCATCATCTTTGGGTCTTCACCAGCTAGTCGATCTGAAGTAACTTGGGTGCCGTATTCCTCAAACTCGCTGACTTTTAGATTTTGGGTTCCCACGACAGATTCCAGTCGTTGTCCGTTTTCAAGGATCAAGAATTGGCCCTGCGGCAGGCTGTCAATGCGTCCTTTGCGCGCCGATGTGATGGTTTCCTTTCCGCCTTCGGTGGTCGCAATAAAGACATTCGCACCACCGCGGTCTCCCGGCGCAGTCTTTTCCACGAAGAAGACTTTGTTACCGTTGGCAGACTCTTGAAACTGCCCAGGTTCTATTCGTTCCAGGTCACCACGGCGCTCATATTGGTATTTCAATTCATCAATTCGCTGATTGGTCCAAGGCAGCACCAGAAGTGCCAGCACGGCAATGACGCCAAAAATTGGCCAAGAAAAACGCATCAACGGGCTCAGCAGGGCTGAAAGGCCTTTGCCACTGCAAAACCAGATCACCATCTCACTGTCTCGGTACATTCTGGACAGCGTGGCGATGATGGACATGAACAAGCTCAAACTCAGCAAGGTAGGCATGTAGGCCAGCACCGTGTAGCCCATCACCAACGTGACATCCGATGGGTTAAAACTCCCTCGCGAGGCTTGCCCCAGGGTGCGGATGAGTGTCATGGTCATGATGACTGTGACCAGCACGACCAGGGTCGCGCCGAAACTGCGAGACAACTCTCGGCGTAAAGAGGATTGGAATAACATTGCTCTAAAAAGGAAACGACAGATTATGGACTTTGTACTTAAAACTTTTTCGCCTGGCTCAGTGTCGCAAGAAAAGTGTGATGCGTTGCTGGTGTTTGTGAATGCCCCCTTTTCGCCAGGCAAAGACGCTTTGTCGGTTCTGATCGCAAAAGCACTGAAGGCGGGTGATCTTTCCACAGACGCCGGGAAGATTCTGGATGTATATCGGCCTATGGGCTTTACAGCCACCCGAGTGGTGATGGTGCAGGTAGGAACGGGCGCAGTTGCTGACGTGCGAAAAGGCCTGACTGCAGCCTATGCGGCAGTCAAATCAGCAAAACCGCAAGCCATGGCCCTGTGTTTTGTGCAACCTGCGTCCGGGACCGTTTTACGCGCGGTTGTAGCCACTCTTGCAGACCTTAGCTACGCCTACACAACCACCAAAACCGACAAAATTGGACGAAGTGTTGAAATCGTGACGGTGGCCGTTTCTGATGTGCAGGCTGTGCGACCTTTGTTTGCACGAGCGGTTGCCGCAGTCAAAGGTGTGGAGTTGGCTAAAGAGTGGGGCAACCGACCAGCTAACCATGCCACCCCTAAGCATCTCGGTGAGGTAGCTAAATCACTGGCCAAGTTCCCAAAGGTCAAAGCAGACGTCATGGGGCCCAAAGAAGTGGCAAAACTGGGTATGGGGTCGTTCATGGCCGTAGCACAAGGTTCAAGCGAACCTCTGCGCTTTATTGTGTTGCGCTACAACGGCGCTGGCAGGACAGAGTCGCCGGTGGTGCTGGTGGGCAAAGGCATCACCTTTGACAGTGGTGGCATTTCCATTAAGCCGTCGGCGGAAATGGATGAAATGAAGTTCGACATGTGTGGCGCGGCCAGCGTGTTGGGTACCTTTCGGGCATTGGCAGAGCTGCAGCCTAAGGTCAACGTGGTTGGATTGATCGCCGCCTGTGAGAATTTACCGAGCAGTCGGGCTGTGAAACCTGGCGATGTTGTGACCAGCATGAGTGGCCAAACCATTGAAATTTTGAACACTGACGCTGAGGGCAGGTTGGTGCTTTGTGATGCATTGACATATGCTGAGCGATTTAATCCTCGCGCGGTGGTTGATATTGCAACTCTGACAGGCGCCTGTGTGGTGGCACTTGGAGCCGTGCGCAGTGGCTTCTTTACGTCGAACGACGCTCTGGCAAACGCTTTGCGGTCTGCAGGCGAGTCATCGCAAGATCTGGTTTGGCAAATGCCACTGGACGATGAATATGCCGAGGGACTCAAAACCAATTTTGCAGATGTCGCTAATGTCGCTGGGCGCATGGGGGGTGCCATTACCGCCGCCAAGTTTTTACAGCGTTTCGCCAAAAAGTATCCGTGGGCTCACATTGATATTGCGGGCACGGCTTGGAAAAGTGGAATCGCCAAAGGCGCCACGGGCAGGCCGGTTGGATTGTTGCTGGACTACTTGATTGACCATTGCGTCACGCCCTCCGATGCGTGAGGTCGATTCCGTCGCAAAAGAAAGCACTGGCCAGCCCAGTAGGCCAGTGCCACGTTTTGTGCCCACCCTGACTGAGGTGGTTGACCCGGTGGGAGTAAACCGTTTGCCGACCCCTGCCGAGCCCAAAGTGGACGGACTGATCGAATTGGCGCGCCTTCAGGTGCAGTCTCAACTTGAGCGGCGCGTCGAGCAGGTTTTGTATCGTCTGGTTGGCGAACTGATTGCCAAGCGTTGGTCGACGATCAGTGCAGATTTGAGCCAGGAAGTCAATGACCTGATCGCAAACGCCGTGCGAGATGCATTGGCTCAGCAAGGGACTAAGCAGCGTTGAGCTGTCACTTTTGTCTTGAGTACTGCCATTTTTTGCAGGGGTTGGTGTCTTCCCTAGGCTGATGGCCTGAAAATTGCTGTATCGTTGTGGGTGCTGAATGATTCAATTCACACTTTTTTAACTTGGAGTTGTCTATGCAAATGAAATTGAAAATTACCGTTGCGGCCGCCATTGCCGCTGCTGCTGGCGTTGCCTTGGCGCAAGACATGGTTGTCAAAATCGGCCACGTGGCTCCGATGTCTGGTGGTCAAGCCCACTACGGCAAGGACAACGAAAACGGCGTGCGCATGGCGATCGAAGACCTGAATGCACAAAAGGTGAAAATTGGCGGGAAAACAATTAAGTTTGAAATTGCTGCTGAAGACGATGCGGCTGATCCGAAACAGGGCACAGCGGTTGCACAAAAATTGTGCGATGCCAAAGTTGCGGGCATTGTGGGTCACCTGAATTCGGGTACTACCATCCCGGCATCCAAGATTTATAACGATTGCGGCATCCCCCACATCACTGGTGCTGCTACCAACCCCAACCTGACCAAGCCAGGTTACAAAACCACTTACCGCATCATTGCCAATGACAACGCTTTGGGAGCTGGTCTGGCCTTTTATGCCGCAGACACCATGAAGCTAAAGCGCATCGCCGTCATTGATGACCGTACGGCCTATGGTCAAGGTGTCGCCGAGGTGTTCTCGAAGATTGCAAAAACCAAAGGCATTGAGATTGTGGATCAACAGTTCACAACCGACAAAGCCACCGACTTCATGGCGATTTTGACTGCCATCAAGTCCAAAAAGCCTGATGGTGTTTTCTACGGTGGTATGGACGCACAAGCTGGTGCGATGTTGCGCCAGATGGATCAGTTGGGTATGTCTAGCGTGAAATTCTTCGGTGGTGATGGCATTTGCACCACTGAAATCATCAAGATCGCTTCGGGTGCCAAGAGCCTGGATGGTGTGGTTTGTGCGGAAGGTGGTTCTTCCATTGCCAAGATGCCAGGCGGCACGGCATGGAAAGCCAAGTACGACGCCAAGTACCCCGGCCAGTTCCAGATTTACAGCCCATACACCTATGACGCCACCTTCGTTCTGGTGGATGCTATGAAGCGTGCTGACTCGGTTGACCCCAAGGTTTACACACCTAAGCTGATGGAAACCAGCTACAAGGGTGTGACTGCGACCATCGCATTTGAGCCTACAGGCGAGATGAAGAACCCATCCATGACTCTGTCAACCTACAAGGATGGCAAGAAGATCGCCTTGAACTGATCTTTTCTGCCAATATAAAGACCGCCTACGGGCGGTTTTTTTATGAGCAGATGCCATCCGCCAGGGTCAGCGGGGACACCCTGTCAGTTAGAATCTTGCCCTTCGGAGCGGTGGATGAGTGGTTTAAGTCACACGCCTGGAAAGCGTGCGGGGAGTTAAATCCCCCGGGGGTTCGAATCCCCCCTGCTCCGCCAGATAGTTTAGAAAATCCCTTGTAAATCAATGACTTACAGGGGATTTTTTTCGTCCGTACGTTGTGGGCGATTGATTTTGATGGATTAAATTTCCGTAGAAATCCGTAAAAATTCGGGTTGAGTGTCCCCGTTTTGTCCCGGCACTGTCCCCGTTTTGTCCCCGTACTTGCCTTTTTGGTGTCCCCGTGTTGTCCCCGTTTGTAAGGTTTGACTTAAATCCAATTTTTTTACGGTGATGCGAATTTTTTGACGATGCCTTCAGCCCGCGCTCTATTCTTCGAACCAAGCCAATCCTGCAAAACGCCCAGATTGTCTTGCCCCATTCGGGTAACGATCGCTATCGCAACANNGCTCAAACGGACTGTCAAAACAAAGTCGCTTCGCTTGGTTCGCCTTGCCAGTCCGTTTCAGCTAGGCAGCAAACCCCACCATTCAATCGCGCGCTCACACTTGCGACTTACCCGTATTGGCTATCCGCCGTCATGGCGGCTAGTCGATTGGAGATGCAAATGAAAAGAATGCGGCTGGTGTCTTCACCAGTCAGTGCCAATGTCTTCATAGCGAAGTCTGGCACTTCAACGCGGTCAACCGGTGAATGATTCAGTCTGATCATGCAACGCTCAATGTTCTTAAAACTTAGGGTGTCGCTTGACGAAGCCGAACGCTTCAATGCGCGTGCAGCCGCCCTGGGTGTCAGCGTGTCTCAGCTGATCCGTGATACCGCATTGCATGGTGCTGTCTATGTCACCCTTGAAAAAGCGCAGGCAGGTTACGAATTCCGCCGACTGGGTGCCATGCTCAAGCACTTGTACCCAGCCAGAGATATCCGCTGGACAGCAGAAGACCGCAAGAAATGGTGGGCGCTGATCAATGAGTTGCGTGAACGTGCCGACACGCTTGAATCAACAGCATCAGGAGGAAAAGACAAGGCAGTCGGAATGGTCCATGCTGGCTAAAGTCATTCTGCTGAAAAAGTCCTGGAANNTGAACCCCACTGACCCGGACGACCGTCGCCAAATCATCAAATTGATGGATGGCACGGCGCGGGCCTGGGCTTCAAGATCAAAGGCCAATCCCAAAACCAATCCGTTCTATCACGTGGTCCTGTCATGGAAGGAGGGCGAGCAGCCCACCGTTACGCAGGCCACGGCCGCTGCCGCCAAGGCACTCAACGCAGTTGGTATGGCCAACAACCAGGCATTTTTTGCAATCCATCGCGACAAGGATCACCACCACCACCTTCACATCATTGCCAACCGTGTTCACCCTGACCACTTGATACTGACCGGGCCACCGCGATATGACTTTTTGGTGCTGGACAAAACCTGTCGAGAAATCGAACTTGAGCAGGGCTGGCAACACGACAACGGCCCCCATGTGGTCATCGACGGGCAAATCAAGCGGTTGACGCATGCCCTGCGCCGCCAGCTCGGACTTGAAACCGACAAGTCACTTGCGCCGCAGGCACCGGCCGTTAAGGCACGGATGGGCGAAGTCAAGGCTGGACTGCCGTCACTGGCGGGATGGCTCAAAGACAAGGTTGCACCAGAGCTCCTTGCAACGCAGAACTGGCCGGAGTTCCATGGCGCGTGCGCCGCCAGAGGCCTGCGTTTGGTGAAAGTCAAATCCGGCTTGATTTTCGAGGCCAACATGCTGGACAAGGCGACTCAGACCAAAGCATCGGCCGTCCACTACGCGCTCAGTCTGGGACGTTTGCAAATCCGATTTGGTGCATACCAGCCACCAGACATCACCACGGCACCTGCCACATCGGCCAATGGGCCGAGATTCGGATCCACTTACAACGACTATGTTGCCCGGGTTGCCTGCGGTACTGACCCGGACTCGCAAGAACATCCCGGGCGTACCGGGCGCGGAGACCAGCGTGATCGAGCCAGAGTTGACCGTGCCTTCGCACGCACAGCGCTCTTTGAGCAATACAAGTCAGAAAAATACACTGCCAAAGACAGCCGCAAGTCCGCAAGGCTGGAACTGAGGGCGCTTCACAAGGCAGAAAAATCCGACCTGCTCAATCAGCTGGCCTCTGCAAAAGCCGGGACAGTGGCCACTCTGCAAAACCAATATGGCAGTCAGATTGCCCGGCTATTGTGGGCGGCACAACGCACGGCGGCAATGGAAGGCATGGCAGATCGGCAAAGACATGAACGTCTGACACTCACCCGTGCCAACGCGATGGAATGGTTGCTATGGCTGGAGCGACAGGCCGCGCTTGGCAACGAGGCGGCAATTTCTGCACTTCGCGGGCTGCGCTACCGTGCCCAGCGTGAAAAGAACAGACAAAAGGCGGGCATCGAGGGCGAAGACCTTGGCCCCATCAATCCTTTAGCTGCGCAAGTAAACAGCATCAGGGGCACGGCGCGACCGGACTACTTCGACATCCGCACAGCCCAGCTCAGGATCACACCCGAGCACAGCATTGAATACCTTGACACCCGTGGCAAGGTACGACTGACCGATAGCGGACCGCGAATCGATTTGACGCAAGAGAACGACCAACAGGCCATGCAGGCCGGGCTGCTATTGGCCTCTCAAAAATACGGCGGCGAGGTGTTCGTCACAGGATCATTGGCGTTCCGGGAGTTGGCGGCAAAAGAAGCTTTGATGATGGGCATTCGTGTGAAGAACCCAGAGCTTGCTCACATCAGCTTGGATAGGAAGCGAAATATCGAAATGCAAATTTGATATTTGAAAATTCAAAAAAACTCATAAAAAATATTATAAAAATATATTAGATTGATAGAATATCTCGTTGCAATTTTGCACTCGACAAATTAAAATTATCCACTGCCACTTGTATTTTTATAAATCTCAGTTCTATGAATAATGATATTAAAACTTCAGCAAGATACTGTATGAATTTGGCCGTAAGAAAATATCGCGATGCGGTCTTCTACACCAAATGGGTAGTTTGCATTGCGATCACTTGCCTGGTGTGGGGTGGCGCTATTTGGTTTGGATCGCTCGCATGGGATCAAAAGCAAGGTGCCGTCTTGGCTTTGATGGGCTTTGGTGCCTGGCTGGCAGTTTGTAGATTAGTTTTGCCGGGATTTTGGTATTTNNATGCGCAGCAACGCCGTGGATGACGTTGAGGCGTATCTGATTCGTGATGCTATTGACAGAGTGCGCATGGGGCTGGCCAACGCTGATTTCTCTCCCCGATGAGGCTCATCGGAAGCGTAGTGTTGGCCATGGTCTTCATGGCGACTGCCACTTTTGGCCAGGCAGAAGACAAGGCTTGGAGAGATCGTGTTGTTGTAGCAGTTCGACCCGGTGCAGTTGTGGCGCGGCGCGGGCTTGACAACGACCCAATTACGCAGGCTGTACTTTTTGGACAGGGTGGGGGGCGATGGAGCCATGTTGGCATCGCCGTCCAGTTGATACCGGGTGGCCCAATCTACATTGAAAGTGCCATGCCAGGCGCGGGTACCAAGCTCGAAAAGCCAGAGGCATTTTTCAGTGCCGAGCAGGCTGCTGAGGGCGACGTTTTGCTGATGCCAGAAGACAAAATCGATGCGGTTCAAAGTGCTGCCAAATCGCTTTTGGGACGGCCCTTTGACGAACAGCTAGCGATAGATGATGACGGTAAAAAGCTCTATTGCACGGAGCTTGTGGCCATTGCATTGCGAAGCGCTGGGGTGCTCAAAGATTTGCCAGTGCGATCCATTCCATTTTTGCCAAAAAAAGTCATTGCGCCTGACGATCTGGTTGCGGTTGCCCGTGCAACAAGCCTTAGGAGCGAGACACGCACGCCGCTCACAATCCGGCCAAACTATCCAGCCATTCCGATTCAAGAACGCCGCCTGTGCATGGGACCACTGGCTAAATCCTAAGTCAGCTTCGGGCTGAAAGCGGAATTTCAAATTTCCCGATAGCTGCCATACAAATCTCAGCTTGCATTGCACACTGCGAACCTGCAAAGTGGGTGCTTTGAAGTTGACGGTTTCTAACCGTCACCTATCCGATTTGGCGCCAATCTCACTTATGTGCGATGACCCAGAAGACGAACGCCAACAACACTAGCGGCGGTGCCAGGCAAGGCGCTTCAAGCCTGAGTCCCTCGCAAGAACCAGAAAATGACCAGTGCGACCAAAACCAACAGACCGATGGTTCCGAGTACATAACCGATAAGGAAGACAAAGGGCTCACGCCGCCAGACCTTCCGAAATGAACCTCGGTAGTCCGGCCTGAACAGACGGAACGGATTCAGGCTCCCGAGAAGGTCTTTGACGATTTGAACGATGGTGACCAAGAGGTCCATCTCTATTGCTCCATCGCCTGGCCACACTGCAGGCAAGTTGAAGCACTGCCCTGGCCCGGCGCCGACATCACAGGCCCGGTCGTCGGCAACGAGGCAGCACCGGTCGGATTGGATGCACTGCACTGATTCGGCTTCTGCGGCACGTTGGAGACGCTGACATTGACACTCATAAAATCAGTTCCACTGAGTCGTCGCTAAACGAATGTGACCATAGGCGCATTTGTGAAGCCTAACAAATATGTTTGGAAGCACGGCAGCCTATCAAACGGGGGAGCTCCTCTGGATGGCACCTTTCGCTGCACTGCCGAATTCTGGCACGGGCTGTTAGCAGTCAAACGAGGCGCTCCAAACTGGTCGCTCAAAATGCAGCTTTAACTTGGAGGTAAGCGGGCTGAGCGGCTCTTTGCGCAATTCCACTTGACCGAATCGTTATGCCTCATTTTGGCCACCTTGCGTCGAGGTTGTTCGTGAAAAGCGCAATGAATTCTTCGTCGCTTGTGACAACTGTCCGCGCTGTAGCACCATTGACTACTCGCCATTCAGCAACGAAGGTGCCGGCGCCGTCGGAAAAGAGGCCGCGGAAGACACAGATTTCTTTGTCTAGGCAACTGCCACCAAAATAGCGAACTGGCTTGCCCTTATAAGTTATGAGATGACGATTTCCCCACACGTTGAACATTTGCGAGGTGTCGAGCTTCAGGGACTTTCCATTAACCACAACAGAGAGGCTTTTTACATACGTTGAAGGAATACCGCAGTCGGTTCCGAACGGAATGCGGCCGTCAACAAGACACGGGGAACTGTCTGAATATTTCAGCTTGCCCTCCGCGAATGGCGCTTCAACTATTGTTACTTTGTGACCAGATGGCAACTTGAAGGACGCAATGATGTCAGCACCCAAGACAGAAGCAGGGGCCAGGAAAAACACAGCACTAGCTGCGATGATGCGAGCTCTATGAGGCATAACGTCGAAGCTCAGCCGCCTGCGGAGGGCGAAGGCCGTAGCAGGTCGGCCGCGGCGATAGGTTAGGCGTCGCTTTCACTGTGCAGGCCAACAGCGAACATAGGTGGTGAGCTTGCCGCCCATGCCTGAAACAGCGATGCGGCCAGGCGCTTCAATCTTGTATTCGGGGTCTCCGACGAGCAAGGTGTTGGGGCGATAGGTACCAGGCCGAAAGCAGCCGCCCGGACCGCAGAATGACACAGAGTAGAGGCGTTCATCTGCCGCCGCTATGGCGAGACCAAACTCTTCAGAGCACGTCGTCTTCCAGAATCCGAGGTAGGGATGTGTTGCCGTTGGGTTCAGTTTTCCGGACAAATGAATATTGCGACTGGTCTTACTCGAGTCGTTTGTCGGATTGAAGGTGTCGGCTGCGACGCCCAAATGGGGCACACCACATGCAACGGCAACAAGAACGGCTGCGATGGTGTACTGGCGGTACATTTGCGAAGCCTAACGTGATGCAGCCGAGCGCCCATCTTGGCATTCCCAAGCTAGACGAACAAATAATCTGGGATTCCACCCATCGATGGTGAGGTCCATCAAGCGGCTAGACCCGTGCCGCCAAGGTTTGCAGTCAATTTCGCAAGAAGTTGAAATCATTTCCGTCCCTTTGAACCTTGTCGCCTATCCTGACGAAATTTGGCTAGTGTCTGGTTCGCTTTCCCAGCACTTCGTGTGGTCTGACTATAGCCCACTGGACAACGCGCATGAACGACTGCAATCGCTGCCAAACTGCCGCCCAAGTCATGTTTATGACGATTCAGCGGCCCTTAAACCACGGTCGAAGTGTCGCTGAGCAGCAGCTTTGAGCATAGGCCAGTCTGCGAGGCTCTTTGTAGCTTCAAGATGACCTTGTGATGCCGCAGCATTAAGGAGCGATTCAGCCCTGAGCAACGTTTCGAGAGAGTGCATTCGCATTGCCTGCGAATGCAACACGATAAAGAGGTGGAACTTTGCGTCGGCGTCATTGGCTTTGACTCGTTGTTCGAGCTCCAATACATAATCCGCGTGCGCAACCGCTGATTCGGCCGGGTAGTCACGAATGCTGACCTTCTTGACGGCGCCAAGGTCAAGAAGTGAGAAGGCCATGCCACCCAGTGTCCTCTCCGCTTCTTCCGGAGGTAAAGACTTGAAGAATTCGACTTCCGGGCACACACCGTCAAAGGCATCTCGGCGCAGTGAGGCCGTGTCACTTGAATTGACCGAGTAGAAGATGAACTTCTGTTGGTCTTCGTCATAGTGGATTAGGAGGTCGTTCTTTTCACGCGGCATAGATTCGGTTTGTCTTAGCTTTGAGTATCGTTTTTACCATCCCCCAATTTGGGAGTCCTCACGAAAGACTGGTTTCGCTGCAAAACAGTCCCACTCAATGGTTAATAAACGCTCAAGGCAATCGCTAAGGTGCAATCAAGTTCTTTTGCATAGGTTGACACTCCATGCCTGCCCAAATGACAGCAGGCCCTGTAGCACCATAGCCATTGCGTAAATAGAAGTTTCTCGCAGTTTGGGTGCTGTCCAACCTTATGGCTGTGACTCCGTGCGCTACCGCCTGTGACTCAATTGCTCGCAAAAGCGATTTCCCAACTCCTCTGTAAAGCACCTCAGGGATAACGTAGCAGAGTGCCAACTCACCGTTGCTGCAAAGTGCAAATCCAGCAACGCGCCCATCAACTATTGCGACCAATGGAATGGCACCTGGCTCTTGCACCCATAAGCTTACATTTTCAGCCGTCTTATTTTTGAGCCAAGTGGCGGCAACATTTGAGTCACCCTTGTGGTCAGCTTCACAACATTCTGAAATAGACCGGCGCAGTACAGCGCAAATCTCTGAGGCGTCCAAGACCGTGGCTGTGCGAATTTCAATTGACATAAAAGATTGACTCATTCAAGGAATCTGACCCATTTCACTTTAGCCATTCATAGCCTACGCTTGAATGACGGCTCTAACTGAACGACAAATCATTCTCACATCCTTGAAACGGCCTGTGAATCCCCCATTCGGGGGATTTCGCTGAAGGACCGCTCCCGCTGCGATGCCGAAGTACAACCTGCAAACGAAGCCACCCGAGACTTTGGCGCTAGCAACTTGTAACCTGCCCGACTTGTAGTGAATTGACGCGGCCATTTTGGAAATGCAGAAATTGCCAGGATGACAAGTCAAAACTTCCACCTTCGCAGTTGCCCGGCACTTTCCCCCGAAAGTCATAGGACTTCCAAGCGCCTTCCTGGTGGGAGGGCGCACCGAGCTTTGCATGTGCAGCAACGTCCGATGCGCCGAGCCATAGATGGTTATCTAGCGACAGCGGCTTCATCGCGTTGGGCAGAGCCGGGCAGTCGGCCGCTGCGCTGCCACTTGGTAAGAGCTCTGCGCTGATGTTGGTAACGTAATGCTCAGGGCCGCCCATCTCACCGTGGGCAATAACCCAGATTCTCTCAGTCCGCGTTGGGGCAAGATTTGTGTAGCAAAGCCAGTAAGCACTTTCGCCAGCGTCGCCATGATGCGAAATTTCTCCTACAGACACAGCACGGCGAACATCGTCAAGGGTTGTTCTTTCAAATCGAACGTGGAACGTCGCCATACGGAGAGCAGTTGAAGGTTTTCGCTTCATGGTGGCCTTCCAGGTTATCGCGTCAAAAGGCGCTGCGGGAGGAAGTGTCTCCGCAAATGAGCTGAGGGGCACACCGACTAGGATGCCAAGCAAAAGTGCGCGATGACGACGGAGGCCAAACGTTTGAACTGCCTGAGGGGGACGAACTTTGGTCATCCCCAGAATCGTATCAAACTGGAAGGGGCCGACGGAAGTCGGCTTTCGCTGCATACCGGCTGCGGCACCCGTGGCAATGAAATTCAGATAGCAGTTGCTCCCCAACGTGGGTTTCACTTTATGCCGCTCTTGCATTTTGACTCTGACTCGTAGATGAACGAGTTATGCCATGTAGAGCGTTCCCATATTTCACCGCAAACCTCGCCGCACACGCGACGCTCGAACCCACAGGCATTTCCGAGCAGGAAGCGGGCCGTATACGCGCCCGCGGCCTCACCACCCTTGAGTTCTACAACGACTTGGCCTTTGTCCTCCGACACGTTGATGCGAAAAGTGTTTGTAAGGTCTCGATAAAACTTCTCGGGGATTGGGAAGTCCTTTCCGTTAATGGAAACGCGAAACTCCTCTGTCATGAAACGGGCTTTGCCGCTGTCCACACCCCAAATGCTGCCATCAACTTTGCGACACTCAGCAGGGTCACAAATTCGCTCCCGTAGAAGAACCGAGACGTTACGACCCGATGGAAGCGAAGATGTTTTCTCGTAGGAAAACGGTTGTGTCTGCGCTTGCGCCATAACCAGCGGCGACAGGAGAGTAAAAAAAAGCAGGGCGTATCTCATGAAGTTCCTCGTTCCAGCACATCGTAATGCTCAATTGGACCTCACCATCGAACGGCTGCTTTCGCTGCACTGCTGAATTCTGACACGGTCAAGGGTTGTAGGACGCCTGCCCAAAGCCGCGGCTGTGCGGGATGCAGCCAAGCCGTGCGGGCAGGCGTCGTAAAAGCCCCCATGGAGGAAACCGCGGCGAGTGCTGCGGAGGTGGGTGCGAGCTACGCAGTTATGGGGATTTGAAGAATCGCAGTGCGGCTTGATGACGTGACCATGGCGATCATCGTGTCGAGCACAGCGCTCATGCTGCTGTCGCCTGGGCTGATACCCCAACATTTTCGATGACGCGTTGAGCAACCGTCAGCGATTTGGCACCGTTGGGCAAAGGCTATCCAGACCGGCTCTGGCGGATGCGCAGTCGGCCCGCAATTTGGCGACATCAACGTTCTTGTGCTCATGGTGCACCCTGAACGTGAGGTGGCGCACGGATGGCCTGCCCGCGCACAAACGTTTGGACGATGATCATTGGCGCTCCACAGTGCGAGCAGACAAAGGTCGCTCGCACCGGTTCAGTTGGCTCGTCGGAGGTCTTCGCATCGGTAACTGCAATAGGCGCCACATGCAGCAACTCGCGGGCCCGTGCCAGATTCTCTTTGCGAGCATTGTTGGCGATCAGTCCATAGTGCCGAATACGGTGAAAGCCGCTGGGTAGCACATGCAGAAGGAAGCGGCGCATGAACTCCTCCGGTTCCAGCGTCATGGTCTTGTGCCGCGTCGCTCCCTTGCCCCGGTAGTCCTTCCAGCGGAACGTGACACCGTGCTCGTCCATTGACACCAGTCTTGAGTTGGCGATGGCAACCCGGTGGGTGTAGCGCGACAGATAGGCCAGCACGGCTTGCGGGCCAGCAAACGGGCGCTTGGCGTAGACCACCCATTCGCAGCGTCGCATCGGCGCGAGCCAATTGGCGAACTCGTTGGCATCGCTGAGTTGGGCGTACTCGCCGAAGAACTGCAACTGTCCGGCAAGATGGGCCAGTTCGAGTTCGTCGAGGAAGCGCCGACGAAACAGCCGCGAGAGCACACGCACTGACAGGAAGAAACCTGGTTTGCAGGCGATCCATCGCGCACCATCCTTCGATAGACCGCCGCCAGGCACGATGCCGTGCACATGCGGGTGGTGCGTCAGCGCCGATCCCCAGGTGTGCAGCACCAGGGTTGCTGCGATCTGGGCGCCCAGATGCTTGGGGTCCGCCGCAATGGTGATCAGTGTTTCTGATGCCACTTCAAACAACAGCCGATAGATCACAGCCTTGTTGTAGAACGCAATGGCGCTGATGGGTGCGGGCAAGGTGAAGACCACGTGGTAGTAGTCCACCGGCAGCAACTCGGCCTGACGGGCGTCGAGCCAACGCTTGGCCGCGCTGGCTTGGCACTTTGGACAATGTCTGTTTCTACAGGAGTTGTAGGCAATCTCGCCGTGCTCGCAGGCTTCACAGTGCAACAGGTGTCCCCCCAGCGCCGCGCTGCGGCACTGCTCGATGGCCGACATGACCTTGAGTTGGCCCAGGCTCAGGTGCCCCTGCTGGGCATTACGCCAAGCCGGGCCATAGGTGCGAAAGATGTCGGCGACCTCCAGAGCGAGGCGCCCCACGCAAGACCCTTACGCGGGCTCTAAGGTCTCCAACGGGTTGATCACTTCGCGCAGGAGTTCGGTGGCGACTTGCGCATAAAGTGCCGTGGTCTCCAACTTCTTGTGTCCGAGCATGACCTGGATCACCCGGATGTCCACCTTCTGCTCCAGCAGGTGCGTGGCAAAGCTGTGGCGCAG
>DFWT01000140.1:0-31121 GCA_002381045.1 Rhodoferax sp. UBA4127
ACTCGTATGCGAACTGCGTGACGGTGCCTTTGAAGTAGGTTTTTCGCCCTTCCGGTCGCCCCCATGCCACCTCACCTGCCAATGGAACCAACATGCCATCGCGGGCCTGGTAGTTTGAGAAGCGGCCCTCCCAAGGGGCTTGGACCATGACTTTATCCACCATGCCGCCCCGCGCCTCGGCGCGAAACGATTCGATCAGGCCGGCATCGTCGAAGCGATAGAGCAAGGTCAGTGACAAGCTGTTGTCGACCATGGTGGCGCTCGCAGCCNNCGTCGACCATGGTGGCGCTTGCAGCGTGTTCATCGACTGCCTCCCACCGCACGCCCTGGCTGGGCAACAGCGCGGTCGGATACCAGACGGCCTCGGCAAAGTAGCGCATGAACTCGCCGCGCGCGATGTCGCCACCGCCCTGCATGTCAGCCATGGTGAACAGGCCCAAGATGCTGGCCTTAAGCAGACCGCTTCCGGTGATGTAGCTGTCGACCACGCGGACCGTCAAGCCCGGCATCATCGAGATTCGGGCGTCCCAGAGGAAGCCGGGGCGGCGGGTGGTGACGCGTTGCAGCGACTTGAACGGCTTCCACTGCTCGCCGGTGGCATACATGTTGAAGGTGCCGGACATCTGGATCGTTGCGGCGCTAACGATGGCCTGGCCGGGCGTGAGTGCAACCTGGAAGTAGCGCTGCACTGGCGCTGGCAGGCCTTCGAGTTCCCGGACATCGAAGTGAACCTGTGTCGCAGAAGCGGGTGATACACGTCCGGCATCCAGTCGCGCTGTCAATGACTGCGTTGTGTCGGTCCACCGAGCTGAACCAAGTTCTGTCAGACCGACGGTGGCGATCACGACCACTGCTGCGAAGAGTGCAAGCCAGGTGAACCAGGTCATGTTGGGTCGCACTTTCTTGGTGGTTGTTTATCAGACGAGCAAGGCCTCGACCGGTCGCCACAGCGAGCGCTGCAGCGACGGGCCGCGACCAAACCGCACCACGAGGTCCGGTCGTTGCCTGGTCAGGCCCAGTGCGGTGGAGAAGGATGTAGGCCAGAAAAAACCATGAAACTGTTCGACGGTCAAGGCAATCACGAGGCAAGTCCAGGTATCAGTTGCTTCGCAGACCACATTTGGGCTCAGGACTTGGCACCGCATTGCACACATCGAAGGCTTCTACCTTGATCGCACCCCGCGTTGTTCTGAAGGGGCCAAAACACTCGGCACTTTCATCAAAGAGCCGCCACCAGGTGGTGCAGTCGGTGGCCTCGGTGACGACTTCTGCGGGTCGCTTGGTCACGGCCCGAGGTGCAGTGCCAACCACAGGTGGTGGAATCGCAGCCGACATTGCAGCCAGTTTGGCGGCTTCGAGGAGTACATCGGCGATATCTTCGCGTGCGGCTTTGGCCTGTTCAGCGGCCCTTTGCTGGTCTGGGGAAAGTTCGTACTGCTGCGAGTCGGTGCAGGTGGCCACTGCCTTGTAATGCTCGGGGACAACACTGGCATACTGGGTGCGACCGGTATCGTCCAGCCAGACGCATATCGGCGTGGCAAATGCGTTGGGTGATGCCAGCAGCGCTACACCTGCCATCGCGCACAGTACCCTCGTGTAGCACGCCCCCACCGCACCCGTCATAAGGATCGTGGCTGCGGTATGAGGAAGTGGATGATGTGGGTGCATGGGCGTGACCTTCGAGCGTTTGGTCACTGGCAGTGACCCGAGGCACATCCTCGCTTGTTCGCCCAGGCTAGTCCGTGCGATGCCTAACATCCGTGCCCAGCTGCTGTGGGAGATCAGATCAGTGATTTAGTCATACTTCACGCCTCGCGCAGACAGTCCACAATTTTCATTCGTGCCGCCCGCCAGGCGGGAATGAAGCCACCGACAAAACCCATTAGCAGCGCAAAAGCCAGAGTCTGCACCGCGATGATCGGGGTCAGCTTGAACTGAAAGGCCAACTCGCTGAAGGTCTGAAAGTTGGTGGTGGAGATATCCACGCTTTGCATCAATGAGGCTGCTGCCAGCCCCACCACGCCACCCACCAATGACAGCAGCAAGGACTCCAGCAAAAACGCCACCAGCACCGCGCTGCGCCGAAAGCCGACCGCGCGCAGGGTGCCGATCTCGCCGACCCGCTGGGCGACCGCCGCAAACATGGTGATCATGGCCCCGACCACGGCGCCAATGGAAAAAATCACTGACAGGCTCAAACCCAGGATGCGGATGAAAGTGGCCAACGCTTCGCTTTGTTCGGCATAAAACTGTACCTCAGGTTTGGCTTCGAGCTGTAGCCGTACATCCTGTGCAGCGGCGGTTTTGATGCTCTCAAAGGCATCGCGATCGGCCAGCTTGAACACCACGGTCGAATAAGCATTGCGCCGAAAGGCTGCCATCATTTGCTCGGCATCACCCCATAACTCGGAATCGAAGCCGGTCTTGCCGGAGTCAAACACACCGACCACCTTCCAGTCGCGCTGGGCAAAACGCAAGGTTTCTCCAAGGCTGGCGCCCTGAAAACCGCTGGCGGCAGAGCGCCCTGCAATGATCTCTGAGGTGCCGGGGCGGAACATGCGCCCGGCCACCAGTTGCACCTGGGGCCGAAGTTCCAGCCCCAAGGCACTGGTGCCGCGCACCGTCACGTTGCTGGGTTTGCCATTGCTGCGCTTGGGCAGGTTGTTGAGCACCACGGGTTCCATGCTGATCAGACGCTGACCGGCGCCATTGGTGGCAATGCCGGGCAGGCTAGTCAAAATGTTGGCCTGTTCGCGACTGATGGCGCTGTTGATCTCGGCACCGGCGCCCTTGCGCAGCAGCAGTACGTTGTCAGGGCCGCCCGTGGCCACCAGCGTGGCGCGAATGCCTTCGCTCATCATCAGCACGGTGGCAAACACAAACACCACCAGCGCCATGCCGGCGGCGGTTAAACCGGTGGTGACCCGGCGCACCCACAAATTGCGCGCCATGTAAGCCAGCGGGATGGCTTTCATGCGGCCACCTCTGGGTTTGCGCTAGCCCACATGCCGCAGTCCGTTGACGATGTTGATGCGGCTCATCTTCCAGGCCGGCCAGGCNNGTGGGGAACAGGCTGCCCACTGCTTTGGCAAAAGCCGCTGCAATGGGCAGGGTAAGCAACAGGCCCAGACCGCCACCGATGAGCGCGATGACCAGGCTCTCGCCAAACAGCAGTTTGATGATGAACCCAGGTGGAAAACCCAGTGCCTTGAGTGTGGCGTACTCGGCCAGGCGCTCACGTGCGGTCATGCTCATGGTGTTGGCCATGACCGCCATGATGATGATGACGATCACCCCGCTGACCGCGTTGATGGCCACCAAGATCGCCTCGCTCATGGCAACAAAGCCAAGCTGAAAGGCTTTTTCGGTTTCGGTCATGGTTTCGCCCAATGAATTTTTGAACAAGGTGTCAATCCGCTCAGACACCACCGGGGCATTGTTGGGCTCGTCAATGCTGGCCAGGAACACGCCCACATAGTCTGCACCGCCACGACCCTGGCGGGCCCGGATCGACTCCGACAGGTATTGCCAATGGAATAGCAGCTGGGACTCGTCTGTTTTGGCGTCTGCGCCGTCCCATATGCCGCGCAGGTTGAAGGTCCAGGTGCCGGGGTAAATGGTGCCGCGCAGGGCAATGCTGTCGCCCAGCTTCCAGCCGTAGGTGTCGGCCAGTTTGCGGCCGACCACCACGCCTTGCCGATCGGTCAGGAAGGCCTTCTTCTGTTCGGGAGCCAGCCGGTACTCAGGGTACATCGCCAGATAGCTCTCGGGGTCCACCGCAAACTGCGGGAAGAAATTGCGCTCGGTCACATACACGCCGCCAAACCAGTTGGACCAGCTGACTGCGGTGACGCCCGGCACATTGCGAATGCGCTCGGCGTAGTTCAGCGGCAGCGGGAAGGTCAGCGAGATCGCGTTGCGGGTGATCAGCCGGGTGCTGGAAGTGCCTTCAACCCCCGCATACCAGGCATCCACAATGGTGCGCAACAGGCCAAAGGCGCAGATGGCGACCACCAGACCCACCATGGTCAGCAGGGTGCGCAGCCGATGGCGAAAGGCGTTTTTTAAAAGCAGACGCAGGATGAACATTGAGCGGTGACCCGGATGTCAGTGGCTCAGTGGGTGGCCTGCGGCATGGCTTCGTCAGGCACCAGTTCACCTTTTTCAAGGTGGACCAATCGGTGCGCCCGTGCAGCGGCCTTGGGGTCATGGGTGACCATGACAATGGTTTTACCCAGCGTGCGGTGCAACTCGTCAAGCAGGTCAAGCACCTCGCCTGCAGTCACCCGGTCCAGATCGCCAGTGGGCTCGTCGGCCACGATCAGGGTCGGGTCAGTCACCAAGGCACGGGCAATGGCCACCCGTTGTTGTTGGCCGCCGGACAACTCGTTGGGGTAGTGGTCCATGCGGTCGCTCAGGCTAACCATCTGAAGGGCAGCCAACACATGCGCTTTGCGCTGGGCTTTGGACAGCGGCGTCAAGAGCAGGGGCAGTTCTACATTCACGAAAGCGGTTAACACCGGCATCAGGTTGTAAAACTGGAACACAAAGCCGATGTTGGCAGCCCGCCAGTCAGCCAGCGCGCCTTCGGACAGCGTGGCAATGTCCACACCGCCAATCTCAATCGTGCCGCCAGTGGGTTTGTCAATGCCGGCAATCAGGTTGAGTAGGGTGCTTTTGCCCGACCCGCTGGGGCCCATCAAGGCAATGAACTCACCGGCGGCCACATCCAGGGCGATGTTTTCCAGCACGGCAAGGGTTTGGTCACCCCGGGTGAAGGACTTGTTAAGCCCCCGGATGCGGATCAGGCTGGCGGCTGGCGTGTCAGTGGGGCTCACTTGCTTGCGACCGAGATGCGGCTTCCTTGAACCAGTTTGTCAACTGGGCTTAGCACCACCCGATCGCCAGACTTGAGCTCGCCTTTGACCTCAACGACGTCACCCAGGTTGCGCCCCAGGTTGACAGTCACCGCTTCAAGCAGTTCGCCGTTGATGCTCAACAGCTGCTTTTTGCCGTCACGCTCCACCACCGCTTTGGGGTTGACCGCCAGCAGCGCGGTTTGGTCGGTGTCCGACACGGCCTGCGACAGGATGGTGACCTTGGCACTCATCTCCGGCAGGATGCGGGCGTCCAGCTTTTCGAACCGGATCTTGGTCATGACCGTGGCCTTGGCCCGGTCCACCGTGGGCACCCGGCCTGCGACTTGACCACGAAAGCGCACGCCAGGCAGGGCGTCGAGGGTGATCTCAACTGGTGAGCCGACCTCGGCCTTGGCCAGGTTGCTCTCGGATACATCGGCTTCGACTTCAAGTGTGGTCATGTCGGCCATGGTTACCACCGCGCCCTGGCTGCCTGCCGCGCTGGAAAACGGGGTGATGATGTCGCCCACATTGGCGTTTTTGACCAGTACCACGCCGTCAAACGGTGCGCGGATTTCGGTGTAACTCAGGTTGACTTGCTGCACCTTCATTTGGGCGTTGGCAAGAGCCACTCCGGATTTAGCGGAATTGATAGCGGCTTGCGCAGTCTGTACGCGGGCTAGAGCCGATTCAACCGCTTGGTCTGAAAGAAAGCCCTGGGATTTAAGCCCTTGGGCACGTTTGTATTCGGAGTCTGCGTTGACCAACTCCACGGTGGCCTGCGCCACCCCGGCTTCGGCCTGCCGTACCGCCGCCTGGGCCTGGGCAATGGCCGCCTGCACGTCGCTGGCATCGAGCTTGGCCAGCACATCACCCTGCTTGACCTGGCTGCCCTCTCGCACACCAAGCCACAGCAGCCGACCGGTGGCTTTGCTGGCCACTGCGGCTCGGCGCTGTGCCACCACATAACCGGAGGCGGTGAGTTGGGCGTATTGCTGCGAGGGGTATGCGGTGACGACGGACGTGGCCTGTACCTCGGTTTTGCCGGGGCGCAGCGCAAACACCAAACCACCCACGATGAGCACGGCCACCACCAGCCATTTGCCAAATCGGCGCGGCGCGCGGGTGGGGTTGGCGGTGCGGTCAATGCGCAGGCTCTGAAGGGCAGGTGAGGCGGGTTGTGTCATGCGGGTTCTCAAAAAAACCTGGCTGCAACAAGTGCAGCCAGTGCGTCGTCAAAGGCTATTTAATTTATAGCTGCTTGCGCATTATTCATAAGGGCTAGAGCCCGGTTTTTCACAAGGCCTTATTGGGTACCGAAAATCCGGTCACCGGCATCACCCAGACCCGGCAGGATGTAGCCATGGCTGTTGAGTTGGCGGTCAATGGCGGCGGTGAAGATCTGAACATCCGGATGGGCTTCGCGCAGGGCTTTGACGCCTTCCGGGCAGGTCAGCAGGCACACAAACTTAATCGACCGGGGCGACAAGGCTTTGATGCGGGAGATGGCAGCAATGGCCGAGTGGCCTGTGGCCAGCATCGGGTCCACCACCACCACGTCGCGCTCGGGAAGGTCCTTGGGCATCTTGAAGTAGTACTCCACCGCTTGTAACGTGGCCGGGTCACGGTACAGGCCCACATGCCCGACCCGTGCGCCAGGTACCACAGCCAAAAAGCCGTCAAGCAGGCCCGTGCCAGCTCGCAAAATGGAGGCCAAAGCAAGCTTTTTGCCGTCGATCATCTTGGCGGTCATGGTCTCCAGCGGGGTCTCAATCTCGACGTTTTGTGTGGGCATGTCGCGCGTGACCTCGTAGGCCATCAGCATCGCCAACTCATTGAGCAGGGTGCGAAAACTGGTGGTGCTGGCGTCTTTGCTGCGCATCAGGGTCAGCTTGTGCTGCACCAGCGGATGGTCGATGACGTGGACCATGGGGTCGGTTGAAGTCATAAATGCTCTCAAAAAGAAAAATTTTCGTTGCGATTCGAACTAACGCTTGCCAAATATGCCGCCCAACACACCACGAATGATCTGGCGACCGACTTCGCGACCAATGGAACTGGCCGCACTTTTGAAGAGTTGCTCACCCACTGATGTACGCCTGCCACCACCGCCCCCAAGCATGTTGCCCAAGCCGTCTAGCAAGCCACCGCCGGCACCGGATGGCTCGCTTGCAGTGCCTGTGTTGGCTGAGTTGGCTTGGGTTGCTTCAGCCTTGGCGTCGCTGCGGCCTTTGATTTTCTCAAAGGCCGACTCCCGGTCGAGCGCTTTTTCGTAAACGCCAGCGACGATGGACTCGCCCAGCAGTTTTTGGCGCAGTGCGGGGGTGATTGGGCCAATTTGGCTGGCCGGCGGCAACACATAAACCCGCTCGGTCGGGCTGGGGCGACCCTTTTCATCCAGAAAGCTGATCAGCGCTTCGCCTACGCTGAGCTCGGTAATGGCCGCATCCACGTCCAGCGGCGGATTCGGACGCATGGTGTCGGCTGCGCTCTTGACGGCTTTCTGGTCGCGCGGGGTGAAGGCGCGCAGCGCGTGTTGCACCCGGTTGCCCAACTGCGCCAGCACCGCGTCGGGGATGTCCAGCGGGTTCTGCGTCACAAAATAAACGCCCACCCCTTTGGAGCGCACCAGCCGCACCACCAGTTCGATGCGCTCAACCAGCACCTTGGGAGCGTCAGCAAAAAGCAGGTGGGCCTCGTCAAAGAAAAACACCAGCTTGGGCTTCTCGAGGTCACCCACTTCAGGCAGGTTCTCAAACAGCTCGGACAGCATCCACAGCAGGAAGGTGCTGTACAGGCGGGGCGAGGCCATCAGCTTGTCGGCGGCCAGCACGTTGACCATCCCGTGGCCGTTGGCGTCGGTCTGCATGAAGTCATCGATGTTGAGCATCGGCTCACCAAAGAATTTGTCGCCGCCCTGGGCTTCGATCTGCATCAGGCCACGCTGGATGGCACCAATGCTGGCTGCGCTGATATTGCCGTATTCGGTGGTGTAGCTCGACGCGTTGTCGCCCACATGCTGGCACATGGCGCGCAGGTCGCGCATGTCCAGCAACAGCAGGCCGTCGTCATCGGCAATCTTGAACACCAGCTGCATCACGCCGGCCTGGGTTTCGTTCAAATTCAGCATGCGTGCCAGCAGCAGTGGCCCCAGGTCACTGACCGTGGCCCGCACCGGGTGGCCTTGTTCGCCAAACACATCCCACAGCGTGGTGGGGAAGGCGGCGTAAGCCGGCTCGTTGATGCCACGTTCAGCCAGAATTTTGGCTAGTTTCGGCGTGGAGGAACCGGCTTGGGAGATGCCCGTCAGGTCACCCTTGATGTCGGCCATGAAAACCGGTACGCCCAATTTGGAGAAACCTTCGGCCAGGGTTTGCAATGTGATTGTTTTACCAGTGCCCGTGGCCCCCGTGATGAGGCCGTGACGGTTGGCTTTGTCAGGGTGTAGCACACACTGCGTTTGACCATGTTGCGCAATCAGAATCGGTTCAGCCATGAAAACCTCAAAAAGTACAATTCAGACAATAGCGTAACGAACTTTTGAAGGATTTCTCGTGGCAGGACACAGTAAATGGGCCAATATTCAGCACCGCAAGGGCCGTCAGGACGAAAAGCGCGGCAAGATTTGGACCCGGATCATCCGAGAAATTACGGTGGCAGCTCGCGCGGGCGGGGGCGACCTGTCGTCCAACCCCCGACTGCGTCTGGCGGTGGACCGCGCCAAGGCGGCTAATATGCCGGCCGACCGGGTCAAGTACAACATTGACAAGGCCACCGGCACCATTGACGGCATCACCTACGAAGAAATTCGCTACGAAGGGTATGGCATTGGTGGCGCAGCCATCATCGTCGACACCATGACCGACAACAAGGTTCGTACCGTCGCTGAGGTGCGCCACGCGTTTGCAAAGTACGGCGGCAACATGGGCACCGAAGGCTCAGTGGCGTTTCAGTTCAAGCATTGCGGTCAGATCATTTTTGCGCCCGGAACCAGTGAAGACAAAGTGATGGAAGTGGCACTTGAGTCGGGTGCTGAAGACGTCATCACCGGCGATGACGGTGCCATTGAAGTGCTGACCGCCGTAGCCGACTTTGAGACTGTCAAAAATGCCTTGGAAGCCGCTGGGCTCAAACCGGACGCCTCAGAAGTCACTATGCGGGCTGAGAACCCGATCGAAGTGACCGGTGACGATGCGGCGCGCATGCAGAAACTGCTCGACGCGCTGGAAGATCTGGATGATGTGCAAGACGTGTTCCACAACGCCGAACTGGACACCGAATGAAGATACTGGTCATTGGTGGGGGTGGCCGCGAACATGCGCTCGCCTGGAGACTGGCCAAATCGCCCAAAACCCAAAAGATTTACCTGGCGCCCGGAAACGGTGGCACGGCGCTGGACGCTCACTTTGAAAACGTCCCCATTTCGGATGTGACTGAGTTGCGGGACTGGGCCATGAGCAACAAGATCGCGCTGACTGTGGTTGGCCCGGAAGTGCCTTTGGCTGCCGGCGTGGTGGACGAGTTTCGCAAGCATGGCCTGCGGATCTTTGGTCCAACCCAGGCTGCCGCACAGCTGGAAAGCTCCAAGGCTTTTTCCAAGGCCTTCATGAAGCGTCACCAGATTCCGACTGCTGAGTACGACACCTTCACCGATCCGGTGTCGGCCCACGCCTACATCGATCAAAAGGGCGCGCCCATCGTCGTCAAGGCCGATGGCTTGGCAGCGGGCAAGGGTGTGGTGGTGGCCATGACGGCAGCGGAGGCCCACGAGGCGGTGGATTTCATGTTGCTGGACAACACATTGGGCGTGAGCCACAACGCCGGCGAAGATGGGTTGGCATTGCCAAGAGTGGTCATTGAAGAGTTCCTCCAAGGCGAAGAAGCCAGTTTCATCGTGATGGTGGACGGCAAAAACGTGCTGCCGCTGGCAACCAGCCAGGATCACAAGCGCTTGCAAACCGGAGATGCTGGCCCCAATACGGGTGGTATGGGTGCCTATTCGCCAGCGCCGGTGGTCACACCCACCGTGCATGCCCGTGCCATGCGCGACATCATTTTGCCCACCGTGCGTGGCATGGAAAAAGACGGTATCCCCTTCACCGGGTTTCTGTACGCCGGCTTGATGATTGATGCGCAGGGACATCCCAAAACCCTGGAATTCAATTGCCGTATGGGCGACCCTGAAACCCAGCCCATCATGATGCGTTTAAAGACCGATCTGGTGGACGTGATGCTGGCGGCCACCGAGCCGAGTCCGCATGGCAAGCTGGACCAAATTGAACTGAGTTGGGACCGCCGCACCGCCTTGGGCGTGGTGGTGGCAGCCCATGGTTACCCAATGAGCCCGCGCAAGGGTGATGCGGTGACAGGTTTGCCCAAAGAGGCCGAAGACGCCATGGTGTTTCATGCCGGCACAACGCTCAAAGGGGGGCAATTGGTGACCTCGGGTGGTCGGGTGTTGTGTGTGACGGCGCTGGCGGACAGCGTGCGCGTGGCACAACAGCGGGCTTATGAGGTGTTGTCGGGTGTTGCATTTGACGGGATGCAATACCGGACCGATATTGGTTTCCGTGCCATCAAAGGGAGTGCCTTATGAACACAGAGACGTTGCCGACTCAGCGCGTGGGCTCCTACTTGTTGGATTTGCAATCGCGCATCACCACCGCCATATCGGAGCTGGATGGCACAGCGTTTATCAGCGACGCTTGGCAAAAGCCGGCAGGTGAAGTGTTGCAAGGCCGCGGTATCACCCGCATCTTGGAAGGTGGCCGCATTTTTGAGCGGGCGGGTGTTGGTTTTTCTCATGTGACTGGCCCCAAACTGCCGCCTTCTGCCACGCAACACCGCCCAGAACTGGCAGGGGCACCGTTTGAGGCCATGGGTGTGTCTTTGGTGTTTCACCCGCGCAACCCCTACGTTCCCACGGTGCACATGAACGTGCGCATGCTGGCGGCCAAAGCCCCGGATGGACGCGAAGTCTGCTGGTTTGGCGGTGGCATGGACCTGACGCCGTATTACGGCTTTGAAGAAGATGCGGTGCACTTTCACCAAACCTGCAAGTCGGCACTGGCACCCTATGGCGAAGACAAGTACCCGCGCTTCAAGACCTGGTGCGACGAGTATTTCTATCTGAAACACCGGCAAGAACAACGTGGCATTGGCGGCGTGTTTTTTGATGATTTTTCTGAGTTGGGCTTTGAGCAAAGTCTGGCCATGATGCAATCGGTGGGTGATGCCTTTCTGTTGGCCTACATGCCGATCGTGGCCCAACGTAAGGACATGCCGCACGGCCAGCGTGAGCGCGAGTTCCAGCTTTACCGTCGTGGCCGGTATGTCGAGTTCAACCTGGTGTGGGACCGTGGCACTCACTTCGGCCTGCAGTCGGGTGGGCGCAGCGAGTCCATCTTGTTGTCGATGCCACCGCTGGTGAGCTGGTCGTACCAGCAGGTGCCGCATCCCGATACACCCGAAGCCGAGCTGTACAGCAAGTACCTGGTGCGTCGCGATTGGGTCTAACGCAGACGGCGTTGCAGCGCCCCCGCATCGGTGTCTTTGGTGGGTCGTTTGACCCGCCGCATTTGGCGCATGCCAGTCTGTTGCAAACCGCCGTCAATGAACTCGCACTGGATGAGATGCGGGTGCTTCCTACCGGGCAAGCTTGGCATAAAAATCGAACGCTTTCCGATGCCAAGCATCGCCTTGCCATGGCTGAGCTGGCGTTTAAAAAAATGCCCAACGTGGTTGTGGACGATCAGGAAATCTTGCGCACCGGGCCCAGCTACACCGTGGACACCTTGCGCAGCTTGGCAGCCGTCAAACCGCTGGCCGATGTGTACCTGATGATGGGGGCCGACCAGGCCGCCGTGTTGACCACTTGGCGTGCCTGGCAAGAGATCTTGCAGCTTGCTACAGTTTGCGTAGCTGATCGCGGAGATACAATAAGGGCTAGCGGCCAATTTGATGCAGAGAAGCTGTTTCCCCGCAGATTCATCCAATTGCAGATGCCTTCATTAGACATCAGCGCAACCCAAATTCGATCCCGTGTGGCGGCGGCTCAACCCATAGACACGCTGGTGTCTGAGCCCGTTGCACGGTATATTGCCGACCACCACCTTTACTTGAACCCTTGACAATGTCCACAACTTCCTCAATCGCCCTCAAAACCACGATCAAATCTGCCAGCAAACCGGCATCCAAAACGGCGGTCACCAAAGACGTTCAAAAATTACAGCGGGCCATTGTGGACGGCTTGGAAGATGTGAAAGCGCAGGACATTGTGGTGTTTGACACTGAGCATTTGTCGTCCTTGTTCGAGCGTGTGGTGGTGGCATCCGGCACCTCCAATCGGCAAACCAAGGCGCTGGCCGCCAGCGTGGTGGATGCGGTGCGCGACGCTGGTTTTGCAAAACCTCGGGTGGAGGGCGAAGAAAACGGCGAATGGATCATTGTGGATTGCGGCCCGGCCGTGGTGCATGTGATGCAGCCCAACATCCGCATGTACTACAACCTCGAAGAGCTTTGGGGAGAAAAGCCAGTGCGCCTGAAGCTGGGTGCCGCCAAGCCGCAGGGTGCACCTTCTGCCAGAGTCGCACCCGCGCCAGTCGCTGCCAAATCAGCGGCTAGCCTGCGCCGCTCCAGCGCGGCCAAGAAGGGCGTTGAAGAGGCGTTTCCGTCCAGAGCACAGATGCAAAAGAACGCCTTGGCCAAGGCCGTGGCAGACAAAAAAGCGGCCATCAAGTCTGCTGTTAAACCCAGAAGCACATCCTCTGGCGCCGCACCTGCGCCGAAGCCGCGCGTCAAGGTGCTGGTGGTGAACGCACCGGGCAAACCGTCGGCGAAACCGGCAGCCAAAAAGGCGGCTGCTCCCAGAACAGCGGCGAAACCAGCCGCTGCAAAAAGGGCACCCGCGCGCAAAGCCTGACCGTGCGGCTGTTGATTGTTGCCGTCGGCCAGCGCGTGCCCGATTGGGCCCAAACGGCCTGGGACGATTACGCCAAGCGCTTTCCCTTTGAGTTGAAGGTAGAGCTCAAGGCGGTCAAGACCGAGCCTCGATCCTCCAAATCCCTGGACACCCTGTTTGCTGGGGAACGTGCCCGCATTGAGGCCGCCATCCCCAAGGGTTTCAGAATCGTTGCACTCGATGAGCGTGGTACCACGCTGACCACGATGGCACTGGCGGGCAAGTTGAAAGACTGGCAGCTCAGTGGTGATGATGTGGCACTGGTGATCGGCGGGCCCGACGGGTTGGATCCCGCTTTCCGGCAAGCTGCCCATGAACGCATTCGCCTGTCGGATCTGACACTGCCGCATGCCATGGTGCGGGTGCTGTTGATTGAGCAGTTGTACCGGGCTTGGTCGATCAATGCGGGTCATCCGTATCACAGGGAGTGATGTCTTGTTTGAATCACGCCCGCCGTTGTTGGCTCGCCTTGCCGTACGGCGGTACTGTCTGCGGCTCTACGCCTAGACAGGCATGATTCAAACAAGGCATGGAAGTATGAGGAAGTTTGTATATCTCGCGTCCCAAAGTCCTAGGCGAAGGCAACTGCTGGAGCAACTGGGTGTGACCTATGAATTGTTATTGCCCGAGCCGCATGAAGACGCTGAAGCGCTGGAAGTGGTGTTGCCGCGCGAGGCGCCGCGGGCCTATGTGCAGCGGGTCACCCAACTCAAACTGGACGCCGCCCTGGAACGGCGCAAGAGGCTGGGTTTGCCAGCTGCGCCGGTGTTGTGCTCTGACACCACGGTGGCATTGGGGCGCGTCATTTTTGGCAAACCACTGCATGCGGCGGATGCGAAACGCATGTTGGCCCAACTGGCTGGCAAGACCCACCGGGTGTTGACAGCGGTGGCCGTGGGCACCGCGACCAAACGACTGCAATCGGTGTCCGTGTCCAGGGTGACGTTTGCTCCCATGACTCCGGCGCAAATTTCGGCCTATGTGGCCACCGGTGAACCGATGGGCAAAGCCGGGGCGTATGCGGTGCAGGGCAGGGTGGCAGGGCACATCTCGCATTTGAGCGGCAGTTATTCAGGCATCATGGGGCTGCCGCTATTTGAGACCGCTGAGCTTCTCCGAGGGATAGGCCTCAAAATCTAGGGTTTTCATAGGGAAAACGGCGTAACTTTCCGGCGTAGCTTTTGCTCCTATCGATTTTCTAAAAGCATCAACATTCGCCTACACTTGCGTTTTTGGCGTAGGTTTTGGCGTAGGTTTTTAATATGGCTTTTGATGCTCGTGCAGCGAAGTTGCTGCAGCCCGGTGAACACCTGCTGGTTGATGAATGCCCTGGCCTTCGGCTGACCGCCGCAAGCGCCGGGCGGTGGGCGTGGGCCTATCGCTACAAATCCCCGGTTGACGGCAAGATGCGCCAAGTTCAGGTTGGGCGCTGGCCAGGCATGTCGCCACTGGCTGCCATGATGGCCTGGGAGTCTTTGAGGTCACGGCGCGATGCTGGAGACGACCAGGCGCTGGCTAAGAAGCAGGCCAAGGCCGCTGTCATAACCAAGAAAAAAGAGGCCGCATACACGGTTCGCAAGCTCTGTGACGAGTACCTTGCCGGGCATGTCGACGTGCACCGGGGCGAGTCCAGCCGCAAGGAGATGCGGCGGTTGATGAATAAGCACCTGGATACCATCGCCGACCGTCCAGCCCAATCTATCACCCGCTCAGATGCCTTCGACCTGCTTGAGTCAATGTCCGGCACGCCTGTTAACGCTCAGACCTTGCGTGGCGAACTTGGGGCGGCATGGGACTATGCCCTTGACGCCGGCCGGCTTCCTGAAACGGTGCCGAACTGGTGGCGTCTGGTCATGCGCGGGCGGCTTCGGTCCAAGGGCAAGTCAAGAGGTGGCGTGAAGATCGGGACAGTCAAGCGCGTGCTTAGCGAGACTGAGATCGGAGCGCTGCTGGGCTGGATGCCAAAACTCACGCCGCTGCTATCTGACGCTTTGACGCTGTATCTGTGGACTGCCGTGCGTGGCGTTGAAATCGTTGCAATGGAGCATGGCGAGATCGCGCAAGAAGCCGATGGCTGGTGGTGGACTGTGCCCAAACATAAGACCAAGAACGCCCGTCATGAAAATGCAACGGATCTGCGTGTTCCGCTGGTTGGCCGGGCGCTTGAGATTGTGCAGCGTAGGATGGCTGTGAGTGCTGGTTACCTGTTCCCGGCGCCGACCAAGCTCGGGCACTCCAAGCAGCAGGTAATCGGCTCGGCCGTAGCCAGGCGCATGAGCTACAACACGGTGCAAGTTGAGCGAAACTACGAGAAGATGCCTGTGGACGCTTGGACACCCCATGACTTGAGGCGCACGTCGCGCACGGTGCTGGCCTCGTTAGGCTGCCCCGATCCCGTGGCAGAGGCGATTCTGGGCCACATGCAGCCGGGGATCAAGGGCATTTACAACATCCATGGGTACGACAAAGAACGGCGTGAGTGGCTCACTCAGCTGGCTGCAAAGTACGAGTCCCTTTAGACTTCTTTGCACCGGTGTTGGGCGGGGGAAGGGCGTCAGAGACCGGCCGGGATTCTGCCCAGTCCTCAAGCTCCCTCACCAACCAGCCAACACGACGCCCCGACAGCAAACGCGGCTTGGGGAACACGTTTTCACGAATCAATTTCTGAACGGTAGATTCTGATAGCGATAGAAAAGACGTTGTTCCTTGCAAATCAAGATAGATCGGCTTGATTCTGATGGTGCCGTCCCTGTTCATACTTCCACCTTGTCAAGTTGGTCGGTTCGATCTATAAATTTAAAGCTGCGACCGTCAAGAGCCACAAGCTTGAACCATGGCGCCGAGTTAATTTTGGGATACAGCCGAGGTAGGTTTTCACGGCATTCCCATTGCAACAGTCGGCCAGCGTCAATACGGACCTTGCAGCAGGTGATGGCAGTCATCCCAGTTACAGGTGTCGCGGCCAGTGCTGCGATGAATTTTGTGAGCTTGTTTGTTTGAATAAACACGATTCAATTCAGTATAAAAAGGACACCAGCCTGTTTGGCTGGTGCTAAATACCGTTGGAGCGCAAGTGGGGAAAATTGGCGTTTTCCGATGGGGATGAAGCTGCAAAAAGTCGAGGCGCTTGCTTTTTTACATTCTTAATTGCGCTTTCACACTTGCGACTCACCAGTATGGGCTATCCACCGTCTTGGCGGTTAGTCGACTGGAGATGTAAATGAACAACATGCCCGTGGTGGTTCCATCAGACGGCCGCGCAATAGACTCCGAAAATCTCGCAACTCCAGACAACTCTCACAACTGCGAAGCGCCAAACGCGGCTGATGTGGCGCAAATCAAGCCCCCAGAGTCACCCAAACTGCCGCTGGCTTTCACGGTCATCACCAGCAGCAACCCGGCCCGGTTGACCAAGATCATTGGCCTGGACTCCAATGGCGCCATGAGAAAAGAGACATCCGCCATGCTCAGCCGTGGCCAGGCGCAGCGTGTGCTCGTGGCTGATCTGAACGGCCTCAAAGGCCACCTTGACACCCTGACCAGCGCGCAAGCCGTTACCTGGGGCGTCACAAAAGACGACACCATGGCGATCTGCACGCAAGACGATGCCCAGGCGCAGCAAGCGGGTGCCATCGCCCGTACCCGGGAAAACTTCAAGTTCAGACCCGCCCCTGGTGTGATGATGCTAGACCATGACGGTTTGCCGGACGGCGAACTGTCACCACTCCAGTTTCGCGACCGCTTGATTGCAGCCGCCCCAACGTTGGCCGATGCACCCATGCTCTGGCGGCCCAGTGCCTCGGCAGGATGTATTGACCCGGATGGTGGCACCTTGTCGGGTTTGACCCGGCACCGACTGTATATCCCGGTGGTGGATGCCACGCTTATTCCAGAAGCGGGCAAAGCGTTAGAAGCCCTGCTGTGGGCCACGCCAGGCGCGGGCTGGTGCGACATTGGNNCTGGTGGACGGGGTTACCCGCGCCGGGGTTGACGGCGTGATTTACGGAGACGCAACGGCCCAATTCAATCTGCGCCTGCTGATCAACAGCGCCACGCCCTCCATCAAAAAGCAAGCCCAAGCCGGACTGAACGCAGCACGCGCGGCGGTATCTGAGAAGTGCGAGGCCGCCAGACGCCATTGGATAGCAGACAAAGCACCTGCATTGGCGCAGACCGGTGGCATCAAACTGGCACAGGCCAGCCATGTGCTGGAGCGCGCTGCGGTGCATCAGGTGCTCATGGGCGACTTTGAGTTGACGTGCGCCGATGGCCAGGTGGTGAAAGTGGCGCAGCTTCTGGATAACCCACACCGTTGGCACAACACACGCTTTGCCGACCCGCTCGACCCAGATGCAGACAAGCGGGTGGCCGTGGCCCGCCTGCTCAACGGAACCCGACCGGACCTGTTTTCACACCGTCACGGCGGTATGCGCTACGAATTGCGACGCCAGTCTGCAAGGGTTCAGTTAGGTCGAGGCATGCGGGTGGACGCCACCGATGCGGTGCTGCAAGTTTTGCGCGACCGCAGTGAACTGTTTGACTTTGGCTCCAATGCCATTGTGTTTGTCGCCGACGGCAAGGCCACGCCGGTTAGCCGCGACTGGCTGGTGGACCATGCCGGCCGGGTGGCTGAGTTCTACAGCGTGAAAACCGAGCGTGACGACGATGGCAACGTCACCTCCACACGAGAAATCCCAGAAGACGCGCCCACCTACATTGCCAATGCCATCATTGCAAAACACGGCAGCCGTAACTTCCTCAAGTTGACAGCCGTCACCACAGCACCCACCTTGCGGCCCGACGGCAGCGTGTTTGACAAGCCAGGGCATGATCCCACGACTGGGCTGATGTACGTCTCCGCCGAAGCCTATCCGCTGGAAGTACCCTCAGCACCTACCGTCGAACAAGCCCTAGACGCGCTGGCCAAGCTGTGGCACCCGATCCGCTTGTTTCCCTTTGCCGATGAAGTTGCAGTTGGCGTCACCCTGGCCACCATGTTGGCCGCGTGTTTGCGCCCGGCATTGCCAACTTGCCCGGCCACCGGCTTTGATGCGCCAGCGGCGGGCACCGGCAAAACCTTGTTGGCAAAATGCATCGGCGCGCTGGCCACCGGCAGTGATGTCGCAGTACTGCCACCCACCAACGAAGAGGACGAATGCCGCAAACGCTTGTTTGCCGCCCTGCGCGGTGGTTCCAAAGTGCTGCTGTGGGACAACGTGCGCGAGCCGCTGGGCAACTCGGTGATCGACTCGTTTTTAACATCGTCCTTGTTTGCTGACCGTGTGTTGGGTGTCTCTGAGAACGTGGAATTGCCCAACCGTTCCCTGTTTCTGGTGACAGGCAACAACCTCGTGTTGACCGGTGATACCCACCGCCGGATTCTGTTGGCGCGGCTCGATGCGCAGATTGAAACGCCCTTCAAACGCGAGTTCGAGTTTGACCCGTTCACCGCGGTCTGCAGCAACCGCCAAGCCTTGGTGATGGCCGCACTGACCATTGTGCGGGCCTACATTGCCGAAGGCAGACCCAAGGTAGCCAAGGGGCGTATTGCGTCGTTTGAGTTGTGGGATGACCTGGTGCGCCAGCCTTTGTGCTGGCTGCGCGAGCGCATGTTGGAGTCTGGCAGAGACTTGGCCGATTTGCCCCAGTTTGTGGACCCTGCGGATTCCATTGACCGGGCGGCCTCGGAGAATCCGGAAACGTCCAAACTGGCGGCACTGCTCAATGCATGGATAGCCTCCTTTGGCACCACACCAACCTCACCGGCACAGGCCATCATCAAAGCAACCGAGGTGTTTGGTGCTCAATCCGTATTGTTTGATGCACTCGATGAAATCGCGGGGCAAAACGGCAAACTCAACGTGCGTATCTTGGGCCGCTGGCTGGAGCGTCACGCCGGTCAGCTTTGCACCGGGCTGCGCCTTGTACTCGGGAACAAGACCAACGGCCTGAAGCGCTGGACGGTGGTGCGCACCGTAGAGCGTGCTGCAACAGAAAAGGCCACGCCAATAGTTGCGAAAGTTGCGCCGAGTTGCGAGATTCAAGACGTTGATGACACAGCGGGTGCAAGCCAGCTTGATGACGTGGAGATTTTTTGATGACCGCACAGGCTGTAGAAATTGTGGTGGCCCAACTTTCGCACGCTGGTCTGAACCTCTCCCTGGCACCCGCCGGGGGACTGGCAGTGGCACCGTCCAGCCATTTGACTGACGACCTGCGCGCCCTCATCCGAAGCAGCAAGGCGATGTTGATCGACTGGTTGACGGCGGCAAACGAGGCGGCCAGCCAGGCGCCCAACCCACCTGAGGACCCATCGGACTGGAAAGAACTGGCGGCAGCCTATCACGCTCATCACTTCAATTGCCCGACCTGCATCGCCGCCGGGCGTGGCTCTGGCTACGGCCAGCGCTGTGGTGTAGGTACGGCGCTGTGGCGGGATTATTCCAGGTGACCTAGGTGAGAGTCTCCATGGTGTTCGCACCGAGTTAGGACAGCTGATCGAGGATAGAAGTATTGTTGGGTTCAATGCCGCAGTGGCACCTGTGATGGTCTGACTCCGGTGGTGCAGCGCTTCCTGCCGACCACTATTGCCCGCTTACAAGGCAGCACAATTCATGAATTTGAATGCCACCCTATCCCATCCGCTCCATGCGCCTCTGATGGACAAAATTGCCGTTTTTTTCGGCTATATGCATTCTGAGGTTGGATGAATTTTTGAGCAATTTCCCCGTTGTGGGCAAAATTTGTACCTGTCACTTCACAAGCTAGATACAATCATATTATCTTATATTGTGAGTTGCAAAATCATGTTAAACCTTATCTCACCGCAGAGTCTCAAAGATATGGTTGATGCCAGAGCCATACAACATGCCACCGTGGTCGCCGACAAAGATGTGTACAAGGTCTCTGTCATGTGCGGTACAGCAGAGCGCATCGTGTCCGTTCGCGCACGAGACGGCAAGACCACCGAACGGCAATTCACGTCCCTGGACTCGGTGGCGCGCTTTATGCGGGAAAAAGTCAACCTCACTCAGTTCAATATCAACGTCGCAAATTTTGAGCCGCAGTCCAAGCGCGTCACGCGCCCAGATACCTCCCTTCGCATGAAGGGCGCGCACGCAGCGCTTTCACACAGTGACTGGCTGGAAAAAAAGGTCACCGCCGCCCGCGCTGGCCTCGCAGACGGAACCAACATACGCATCGCGCCGCAAGAGTGGCAAAGCGTGCGCGCTGCCAAGCAAAAGCAGCGTGACGCCCAATGAAACAGGTCGTTCGCACACAAACCTATCAAGACGATCTCAACGCCATCGAGGCTCGCATCGCCCTGGACAACCCCAGTGCAGGCGTCGATATGTGGTTTCTCATTGATGATCAGGTGGAATCGTTGGGGGACGAGAATTTTCCGCGCAGACTTGGGCGCGTGCGCGACACTTCTGAGCTGGTCGCGCATCCCAACTACGTTGTGATCATGGAAGAGAATGCGACCACTGTGACTGTACTGAACGTCGTACACGCCCGCCAGAAATGGCCTTGAAACAACCTCCGCATCTCATGGCCCAGCATTTGTACAACCATACTTGGTCGGCCCTGCAAAATTCACTTTCAATTTAGGCGTGTTCAGCGGTGGTTTCCAAGATGGACTCCTAGTTTATTGAGGGAGTCCAGACTGTGGGCTAACGGCGCAATAGTGCCGCGAAGGATTTCTGAGTCAGGAAAGCGGGCATCGGCGGAATTCGGCAACGTGCCCATTGCCGACACCGGCGTCTGAGGTAAGCTGACGCTCGCCTGCACGGCATAGGAAAAGGAAAGCGCAGTAGCCATAGACATGGATCGGGGATAAGCGGTCGCATTACGCTGCTGACTTGGTTAGCACCCGGAATCGTTTACGCACTTATCTGAGGATCAACCCGTCTTGACCTCGAAAAAGCTGAGGCGCTACGGAATAAGTCTAGATTGGAACTTGCAACGCAATCAACTGGAAAATTCACCCCTGCAAGGATCCACCAGAGGTATTTGATGCGAGCGGAACTCTTAACGCTAAAGCTACTACAATGTTGAGATGCGTTTTTGGTTGATCGTCTTTTTAGCTATTTTGATGCCGTTGCAGCTCTCCTGGGCAGCAGCTGGGCGTTATTGTCAGCACGAAAGCGATGTTTCAAGCAAACACGTTGGCCATCACACACACCAGCATAAAACTACTGAACGCACAGAGTCCGGTGGCGATTTTGCAAAGTCGATGACAGTCGATATGGATTGCGGCACCTGCCATGCTGGCTGTTCAATGGCTGTCCAAGAATCCAGTGTCGTCAAAAACGTTGTGCTGACTTTGATGTTCTCGTTAGGGCTCAGCGTGCAGTCAAGCCCTGGCCTCGTAGATCGTCCAGAACGGCCTCAGTGGGTTGCCCTGATCTGACCAGGGCATCGATCTACACATAAGCTTTAAACGCTTCGAGAAATCGATCCCTGGCAATCGCATCAGCATTCAATGCTGATTTGATCAACGGATTTCGGGATTTCTCTTCATGCTTCTTTTCCACTGGCGACAACGCCCGCGTGTTCTTTGGGTAATTTTGGTCGGGGCACTTATTTTTCTTGATCAACTGACCAAGACTTACTTTGCAAACACGATTGCACTGGGTGAAGCAGTTGTTGCTACGGATTGGTTCAATTTCGTTCACGTGCTAAACAGAGGTGCCGCCTTTTCATTCCTCGCTAGCGCGGATGGCTGGCAGAGACCATTATTGATTGGCGTGAGCTTCCTCGTGATAGTACCTGTAACCCTGGTTTGCATGTACAAAAAAGTGGAGCCCGTTGAACGTTGGATGGGTGGCTTGGTTGTGGCTGGTGGCACAAGCAATCTGATCGATCGCATTCAAACTGGCGCGGTAGTGGACTTCCTTGATGTCCATTGGCGTGAATGGCACTGGCCAGCATTCAACTTAGCTGAAAGCTACATTGTCTGTGCCGTATGCGTATGGATCTTTCTATCCAGGTACACCTCACCTGCGCAGGCAGCGTCGACAAAAGCCGAGGCTCAAGTATGAAGCGAAATTGGAACCTACTTGTTCTCGCTTGGCTAATTGCAGCCGCTGCCACGGCAAGCGCCCTGTTCATTGGCGAGGTCATGGAAATGGCACCGTGTGTGCTGTGTTGGTACCAACGAATTTTCATGTTCCCCCTAACTGTCGTGCTAGGCATGGCCTGCTACAGCGACGACCGCCGCGGAGCAATTTACGGGCTCGCTCTAGCGTTGGGTGGGGTCATGGTGGCTGGATACCACACCCTATTGATTGCCGGTTTTGTATCAAAAGCCTGGATTCCCTGCGGTTCAGGCGTGTCTTGTACTGAACAAAAGCTGGAAATTCTCAATGGATTGCAGATTCCCTGGCTTTCGCTGACCGCATTTCTCGCCATCACCTTATTGCTTTTCGTATACATCAAGAGGACTTCAAAATGAACTCAAAAAAATTGACTGTCGCAGTTCTGCTGGGCATTGTGGTTGCGCTGTTTTTAGTAGGAATGAATTTCTATCAAAAGCGCGTCCAGAATTCCCAGATGGAAAACTTTAGTAAGGCCGAAAACCGAATGGTTCGTTTCCATTCCCCGACGTTGGGACCAGGTTACGCATCAGTGACTATCGTTGAGTTCTTTGATCCGGCTTGTGAAACCTGTCGGGACTTCTATCCAATTGTCAAAAATTTGATGAAGCAGTATCCCAACGATGTTCGCTTGGTTCTCAGATATGCCCCATTTCATGCTGGCTCAGACAAAGTCGTGAAGTTGTTGGAGGCATCCAAGAGACAGGACAAATACTGGCAAACGCTTGAGGCAATTCTGGCTGCACAGCCGTCTTGGGCCAGTCATGGCTCGCCTAACCTTGATCTGGCTTATCAAGCTGCCGCCCAGACGGGTCTGGATATAAAGAAGGCGTTGGATGATGCGCAAGCGACCGGAATCGAGGCTGTGTTGAAACAAGACGTTGAGGACCTGACTGCGCTGGAAGTGAAAAAAACCCCAACATTTTTTGTCAATGGCCGTGGATTGCCCAGCTTCGGTCCCGATCAACTTGCCTCCTTGGTTGCTGAAGAAGTCGCCAAAAACAAGAAATGACTGACCAGTCCTGCAATTCGCACGTCGCGCATTGGGAAACTTCCCGATAAACAAGGAATGAAATGGAACTCGACCTCCGTCGTTTTCAATTGTGGCTGACAAGCGAACTAAAGATTGAGTATGACCCGATCTAGTTCATCAGATTTCAATACAAGGAAAAGCGCCAACCTGCGAATTGATGAATTGCGAATGGCACTAAAAATTCTCAATGATTTTTTGGAGCTCCACTCTTTGTCCCTAGTCGCACATTCGCAAATAGTCTAAAAGATACTCTCGAAATCTACTCCACAAAAAAGGTATGCATATGAACCATATGGCAGGTGCAATCTTGGCATTAAGCGTGACCATGGCAACTTCAATTAGTCAAGCCGAAGTTGTCGTCACCGGAGCATGGGTACGCGCAACCGTTGTAAGCCAAAAAGCTACCGGGGCCTTCATGAAACTGGTGTCGGACAATGACGTGACCTTAGTCTCTGCACGTTCCGACATCGCTGGTACCGTGGAAGTCCATGAAATGAAAATGGAAAACGATGTCATGCGAATGCGCGCAGTTGACGGGCTAAAGCTGCCTGCAAATCAGCCAGTGGAACTCAAGTCGGGTGGATACCACTTAATGATGATGGACCTTAAGAAACAGCTGAAGGTCGGTACAGAAGCGCAAATCACATTGGTTTTCAAAAATGCCAAAGGTGACAGTGAAACGACTTATGTTCACGCACCTGTCGCATTGACACAACCGAAGTGATAGTCAAGAGTGGGATTTTCGAGTCCTCACACCTGGATGCGCACCATGCACATGACCAGCCATGTCGGATGAAGTCGTTTGTTTTTGCGCCATGACATTGAGTCCATTGAGAATTCCACAGTGTTCAGCATCCTGCGCGCTACGACACGTCTCACGAAGCGCTTTGAGCTGCATTTCCAACTGTCGCAGCTCTTTGACCCGAAGCGCCACGTGCCCTATGTGTTCATCCAAAAGCGCGTTGACTTCGCCGCAATTTTCAGTGGGTGCATCCCTGAAACGAAGCAAAACACGGATTTCATCAAGGGTCATGTCCAGACTGCGGCAGTGGCGAATGAACGACAAGCGCTGTCCGTGCGATTCGTCGTAGACGCGGTAGTTTCCTTCCGACCGCTTGGTGTGTGGCAACAAGCCCTCGCGCTCGTAGTGGCGAATGGTCTCCACTTGTACACCCGTCATATTGGCTAATTCACCGATTTTCATGTCTGCAATCATAACCGCTTGACTCTTTAGTGGCTACAGGGTTTCTAATTGCCTCTCAATCAGGAATTGACAATGAACACGACGCCTTCAAAACCATCATCCACGCCTACATGCGGATGCACAAATGCATGTGCATCCTCAATTTTGGACTCGTCTCAGGCATTGCCGCAAAGTGAAATAGCAGGCGTTCCTGTTTTTCGAATTCCAACCATGGATTGCGCCTCTGAGGAGGGGGAAATTCGCCATGCAGTGGCCAACATTCCTGGTGTGCGCAGCCTTCAGTTTCAACTTGCGGCACGGACGCTTTCGATTGATGCCGAGGCTGAATCATTGCCACTCGTTTTGGCTGCGATTCGCAAAGCAGGATTCAAGCCTGCGCCACTAAGCAGCAATGCGCCTGACTCGGGTGCGCATGGTCACGACCACGGACATGAAGCGCATGATCATGATCACAACGATGCCAGCTTTCCAAGCGGAATTCAAAAATATGCGCTGGCTCTAGCACTTGCAGTCGGTGCGGAGTCCATTGCGTTCTTTGCTCCGGATACACGCATTTTCCAAGGTCTGGGAATGGTGCTTTCTGTTGGTGCAATTGCACTTGCTGGTTTCTCCACATATGTCAAGGGCTTGGCCGCTCTGCGAAATTTTCGACTCAATATCAACGCATTGATGACCGTCGCGGTCACCGGTGCATTTCTGATCGGTCAGTGGCCCGAGGCCGCCATGGTCATGGCACTCTATGCCATCGCTGAAATGATTGAAGCGCGTGCAGTGGACAGGGCCAGAGGTGCCATCAAGAGCCTGCTGGATCTGACCCCTGAGACTGCTGAGATTCGTCAGTCCGATGGATCATGGCAAATTGTTCCGGTGGGTAGTGTTGTGCTGGATGCCGTAGTGCGCATCAAACCTGGTGCGCGTATTCCTGTTGACGCGGCCATCGTCATTGGTAGCACGTCCGTAGATCAGTCATCGGTGACGGGTGAGAGCATTCCGGTAGACAAGGCTCCAGGCGATGCCGTATTTGCCGGGACCATTAACACCACAGCCACGATTGAAGTGCGCGTAACCGCCTTGCCAAGTAACTCAGTGCTTTCCCGCATCATCCACGCGGTAGAACAGGCGCAAGGTTCTCGCGCGCCCACTCAGCAGTTCGTTGACAAATTTGCAGCCATCTACACACCTGCCGTTTTCGTTCTGGCTTTGGGAGTCGCAATATTCACGCCCTGGCTCATGGATTGGACTTGGGCTCAAGCCATCTACAAGGCGTTGGTTCTGCTGGTGATCGCATGCCCATGTGCTTTGGTAATTTCTACACCGGTTACGGTGGTAAGTGGTCTGGCAGCAGCTGCAAGGCGTGGCATTTTGATTAAGGGTGGTGTGCACCTTGAGGGTGCTCGAAAGATCAAAGTAGTTGCTCTGGACAAGACGGGAACAATCACCGAGGGCAAGCCTGTCTTGGTGGATTCGGAGTTTGTCACATCAGACGTGCCTGAGTGGCAAGTCTTGAGGTGGGCCGCCGACCTTTCTGCTCATTCTGATCACCCGGTCTCCAAGGCCATAGCGAAAAGTCTTGATCCTGGAAGCAGTGTTCTCCAGGACTTCAAGGTGATTGCTGGAAGGGGTGTAGAAGCCCTTGTGGACGGGCAACTGTTGATACTCGGCAATCACCGCTTGATCGAAGATCGGAAACTGTGTAGCAGCAGTATCGAAGCGCGATTGGCGGAGCTTGAAGCGCTGGGCCGCACCGTCACCATGTTGGCATCGCAAACCCAGGTGTTGGTCATTTTTGCGGTGGCCGACACCATTAAAGAAACGTCACGAGAAGCTTTGGCCCAATTGCACGCCTTGGGTGTTACTTCCGTCATGTTGACGGGTGACAACGAGGCAACCGCAAAGACCATTGCCAAGCAAGCTGGCATTGATGATGCGCGTGGAAACTTGCTGCCAGAAGACAAACTGATGGCCATCGAAGAGCTTCAAAAGCGATACGGTTTGACTGCAATGACCGGCGACGGCATTAATGATGCGCCTGCATTGGCGCGTTCTGACATCGGTTTTGCCATGGGTGTGGCGGGCACAGATACGGCCATGGAGGCCGCCGATGTGGTCATCATGAACGATGACTTACGGCGTATCCCAGAGACCATTGTGTTATCGCGCAAAACGCAAGCCATTCTTTGGCAGAACATTACCTTAGCTCTTGGCATCAAGGCGGTTTTTTTGGTGCTGGCATTGTTCAATGGCGCATCGATGTGGATGGCAGTGTTTGCGGATATGGGCGCAAGTCTATTGGTTGTTTTTAATGGCCTGCGTTTGCTGCGGGTGAATCTGGGTGAGAAAACAATATGAGATTACCAACTTTTCAGTCAGTAGGTACTCATGCACTTCCGGCGGAGCTGACCAAACCAACCGACTTGCTGGACTTCAAGAGTCCTCAAATACAACAGTTGATCTTGGAACGCGGATGGCAGGCTTTGCCTGAGTTTGAACGCATAGGTGCAATCTACGATTTCGTTCGCAATGAAATCAAATTTGGATACAACGAGTCTGACAATCTTCCGGCGTCAAGTGTGTTGATCGATGGCATTGGCCAGTGCAACACCAAAGGAACTCTATTGATGGCACTCCTCAGAGCGAACGGTATCCCCTGCCGTTTACATGGGTTCACTATTAATAAATCGCTGCAAAAGGGCGCAATCACTGGATGGGCCTATGTTTTGGCCCCCAAATCCATCATTCACAGTTGGGTTGAAATCTTGTTTGAAGGCAGGTGGGTGAATCTTGAAGGGTTCATTCTTGATGAGAGCTACCTCATTGCGCTGCAACAAAAATACCCTACTGCGCAAGAGTTCTGTGGGTTTGGCGCTGCCGTTGCCGATTTACGCGACCCGCCCGTTCGATGGAAGGGGACTGACACCTACATTCAAAAGGAAGGGATTAATGCAGATTTTGGCATTTTCAACTCACCTGATGATTTTTATCGAAAGCACGGCACTAACCTCTTTGGCTTGAAGCGATGGGTGTTTGAAATTGTGGTTCGTGCTCAGATGAACCGCAATGTTGAGCGGATTCGATTTTCAGAAGTGGATAGGTGAATGAAAAAGTTGCTGATCCCCTTGGGCATATTCATTGTTCTGCTGATTTTTTTGGGTGTAGGGCTACCACGTGATCCACGTGTCATCCCGTCACCGTTGATTGGTAAACCTGCACCACTTTTTACGGCACCTCTTCTGCAGGCAGTAGACCAACAATTCGCTCCGAAAGACATGCTTGGAAAAGTGTGGTTATTCAACACCTGACGCCGGGCAACCACTTTTCGAGGTCAATGCCGACACATGTGGGAGAGATTCAATCAACTGCTTTCCGTTAGACAGCTCAGCCAGTCGGCTAGGAGAGGGCAAAGACACTGGTTTGCGAACTTGTGCTATTTGGTTTCGTGTAACATTTAGACTCGTCAGAATCTGACGATTAATTCAAACGTGAGGTTGAATATGAAAATTGCAAGAACAGTCAATAAGGTTGTCTGTTTGTCGGGATCAATGCTGCTAATCACCAGCTTATGCCTTTCCCATACAGCACTAGCTCAAGACCCGCATGCGGGTCACAAGACGCCAACTGCGGACCCCCATGCGGGACATGACATGTCGGCCAAAGACCCCCACGCCAACCACGCAGTCCCTGACACAAATGCCGCAGTCAGGCGCTCCATGGTGGAAGTCACCGTAGCTGCCACGCCCATGCTCACGCAGGATGGCAGCGTCACAACTCTGGCAAAAGAGTTGGAAGGTAAGAAGCCTACCATTCTCGCCTTTATCTACACATCTTGCACCACAGTTTGCCCGGTGACGAGCCAAATTTTGGCGCGCACTCAAGATGTGCTTGGCGCCGATCTCTCTAACGTGCGCATTGTGTCTGTGTCCATTGATCCTGAATATGACACCCCTGAACGCATACTTGCTTACAGCAAGAAATTCGGGGCGAAAGCGCAGTGGCAGCACTACACAGGCACTTTGCCAAATACCGTTGCCATTCAAAAAGCCTTTGGTGCGTACCGTGGCGACAAGATGAATCACGTGCCGGTGATGTTTATCAACGGCGGTGGCAAAAAAAGCTGGGTTCAGCTTGAAGGATTTCCTAGTGCCGAGCGTGTAGTGCAGGAGTATCGCGACCAAATAAAAGGCTAATGGTGGGTTGAAATCCATCGGTCGAATATCTCGCGGTTTTACTCTTCTGAAATTGCATGTAGTGATGGTCATGAAGTTTGCAAAGAACGTCGTAAGAGTCCGACCCTTCCTTTTGGGAAATACGACGCAATGATTTCAACCGACGCAGCTTATTGGCGACCCCTTACATCTGTTTTAGGAAAGTTTGAGTGAGTGTCATACGCAAAGAGGTGGAACATTGCGATATTCGATCACCCTATGACAGCATAGAATTGGCAATGCGTAGTTTTGTTCATGTGTTGTTAGCTCTACTGTTGCTGCTACAAGGGACTTGGGCTGCTTCGGCAAGCTATTGCGACCATGAACAGCCTTCTGCTACAGCACACTACGGACACCACGTCCACCAGCATCTAGGTCAGTCTGATAGCAGCGAATCTGTAACAAAGATTCAATTCGCTGGGGTTGACTTGGATTGCGGGACTTGCCATCTCGGTTTGGGCGATGCGATTATGGAGTTGGTTGGCATTCCAATTGTTGAGATGAAAGAAGCGTTTGGCTTCAGAGCGATTCACCAGATTCTGAGCGCGTTTGCGAATGTACCCTATAGACCAAAATGGTCGGTACTGGCCTGACAAGGACCCGCAGGTCCGCCTAAAAAGCCCGAATTGGCTCTTCACAGCCTTCGATTGTTAGCGTTTTATGACACTCTCGGTCATGAATGACCAGGGTGTCGACACCATTCACCTGAAAAACACATTGAGAATAAATATGAAATTGTCCTTTTCACGCGCCGTTTTCGCGCTCCCATTCACCATGGCAATGTGCATGTCACTTGTCTCTCCAACTTTTGCCTCAGAAGGCAGTGTCGAAACTGACACTTCAAGCTCCACTGTCTTCAAAAACAAACGCGATTCCCTGAGCTACGCTGTCGGAGTTATTACTGCGAGAAACCTCAGAAAAGAAGGCACGGATGTCAACACGGAGATGGTTCTTAAAGGAATGAGTGACTCTCTGAATGGCAATCGAACATTGCTATCAGAAAAGGAAATGCGCTCGGCCATGAATGGCCTCATGAACGAAATGCGTATGAAAATGCGTTCGAGCCGAAAGGAGGCTGGCGATATAAACAAAACGGCTGGCGATGAATTTCGTGCCCAATTTGGCAACCAGCCTGGTGTGGTGAAGCTGCCAAGTGGTGTCCTGTACAAGGTAACAAGTCAAGGAGATGGTCAGAAACCAACCGTTGATGACACGGTTCAAGTTAGCTATCGCGGAACACTGGCCAGTGGTTATGAGTTCGATGCAACGCCAGTAGGAAAGAGTGCGTCGATGAAAGTATCTTCCATGATTCGAGGTCTAAGTGAAGCGACGCGCCTGATGCCGACTGGGTCGCGCTGGACGATTGTCATTCCGCCTGAACTCGCTTACGGCGTAAGTGGCGTTGGCGTTGACCTTGGCCCCAATGAGACTCTGATCTTCGATCAAGAGTTGCTCTCGATCAAAAAATAATACTTCGTTGATTTGCAAAGTGTCGCTTTTCCATACAAGCGACACGCAAAAGCAATATTAGTAATTCTAAATCCGATAACTTTGAGATGAAACTATGAAAAAGTTGAAATTAACCCTGCTTGCCATTGCCACAACCGTACTTTTCCCTGGCGCAGCAAATGCGAAAAGCTATGCGGGATTTGACTTATGCAGTCCTACAACTGCGGCTACCCTCAAAGGGGCCATTGAAAAAGCAGGTGGCGCAGTTACACGCGTGATCAAAGACACACACCCAGACGAGCTAATCGTAATTGCGAAAAATTATCCAATAGATGTTTCACCAAGAAGTGTAAGCATCACTCTCTACAAGGGACAGATTGCCTACATTTCTATAGGAAATGCTGGCGATATGGTTCAAGGCATTGAAGCCAAGTACGGCACCAAATTCACAACCTCAAAGAAAGAAGATAAGGTTGGAATCACGACTAGCCATCATTTTCTAGATCCTTCGGACGAAAGGCTTGAGTTGACTATCAGTCAATTTGAAATTGCAAATAAGCAGGGTACCTTTTTTAGCGTGAACTACGCTTGTAAAGATTTGTACGCGCAGATGGAAAAATCTCGAGAAGCGCATACAAAATTAAACTCCAAAAATTAAAGCAGTTCATTGAGGATAGCGGAGCGGTGATTGGCGCGCAAGATATGGATTCCCCGATCAACTCTGGTCGGGGAGTTTGAAGTGGTCACAGACAGGGGATTTTGGGTGGCCATCTGGGGCGAACGGCCAAATGATACTTTGGTGCAGGGCGAAAGGTGCCCTTTGTACGGCGCACTGCATGCTTTGGGATGCCTAAAGCTTCTTCTGAGCTATTTACTTCAGCAATTGGATTGTCGGTTTGATTTTGCAAGCGGATATAGATAATCGGCTGGTCTATAGTTGCTTTGCATTGTTTGTGACCGGCGTTCACTTTGATGAAATGAATACCACATCGCTGCCAGTCAAGGTGTGGTAGCACCCATGTGGCGTGGATGTTGGTTGGTCTGTATCCTGCGAGTTTCTGAGGGCTAATGTCCGTCATGTTCAACACACTGAAAAATCGGTTCGACCGCACCCGTGGTGCCCACATTCTGGTTTTTTCATGGTGACCGACCGCTTTGGAGCGCCAATGCCCAACAGCGGCTTCTGGTCATCAAGGGCCAGCGGGCACCCTGAAGTGGTTACCCGAAACTTGACCTTCTGTGTTTCATCAAATCAGATTGCAGCAAAGCTGCTGGTCGTGGCCGCGAGCAACGTGCCCATGGACTAAACCGCTCGC
>DFWT01000140.1:31162-31358 GCA_002381045.1 Rhodoferax sp. UBA4127
CCACCATCATGGGATTGAAGTTTTTCTTTGACGTCACGCTCAACCGTGGCGAATTGATGGCCAAGATGCAATCGGTGCGTATGCCACGCACTCTGCCCGTGGTCCTCAGCCGCGATGAAGTCGCGCGCCTAATTGCTGCCGCGCCCAACCTGAAGACCCAGACGGCCCTGTCGGTTGCGTACGGCACGGGACTGCG
>DFWT01000265.1 GCA_002381045.1 Rhodoferax sp. UBA4127
GATGCCCCATCTGCATAGTGATTGTCTCTTGAGAGCCAGAAGCTGTCGGTCACGAGCATCAGCTATGTAGCACGCCAAATTCTCGAAAATGAAATGCCAGAGTCCGCATTGCGAAGGTCAACTGCAACAAGAAAGTGGCGCATAGTGAGTGCAGTATTGCAAGGTTGTTGGCCACGATAATCCTTTTACTGCATCAGCGTGTTCGGCCCGTCATCCTCATCTCTTCATCACCAACTTTAAAAACCAAAGACTTACCGTAAGTTGGCGTAACAACTGCAACAACCAACTGTCCGACTAACCACCTGCCTTGACGGTTAATACAGGACATGAAACACCAAGCAGCAATTCCTGCGCAACGCTGCCCATGATGAGCTTGCCGATGGCTGTGCGCTTTCTAAGGCCAATGACCAGCAGTGAGACTCTCATGGCGTCCACCAGGGCCCCGATTTCTTCGGGGGCGCTTTTCCCCCGCTTCAACTGTTTGAATTCAGCGCTCAGCCCGGAGCGGTCGAGCAGTTGCTGAACACGCTCAGCATCGATGACGTCCACCGCAGACGGGTCAACCTCCCGTCCACCGGGCGATGCATTGACCACCACCAGATGTTCGCTGCGGCGTTTTGCAATTTCGATGCCTTTGTCCAAGGCGGCTTGCCCCTCGGGGCGCGGCACATAAGCAACCAGTATGGTCATGGGGGTTATCCTTTAATGTGGCAGATCGGGAAAGTGCAGTGAATTTGGTAGAGGCGTGGCGGGGCTCACATCTCCGAATAATTCGGCCCGCCCCCACCCTCAGGCGTGACCCAGACAATGTTCTGCGTCGGGTCCTTGATGTCACAGGTCTTGCAGTGCACACAATTTGCCGCATTGATCTGCAACCGGTCGGTGTTGTCGGCGTTCTTGACAAACTCATACACCCCTGCAGGGCAATAACGCGCTTCAGGCCCGGCATATTTGGCCAGATTAACCTTGACCGGTACCGATGCATCCTTGAGCGTCAGATGCGCCGGCTGGTTCTCTTCGTGGGCGGCGCTGCTGATGAACACACTGCTCAGGCGATCAAACGTCAACTTGCCATCGGGTTTGGGGTACTCAATGGGCTGACACTCGGCGGCAGGTTTAAGGTATTCATGATCCGGCTTGTCACGCCGGATGGTCCAGGGCATGGCACCGTTCAGGCCAAACTGCTCCAGGCCATTCATCAGCGTGCCCACCCGCAGACCATACTTGAACCAGGCCTTGAAGTTGCGTGATTTATTGAGCTCGGTGTAAAGCCAGCTTTGCGCGAAGCTTTCCGGGTAAGCACTGAGTTCATCCTGCGCCCGCCCCGCGGTCACTGCCGCATAAGCCGCTTCAGCGGCGAGCATGCCCGATTTGATGGCCGCATGACTGCCCTTGATGCGGCTGACATTGAGGTAACCCGCATCACAACCCACCAGCGCCCCACCGGGGAACACTGTCTTTGGCAAGGCCAATAGGCCACCCGCCGTGATGGCGCGTGCGCCATACGCTATTCTTTTTGCGGTGACTTCGCCTTTTGAGTTTTCCAGGTACCAGCGGATATTGGGGTGGGTTTTCCAGCGTTGGAATTCTTCAAACGGGCTCAGGTAGGGATTTTGATAGTTCAGCCCGGTGATGAACCCCATGGCAATCTTGTTGCCTTCCATGTGGTACAGGAACGAGCCGCCGTAGGTTTTGTCATCCATAGGCCAGCCCGCCGTGTGCAGCACCAGACCGGGTTCATGGCGCTCGGGGTCCACTTCCCATAACTCCTTGATGCCAATGGCGTAGCTTTGCGGGTCGCAGCCCTCGTCGAGCTTGTAGCGGGCAATGAGCTGTTTGCCCAGGTGGCCGCGCGCGCCTTCGGCAAAAATGGTGTATTTGCCCAGCAACTCCATGCCGAGCTGAAAGTTGCCCCCGGGTTCACCGTTCTTTTCCACACCCATGTTGCCAGTGGCAACACCTCTGACTTGACCCGCTTCGTTGTACAGCACTTCAGCAGCGGTAAAGCCGGGGAATATTTCCACGCCCAGCCCTTCTGCCTGGCCCGCCAGCCAGCGGGTCAGGGCGCCCAGGCTGATGATGTAGTTGCCGTGGTTCTGGCTGCATTTGGGCAAAAACAGGTTGGGGGTGCGGTAGCCGGTGGTCTCACTCAGGAACAGCATAGCCTCAGCAGTGACGGACTGATTCACGGGTGCACCATCAGCTTTCCAGTTGGGCAGCAGCTCAGTCAGCGATTGTGGGTCAAGCACGGCACCCGAGAGGATATGGGCACCGGGCTCGGAGCCTTTTTCCAGTACCACCACCGAGATCTCTTTGCCATGTTCTGCGGCAAGCTGTTTCAGGCGGATGGCCGTGGACAGGCCGGCGGGGCCACCCCCGACCACGACCACGTCGTAGTCCATCGATTCGCGGGGGCCGTGTTGGGTCAGGATTTCCTCGTTTGTCATGGAAATGTCAATTGATATAAAAAGTGCCTTAAGCCAATATAAAAAAGCTCTTATAGCTATAACCTAAGGAGTAAATCAAACCCGCTCCAGAATCAGCGCAATGCCTTGGCCAACCCCAATACACATGGTGCACAAGGCATAACGGCCGCCTGTGGCGTGTAAACGGTTGACTGCGGTGGTGGCCAGCCGAGCGCCACTGGCCCCCAGCGGATGCCCCAGTGCAATCGCGCCGCCCCAGGCATTCACGCGCGGGTCATTGTCTGGCAAACCCAGCAACCGCAAGACTGCCAGACCCTGCGCCGCAAACGCTTCGTTAAGCTCGATCACGTCGAGTTGCGCCAGCTTCATCCCGGTTTGGGCCAACAGTTTTTGGGTGGCCGGTGCCGGGCCAATACCCATGATGCGCGGTGCGACACCGGCCGTGGCCATACCGACGACCCGGGCTCTGGGCGTCAGGCCGTTTTTGGCAGCGGTGGCTTCATCGGCCAGCAGCAGGGCGCAGGCACCGTCGTTCACTCCGCTTGCGTTGCCGGCTGTCACCGTGCCGTCGGGGCGCACCACACCCTTGAGCCCGGCCAGCGACTCCAGCGTGGTTTCACGCGGGTGTTCATCTTTGTCAACCACCAGTGCATCGCCCTTTTTCTGGGGAATGCGCACTGCCGTGATCTCGCGTGCCAGATGCCCGGCCTGTTGCGCGGCGACGGCACGCTGCTGGCTTGCCAACGCCATCAGGTCCTGTGCGGCTCGTTCGATCTTGAACTCGCTGGCAACGTTCTCAGCGGTTTCTGGCATGCTGTCCACGCCATAACGCTCTTTCATCAACTTGTTGACAAAGCGCCAGCCAATGGTGGTGTCATACACCGCGTTGTTACGGCCAAAAGCGCTGTCCATCTTGGGCATGACGAACGGTGCACGACTCATACTTTCGACCCCGCCAGCTATTATTAGCGCAGCTTCTCCAGCTTTTATGGCGCGGGCTGCCGTGCCAACAGCATCCAGACCCGAGCCGCACAGCCGGTTCAGGGTGGCACCCGGCACCTCCACCGGTAAACCGGCCAGCAAGCTGACCATGTGGGCCACATTGCGGTTGTCTTCACCGGCCTGGTTGGCGCAGCCGTACAGCACGTCGGTCACGGCCGCCCAATCCACACTGGGGTTGCGGGCCATCAAGACCTTCAGGGGAATGGCACCCAGGTCGTCGGTGCGCACGCTGCTCAACGCGCCGCCGTAGCGACCAATCGGAGTGCGAATGGCATCACAAATGAAGGCATGGTTCATGGCACTGGTCTTTCACTCAAAAATCAGTCAAGCAGAACGGACAGGTCTGCCACCACAAAGCCATGACCCGATTGGGTCGCCATGGTTTGCAGGTCTTGTATCAGCGCGCTGCGATCTTGCTGGCGTGCCCAGAACACTGGGCCACCTTCCCAGCGCGGAAAGCCATAGCCCTGGGCCAGCACCACGTCGATGTCACTGGCACGGCTGGCCACGCCGGCGGCCAGCAGCAAGGCCGCTTCATTGACCATGGCCAGCAAGGCGCGGCGCTGGATGTCGGCCGCGCTCAGGACCCGCCGGGTGATGGAGCGCTGCATGGAGGCCTGGGTGATGATGCCCCGCACCACGGCATCGGTCGCCTTGACCTGCTTGCCTTCGGTATAGGTGTAATAACCTGTGCCGGTTTTGCGACCCAGCCGGCCCAGCTCGCACAATCGGTCGAGGATGGCGACATAACGTTCATCCGGATGGCGCGTGGCGACTTGCGATTTGCGCATGCGCCAGGCAATGTCCAGTCCGGACAGGTCAGCCACTGCAAACGGTCCCATGGCAAAACCAAAGGCTTGCAGCGCGCTGTCCACGTCTTCGGGCCATGTCCCGTCTTCGAGCATGAACTCGCACTGCTTGCGGTAGGCGTTGTAAATGCGGTTGCCAATAAACCCAAAGGCATTGCCGGTCAGCACGGGCAGTTTCTTGAGCCTTTTGCCCAGCGCCATGCCTGTGGCCAGCACCTCCGCTGAGGTCTGGGTGCCGCGCACCACTTCCAGCAACTTCATGACGTTGGCCGGACTGAAAAAATGCAGTCCCAGTACATCCTGCGGGCGGGCGGTGACGTTGGCGATCGCATCCACGTCCAGATAAGACGTGTTGGTGGCCAGCACGGTGCCCGAGCGGGCGTGAGCATCTATTTTTTTGAACACGTCCTGTTTGACGGCCAGGTCTTCAAACACGGCTTCAATCACCACATCAGCACGGGCCAGATCGGACCATTCAAGACTGGGCGACAGGCGGGCTTCAGCGGCGGCGGCGATGGCTGCCTTCATTTTTCCGCTGGCCACACGGCTCTGGTAATGCTCGGTCACACGCTGTTGGCCGCGCTGCAGGGCATGAGCGTCCTGCTCCAGCAAGACCACCTGCAGACCGGCATCCAGTGCACAAATGACAATGCCTGTGCCCATCGTGCCGGCACCGATGATGGCAACGGTGGCCACTGAACGAGCCTCAGCTTGCAATGCAACAGGCAGTTTGCTGGCTTCGCGCTCAGCAAAAAACTGGTGGCGCAGGGCCTTGGACTGGGAGCTGGATTGCAACTGTAAAAACAGCTCACGCTCGCGGCGCAGACCCTGGTCAAAGTCGCCAGCCACCGCTGCCATCGCATCTAACTGGGCGGAGTAGGCGCCCTGTAAGCGCTGGCGTGGCGTGAGTTTGTCTTGTTGGGCACTGACAAATTGCTGCACCTCGGACGCAACAAGTAAGCGATCGCGTGCCAGGGGCAATGCTGCGCCCAGACTGGCCAATTCACTGGCGCGGTGCAGGGCTGCCGTTAACAGGTCATCGGGCACTACCTTGTCGAGCAAGCCCGACTCGGCCAACTGTTTGCCGGTTTGTGGCGCACCGCTTTGGATCATGGTCAGCGCCGTGGCCATACCGGCCAACCGTGGCAGACGCTGGGTGCCACCGGCACCTGGGATCAGCCCCAGATTAATTTCGGGCAAGCCCAATTTGGCGGTTCCCAATGCCACCCGGCCGTGGCAGGCCAGCGCCAGTTCCAACCCACCACCCAAAGCCACCCCGCTGATAGCAGCGACCACCGGCTTCTGGCAGCTCTCAATGATTTCAAGCAGCCGGCCCATCATGGGTTCAGTCAATTGCCGAGGGGTGCCAAATTCACTGACATCGGCACCGGCAGAGAATGCCTTGGCGTTGCCGATCAGCACCATCGCGTGCACGGCCGGATCCAACACGCCCTGATGCACGGCGGCGGCGATGTGCTGGCGCAGGGCCGCGCCCAGACTGTTGACCGGCGGGCTGTTCAGCGTGATGACGGCAATCGATCCGTGAAGTTCAAACATGGTGGGTGGTCCGGAGAATCCGTCGGCAGTCGACGGTCAACTTAAAAAAGCTTGCTTCTGCACGCTCGAAGCCGCTAAAGCGCAGCCACCAGCTCGGGCACCGCCACAAACAAATCCGCTTCCAGCCCGTAGTCAGCCACGCTGAAGATCGGCGCTTCGGGGTCCTTGTTGATGGCCACAATCACCTTGCTGTCTTTCATTCCAGCCAGGTGCTGAATGGCACCGCTGATGCCGCAAGCCACATACAGCTGCGGCGCAACAATCTTGCCGGTCTGGCCGACTTGCCAGTCGTTCGGCGCATAACCCGCGTCCACCGCAGCGCGGCTGGCACCCAGGGCGGCACCCAGCTTGTCGGCCAGCGGGGTCATGACTTCATTGAACTTCTCTTGTGAGCCCAGCGCACGGCCACCGCTGACGATGACCTTGGCCGCCGTGAGTTCAGGGCGGTCGTTCTTGGCGATTTCACTGCCCACAAAAGTGGTTGCACCCGGCACGGCCACAGCCGCTACTGTTGTTATAGCTGCTGGTGCTTGTCCTGATTGAGCTGCAGGGTCAAATGCCGTTGTACGCACGGTGATCACCTTGACCGCATCGGCGCTCTGCACCGTGGCGATGGCGTTGCCGGCGTAGATCGGGCGCTCAAAAGTGTCAGCGCTGATGACCTTGGTGATGTCAGAGACCTGCGCCACGTCAAGTTTGGCCGCAACACGCGGGGCGATGTTCTTGCCCGATGCCGTGGCAGCAAACAGAATGTGGCTGTAGCCAGTGGCCATGGCCAGCACTTGTGCGGCCACGTTTTCAGCCACGCCGTGTGCCAGTGTTTCAGCGTCCACGTGCAGCACTTTGGCCACACCAGCCACCTGGGCTACGGTACTTGCCACGACAGCGGCGTTGTGTCCGGCCACCAGCACATGCACATCACCTCCACACTGCGCCGCAGCGCTGACGGTGTTCAAAGTGGCGGGCTTGAGGGTGGCGTTGTCGTGTTCGGCTATTACGAGTACGGTCATTTAGATCACCTTGGCTTCGGTTTTGAGTTTGGCGACGAGGGTGGCCACATCGGGCACCTTAATACCGGCACTGCGCTTGGGCGGCTCGGTGACTTTCAGGGTCTTGATGCGCGGTGTCACATCCACACCCAGGTCGGCTGGCTTGAGGATTTCAAGCGGCTTTTTCTTGGCTTTCATGATGTTGGG
>DFWT01000113.1:0-186 GCA_002381045.1 Rhodoferax sp. UBA4127
CAGGTTTTCTTCTACGGTCAGCCGTGCAAAAATCTCGCGCCCCTGGGGTACAAAACCAATGCCTGAGCGCGCGCGCTCATAAGGCGTGGTGGATTGAATGGGCTTGCCATCAAACTCAATCGTGCCGGTCTTGATGGGAATCAGACCCATCAGGCTCTTGAGTAAGGTGGTCTTGCCCACGCCGTT
>DFWT01000113.1:225-17002 GCA_002381045.1 Rhodoferax sp. UBA4127
GGTCTCGCCCCGGCGGGCGAGGCACTTTTACAGAAACCAGCGAAGCTGGTTTTCTTTGGCTCGCCAAAGGCGTGCGTTGCACGCGAGGTTTGCTCACTTTGCGCCGCAAAGTGAGCAAACACCAAAACTACCGAAAAGAAAGGCGAGCCGGATTCGTCGGCCCTGCGCTGCGCTACGGGCACGCTGTGTTGCTCGGGATCGGCGGAAGGCGCAGAAACTCGCCCTGCGGGCTCAAACATCTGCGCCTCTATTCCCGCCGCCCCCTGCGCTACTCGCCTCCTCATAACTGCATGGGGGACAGCGCTGCTCGCACGGCTTTGCCGTGCATTGCTGCGCAAACTACCACCACGGCGCTTGGCGTGCAATGTGGCGCAACGCGCCACGAGCGGTTTTGACTCGGTCCCCTCTGTATGCGCCTGAGTTGCGGGGGATTGGCGGGAACTGGAACCGCGATTGTCTGAGGCGATAGCCGAGTTCGAGCGGTTCCCCGCCAAACCTCCGCAGATCAGGTTGCCCGCAGCTTTGCTGCGGGACGCAGACGGCGGGGTCGCCTTTTCTTTGCTTACTTTCTTTTGGCGACGCAAAAGAAAGTGAGTGGCCGCCGGGCCACCCCCGGCCAACAAGCCGGGCGCAGCCGGGCGCACATGCCGGCCAAAGGTTCTTTGAAAGAGCGGTTGTCTATCTTCCAAGATAAACCTCAATCACCCGCTCATCCGCCTGCACCTGCGCCAAGCTACCTTGCGCCAAGACCGCCCCATCACACAACACCGTCACGATGTCCGAAATGGTGTCGATGAAGCTCATGTCATGCTCCACCACCATCAGCGAATGTTTGCCTTTCAAGGACAAAAACAACTCGGCCGTGCGCTCGGTTTCTTCATCGGTCATGCCGGCGACTGGCTCGTCAAGCAACAGCAATTTCGGGTCTTGCATGAGCAGCATGCCAATCTCCAGCCACTGCTTTTGTCCGTGGCTCAAATCGCCTGCCTGACGGTTCAAGCTGTCACTGAGATGGATGGTGTGCAGCACCTCCAGCAACCGGTCACTCTGCGCCGAGTCCAGTTGGTGGAACATCGATGCCGACACCGCCTTGTTGGTCTTGAGTGCCAGTTCCAGATTCTCAAACACCGAGAGCTGTTCAAACACCGTGGGCTTTTGGAACTTGCGGCCGATGCCCATCTGGGCGATCTCGGATTCCTTGTAGCGCAACAAGTCAATCGTGCTGCCAAAAAATACTTTGCCCTCGTCCGGACGGGTCTTGCCAGTGATGATGTCCATCATGGTGGTTTTGCCAGCACCGTTGGGGCCAATGATGCAACGCAACTCGCCCGGCGAAATGTCCAATGAAAGCTTGTTGATGGCCTTGAAACCGTCAAAACTCACACTGACATCTTCCAGATAAAGGATCCGGCCGTGAGTGACGTCCACCTCACCCGGCACTGCCAAGCGTGAGAAGCCTGCTTCACGCCCTCCGGATTCCGTCAAACCCGGCTGGGGCTGAGATGCCTGATACTTTTCAAGGCGCTGCTTTCCTTTTTCCATCAGTTCGGGGGTCATGCCACACGCCCCTTCAAACGCTTCATCAAGCCCACCACCCCGTTGGGAAGGAACAGCGTGACACCAATGAACAGGGTTCCCAAAAAGTACAACCAGAACTCAGGGTAAGCCACCGTCAGCCAGCTCTTGGCCCCACTCACAATGAAGGCACCCAGAATCGGGCCAATTAATGTTGCTCGGCCACCCACTGCCGCCCAAATGGCGATCTCGATCGAGTTCGCCGGACTCATTTCACTGGGGTTGATGATGCCCACTTGGGGTACATACAAGGCACCGGCCACACCGCACATGACGGCCGAGATGGTCCAGATGGTCAACTTATAACCCAAAGGGTTGTAGCCGCTGAACATGACACGTGTTTCTGCGTCGCGCAAGGCTTGCAGCACACGTCCAAATTTACTATTGATGAGCCAGCGCGCCATCAAAAAGAAACCCAACAAGGTGACACCCGTCATGACAAACAGCGTCATGCGCATGGCCGGCGTGGCAATTGGTATATCCAGAATCCGCTTGAAGTCGGTAAAGCCATTGTTGCCACCGAAGCCAGTCTCGTTTCTGAAAAACAGCAGCATCGCAGCAAAGGTCATGGCCTGGGTGATGATGGAAAAGTACACCCCCTTGATGCGTGAGCGAAACGCAAAGTAACCAAAGACAAAAGCCACCACACCAGGCACCGCAATGATCAGAATCAGCGTGGCGATAAAACTGTCAGAAAAGGTCCAATGCCAGGGCAAGGTCTTCCAGTCCAGAAACACCATGAAGTCGGGCAGGTTGCTCTTGTAATTGCCTTCCAGGCCAATCTGACGCATCAGATACATGCCCATGGCGTAACCACCGAGGGCGAAAAACAGCCCGTGGCCCAGGCTCAGAATGCCGGTGAAGCCCCAGATCAAATCCATGGCCAGCGCACAAATGGCGTAACACATGATCCGTCCGACCAAGCCCACACCGTAGTCACTCAGATGAAACACGCTTCCTGTAGGAACCAGCATATTCAGAATGGGCGCGACGGCGCAGATGACGATCAACGCCACCAAAAACGCCGCCCAACCGGTGCGACTCAACAACGGAGATGGGTTCGGAAGTGTGATGCCGCTCATGATCATGCCTCTGCCGAGCGTCCCTTCATGGCAAAGATGCCTTGAGGTCTCTTTTGAATAAAGATGATGATGAACACCAGCACCGCAATCTTGGCCAGCACCGCACCGGCCCAGCCTTCCAGAAATTTGTTCAAGATGCCCAGTCCCAAAGCCGCGTAAACCGTGCCGGCTAACTGCCCCACACCCCCCAGCACCACCACCATGAAGGCATCCACGATGTAACCTTGGCCCAAGTCTGGTCCCACATTGCCAACCTGACTCAAGGCACACCCCGCCAAGCCGGCAATGCCCGAGCCCAACGCAAATGCATAGGTGTCAATGCGGGCAGTGTTGACACCCATGCAAGAAGCAATCGGTCGGTTTTGTGTGACGCCGCGCACGAACAAACCGAGGCGGGTTTTGCCAATCAAAAAGGCGACTGAACACAGCACAAAAATTGCGAATCCAATAATGACCAAGCGATTAAAGGGTAATGACAAATTGCCCAGCACCTGTACGCCACCACTCATCCACGTCGGGTTCTCGACACCGACGTTTTGCGCACCAAACAGCGTACGCACCAATTGCATCAACATCAAGCTGATGCCCCAAGTGGCCAGCAGTGTTTCCAGCGGCCTGCCGTACAAAAACCGGATCACACTGCGTTCAAGTGCTGCCCCCATCAAGGCCGAGGCCATAAAAGCCACCGGCACCGCGGCCAGCAAATACCAATCAAACGCCCCGGGCAAGTACCTTTGAAACAAGCCCTGCACCACATACGTCGCGTAGGCACCAATCATCATCAGCTCACCGTGGGCCATGTTGATCACGCCCATCAGCCCATAGGTAATGGCCAAGCCCAAGGCCACCAGCAGCAAGATGGAGCCCAAGCTAATGCCACTGAACAGGGCACCCAGCTTGTCACCCCAAGCCAGGGCCGATTCCACTTGACGCAATGCCGCCCCTAGCGCAGCTTTAACTTCGGAGTCTGGCTCCTGGGCAATCTGCGCCAGCAACATGGTTTTGGTATTGGCCTGGCCGCTGGTCGCCAGCAACTTGGCGGCATCCAGGCGCTTGGATTTGTCTGCGCTGTTGAGCAGCGCAGCCGCNNTCACTTTGCAGTTGCTTGACTGCGGCCTGACGCACCTTGTCGTCTTTGGAAAACAGCTTGAGCGCGGCCAGCGCCGAGTCAATCTCGCCACGCATGCGGTTGTTGTTGATCACGTCCTCAAGGTCTGTTGACACGGCAGCATCAGCCCCCGTCACCGGATCAAAGCCTTTGCCATCGCGCACCACCAAAACCTTGCCACCTGCCACTTTAACGGCATCGTCCGACAATGCTTGCAGAAACGCAGTCGTCGTGTCATCGGCCGCCAGCATGGCCTTGCCCAGTGCTTCAACCCGTGCATCGGTCTCGCCCAATGCAATGGCTTTAACCTCTTCAGGCGTTATCGCAACTGCGTTGCCAGCTATAAAAAGAAAAGCAATGAGAAGAAATCGTGTGATGCACATGAGAAGAACCTGTAGGGTGGGCACGGTGACAAGTGGCCGGTGCCCACGCTGCAATTCCTTGTAGTGGTTTAACCCGCTGAATCGGGGTCAGAGCCCAAATCGGTGTGACGTCTGGCGCACCCTCGAAAGCTCTGCCCCGAATTGGGATCTGACCCCAATTCAGCCAAGGAAGAAGCGTAGCGAGCGGGCCAAGGTGGGGTTTACAGCGCGGAGCCATACACCCGTACGGCGAGCACTGCAGACCTCAGATTGGCTCGCGCAGTAGCTTCTTACTTCTTCGCTGGCTCGTCAGGCTTGGAAGCATTCCCTTCGATGTACGGCGACCATGGCTTGGCCTTCACCGGGCCAGGTGTCTTCCAGACCACATTGAACTGGCCATCTGCCTTGATCTCGCCAATGAACACCGACTTGTGCAAGTGGTGGTTCTTTTCATCCATCTTGCTCATGATGCCGCTGGGTGACTTGAAGGTCTGACCTGCCATGGCGGTGATGACTTTATCCACATCGGTGGATTTGGCCTTNNCTTCCATCGGGTCGTTGGTCAGAGGCTTGTCTTTGTGACCTGCAATGCCCTTGGCCTTGGCGTAAGCAGACCACTTCTTGATGAACTCGTCGTTGGTTGGGTTCTTGATCGACTGGAAGTAATTCCAGGCAGCCAGGTGGCCCACCAGCGGCTTGGTGTCCACACCACGCAGCTCTTCTTCACCCACAGAGAACGCCACCACTGGCACATCCTTGGCCTTCAGGCCAGCGTTGCCGAGTTCTTTGTAGAACGGCACGTTGGAATCCCCATTGATGGTGGACACCACGGCGGTCTTGCCACCCGCGCTGAACTTCTTGATGTCAGCCACGATGGTCTGGTAATCCGAGTGACCAAACGGTGTGTATTTTTCGTCGATGTCAGTCTCTTTCACGCCCTTGGATTTCAGGTAGGCGCGCAGGATTTTGTTGGTGGTGCGGGGATAGACATAGTCGGTACCCAGCAAGACCCAGCGCTTGGCTGCGCCACCGTCTTTGCTCATCAAGTAATCCACTGCAGGTATGGCTTGCTGATTCGGGGCTGCACCGGTGTAGAACACATTTTTGGAGAGTTCTTCACCTTCGTACTGAACCGGATAGAACAGCAAGCCGTTCATTTCTTCCACCACGGGCAACACCGACTTGCGAGACACGCTGGTCCAGCAACCAAAGATGACCGCGACCTTGTCCTGNNTCCACCACCACAGGTTCCAACTTTTTACCGAGCACGCCACCCTTGGCATTTATCTCGTCAATCGCCATCAGCACGGTGTCTTTCAACACAGTTTCCGAGATGGCCATGGTGCCAGACAGGCTGTGCAAAATACCGACCTTGATGGTGTCAGCTGCAAAGACTGGCAGGCTGGACAGCCCAGTCAGCGCGACGGCGGCGGTGAGCGCCTTGAGCGTGAAACGACGTGAATTCAAAGATTGCATGTGAGCTACTCCAAAGTTGATGAAACCGATGTCGCTGGCAGCCGTCCACCTCTGAACGCGGCATGATCCAAACGATGGTGTGACTTTAGGTAGCCCTAGAGAATCTGGAAATACGCCGATTGGCGTACGGGCTCGGTTTCGTACCCCAAGCGTGAGGCGCGGCCTCATAGGGTCCTTCCTGCGTCCACATTGAGCATGTCAAAAGTGGAAGTTTTCGCCTTCACTTTCAAACTTCTACTTTTCCAAATCAGCCTAGAGTTCTCACATTGCATCAACCAATGCGCCGAAGCGCTGAGTTGGGGGCCATCATGTACATTCAAACGCTTGACACACTAGGTGACCTGAGCAGCCACCAACGCTCTGACATGCTGACCGAAGTCGACTTCAAGTGGTTGATGGCTGGCATTGGCATTTGGGTGAACCCGGCGCAACTCCGTCTGGACCCGGGCTACGCTCAGGCCAGCCTGCAAAACGCACTCAATTCGCATTGCGAACCATTGCGCCGGTGTGCTATGGCCCTGAAAGCCGAACTGGAAAGCGAAAAACGGGCCATCAGCTAGCGTGAGGCTTGCCCTGTGCTTGCGTGTGACGCCGCACCCGTGATACCACTGGCTGCGGGCATGGGCTGCCTCAGGCTTTGCGCCTGGAGGACGGCGACGCGAATTTTCTGCGGATCTTTTGCGCGCAAACCATCCACCAGGTCACGCGTGGTTTGTGCCTGTTCAAAGGCATACGCCTGCAGGTCACCCAAAGCCCTGGCTGATGGCACGGGTGACCCCGGCGTGGCCGCTACCAATTGGTCAAAACTGCGCTCGTAGCCCACCGCAAGTGTGGACTCGACGCGCCCGGCAAGCGTCTCAAAACTCAGATGCCTGGCAGATGGGTCGGCCATGATCTCAAACCATTGCCGCCGAAATTGCTGGTCCGCCTTGGCGAATCTCTGAATCGCTTCTTGGGCAGCAAGTTCCTCATGAAAAACGTAACTGGGTGCGGGAATGTGGCGCATCAACCCACCGATGCAAATCAACAGCGTCACCAAAGCCAACCCTCTTCCAAGCCCGGGACGGGGGCTCATCGCCGTCCAAGGCACAGCCAACACCTGGGCCAGCAACGCACCCGCCAGTAAACCACCGGCATGGGCCGAGTTGTCAATGCCTGGTACCACCCAGATACCCATGGCAAAAATGACCAGCACAAACACCAGGGCGGACCAGAACAACCAGCGAAATTCATGACGGTCCACCTGCAGGCGTTCACGCCACAAAAACACCAGCAAACCGCCGTACAGTCCAAAAATGGCTCCCGATGCCCCACCGGACACCGCCTGGTTGCCCTGCGCCACCAAGGACAACAGATTGCCCAAGATACCTGAGCCGAGGTACAAAACTGCAAAACGCCAAGGGCCATACAGGCGCTCGACCAAGCGGCCCACATCGCGCAGCGCCCACATATTCATGGCCAGATGTAACACCCCAAAGTGGATGAACATGGCTGTGGCCAGACGCCACCACTGGCCGTCTTGCGTGGCCGGACCAAAATTAGCGCCCCAAGCCAATTGAACGCCTGTTGTGGTGTGCCACAAGCCCGCGCCCTGGCTAATCATGGCCAAAAAAACAAAGATATTGACGACCAACAGCCCGTGCGTCAGCGGCGTCCGTCCCACTCGACTCTGCATCAGATCTGCAAGACTGTTTGCCGGTTGGGGCTTAGAAACTGATGGTTGAAAAGGTTCCACGGCGCTATTACACACCGCTAACGTGTGCCAGACGCATACCCCCACTTGCCTGTGAACCGCTCAGAGGTCGTCAACGCTTCCGGTTCGGTTAAACCAGCATGCCACGTGACTCGATGAATGCAATAACCTCCACCAAGCCTTGCAAAGTCTTGAGATTGGTCAAGACAAAGGGCTTGAGCCCCTTGGCCGTGGTGCGCATGCGGACGGTGTCTGCCGCCATCACATCCAGGTTTGCGCCCACATAAGGTGCCAAATCAGTTTTATTAATGACGAATAAATCACTCTTGGTGATGCCAGGGCCGCCCTTGCGTGGAATCTTTTCGCCCGCGGCCACGTCAATCACGTAAATCGTCAGGTCAGACAGTTCGGGGCTAAAGGTGGCGGCCAGGTTGTCGCCACCCGACTCGATGAACACGATGTCGGCATTGGGGTGTTCCACCAGCATGCGATCAATGGCTTCGAGGTTGATGGAGCAGTCTTCGCGGATGGCAGTGTGTGGGCAGCCGCCGGTTTCCACACCCATGATGCGCTCGGGCGGCAGCGCGCCGCTAACGGTCAGCAGGCGCTGGTCTTCCTTGGTATAAATGTCATTGGTGATGGCCACCAGATCGTATTTGTCGCGCATGCCTTTGCAAAGCATCTCAAGCAAGGTGGTTTTGCCGGAGCCCACCGGCCCACCAATACCCACGCGCAAGGGAGGCAGGCGTTTGCTGCGGTTAGCGATGTGATGCAGTGGCGTGTTCATAGATACCTCATTCATTTTAAAAATATAGCTGCTCGCCCTTATTCAGTAAGGGCTAGGACCTGAAAAGTCTTGAATACTGGGTTTCGTGCTGGGCCGAGAGAATGGCCAGCATGGGCGAAAACGCTTGGCGATCTGGATCGTTGGTTGTCATTGCTTTATCCACCGCAGCGGGTGTGGCCGCGGTGAGCTTTGACAGGATGCGCTGCCCTGCGCTTTGGCCCAGCGGCACAGACTTGATAGCCGCCTGCACCATGTTCTCGGCCCAGCCAAACGCAAAGGCCAAGAGGCATTCACTCACAAGGGCACCGGTAGCACTGGCCGCCAACGCAAAGGCCATGGGGAAGGTGGGTTGCAGGCTGGCCAGCAGGCCAATTTGTTCGGGCGTGGCGGTGGTGTGGTTGCGCAGCCAATCTAGCAATGAGCGTCCCATTTGCTCGGACTGCGCGCGCAGTTCGCTGCTCTCGCGCGTCTGCAGTACCCAAGTGTTTAGGGCTGCAATGCGTTGCAAGTCGTTCGCTCGCCAAGCGGGGATAGCTTGTGCCACAAGGGCCAACTCGCTTCGCGTGAGGCTCATGTTGAGTTGATCGATTAACCACGCGCTTGCATCTTTTTCAGTAGCTACCAGCGCTTTATCTACAGCGGCTTCAAGGCATTCTGAATACGAGAACCCACCAATCGGCAAAGCCGGCGAGGCCAGCCACATGAGTTGCAAAAAGCTCGAACCCGCCTGTGCGTCGCTCACGAACTACTCGCCCAAATATCACATGAAACAGTTCAGTGCCCGTGCTGGCACTGCGGGCCATGTACGTGACCCTCTTCACCGTGCGGCGCATCGTGGCCATGTGAATGACCACCGTGTGAATGTCCACCTTGCGCATAGGCGCCTGACTCGGGCTCAAACGGCTCATTCACTTCCACCACCGTCAAATGCATGGCGCGCAGCATGTCCGCTAACACATGGTCGGGTTCGATCTTGAGGTGATCGGGTTTGAGTTCGATAGGCACATGGCGATTGCCCAGGTGGTATGCCGCTCGGATCAAATCNNGAACACCCCAAGTTGCCGCCCAGTCGAGTCGGTCGCTTCAAATCGACTCTTCTGGCGCAGGTCCCAGTCCAATTCAACGGTGCTGGCACGCTTGAGCAACACTTGCGCAAGGCCCTGCCCTTGGGGGATCAGTTTGGAGATTTCAAGCATAGGTCCTCATCTGCCAAAACTTTGGTCATGAACAAGCTGTACGGGTCTGGCACATAGTTGGCAAACGGCTCGCACTCGACAAAACCTTCACTTGTATACAGCTTCTGTGCCGCCTCAAAAGCGGGTCCAGTTCCGGTTTCCAGGCTGATGCGTTGGACGCCCCTGGCGTGTGCCGTCGACAGAATGTGCCGCAACAGCGCTTGGGCCACGCCCTTGCGCAAGTGGGCATCAGCGGTACGCATGGATTTCAGCTCCGCATGCGCAGCGTCGTGCTGTTTGAGCGCACCACAACCCAACAAGTCGTTGCCTTCCCATGCGGTCCAAAAAGTGATCGACGGATGCCGCAGCGCCGCCAAGTCAAGCGCATGCACACTCTCAGGTGGCGAGTGTTCGTACATAGCGTCCAGATGCGCTTGCAGCAAAGCCTGGATGGCACTGCCTTGCAGATCGTCGACGCGGATCTCAATAGCGGTCAAAACAGGAAATACCGCTGTGTCAAGGGCAAACTGGTCGCAGGCTCGCAGGTCAGCAACTGGCCGTCAGCCCGCACGCTGTAGGTTTGCGCGTCAATCTCCATCTTGGGCAGGTAATGGTTGTGCACCATGTGCTGCTTGCGAACGCCGCGGATATTTTTGACTGCGCTCAAGGTTTTGGCCAGCCCAAAACGTTCCTTGATGCCCGCGTTCAAACCCGCTTGCGACACAAAACTCAATGAGCCGCGTGCGATCGCTGCGCCGAATGCACCAAACATGGGCCGGTAGTGCACCGGCTGAGGCGTCGGAATACTGGCATTGGGGTCACCCATGGCGGCCATGGCAATGAACCCCCCTTTGAGAATCAGCGCTGGCTTGACGCCAAAAAACGCGGGCTTCCAGACCACCAGATCCGCCCACTTGCCAACCTCAATGCTGCCGACTTCGTGGCTGATGCCGTGGGCAATCGCCGGGTTAATGGTGTACTTGGCCACATAACGTTTGGCGCGGAAGTTGTCGTTGCGCTGTTCATGTTGCACGAGCGCGCCAGCGCCTTGCACCTCGCCCAACACCAGCGGCGGTGCCAACCAACCGCGCTGCGCTTTCATCTTGTGTGCCGTCTGCCAGGTGCGGATGATGACTTCGCCGACGCGNNGTTTCCTTGCGGATGCGGCTCTCGGCAAAGGCCAGATCTTCGGGAATGGCGGCATCCAAGTGGTGGCAGACCATCAGCATGTCCACATGCTCATCCAGCGTGTTGACGGTAAACGGCATGGTCGGGTTGGTGGAACTGGGTAAGAAATTGGACTCGCCCACTACTTTCAAAATGTCAGGTGCGTGGCCACCGCCCGCGCCTTCGGTGTGGAAGGCACACAGGCCGCGCCCCTTGGTAGCGGCAATGGTGTTTTCGACAAATCCGGATTCATTGAGCGTGTCCGAGTGAATGGCCACCTGCACGTCGCACTCCTCTGCGACATCCAGACAATTACTGATGGCCGCTGGCGTGGTGCCCCAATCTTCGTGCAGTTTCAGGCCAATCACGCCGGCATTGATTTGCTCGTGCAGGGCGGCCGGTAGGCTGGCATTGCCCTTGCCCAAAAACCCCAGGTTCATCGGGAAGGCTTCTGCCGCCTGCAGCATGCGCTCGATGTTCCAGGGGCCGGGTGTGCAGGTGGTGGCAAAGGTGCCGGTGGCAGGGCCGGTGCCTCCGCCCATCATGGTGGTCACGCCACTGGCCAAAGCTTCTTCGATCTGCTGCGGGCAAATGAAGTGAATGTGGCTGTCAATGCCACCGGCGGTGACGATGTTGCCTTCGCCACTGATGATCTCGGTACCTGGCCCGATGATGATGTCCACGCCGGGCATCACATCCGGGTTGCCCGCTTTGCCCACCGCACAAATGCGGCCGTCTTTGACGCCAATATCGGCCTTGACAATGCCCCAATGGTCCAGGATCAGCGCATTGGTGATGACCAGGTCCACCGCACCCCCGGCTTGTGGGCCTGTGCCAGAGCCATCACGCGTGCGTTGCGACTGCGCCATGCCATCGCGAATGGTTTTGCCACCGCCAAACTTGACCTCTTCACCGTAGCTGCCGGCACGCAAGGTGTAGTCGGCCTCGACTTCAATGATCAGGTCGGTGTCGGCCAGGCGGACCCGGTCCCCTATGGTGGGGCCAAACATGTCGGCGTAAGCGCGTCGTCCAAGCGTTGCCATGTCACTACCTTTAAAAATGTGAGCTGCCAGCGCTTATTTCATAAGGGCTAGAGGCATAAAAACTATAAGATCAGAGTGACCCCATCACCAGGCCACGAAATCCAAATACCAGTCGCTCACCGGCGTAGTCCACCAGTTCCACGGTGCGTTGCTGGCCCGGCTCAAAGCGCACCGCGGTGCCCGAGGCAATGTTCAAGCGCATGCCTTTTGCGGCCTTGCGATCGAAGCCGAGCGCCGCATTGGTCTCGGCAAAGTGGTAGTGCGAGCCCACCTGAATTGGCCGCTCCGAGGTGTTCACCACTACCAGCGTGGTGGTGCGCCGGTCTGCGTTAAGCCGATGGTCTGGGCCGTCCGTCAAAAATTCGCCTGGGATCATGGTTTGTGGCCTCCGCAAATCAAGTGGGTCGAAGCATCAGTCGCTAAACGATGGGCTGGTGAACCGTCACCAGCTTGGTGCCATCGGGAAAGCTGGCTTCCACCTGCACGTCGGGAATCATCTCGGGGATGCCTTCCATGACATCCGCGCGGGTCAGGATGGTGCGGCCATAGCTCATCAACTCGGCCACGCTGCGGCCGTCGCGGGCGCCTTCCAAAATAGCGGCGCTGATCAGAGCCACAGACTCGGGGTAGTTCAACTTCAAGCCCCGGGCTTTGCGGCGTTCGGCCAGCAAACCGGCTGTGAAGATCAGCAATTTGTCTTTTTCACGGGGGGGTAGTTCCATGCAATCTCCAATGCAAAAGGCGTGCCGAAGCAGGAGCTTACTCGCGCGCCAAAGGGCTCGTGGCACGGAACCTGCACAACCACCTCGTGAATACCGCATCCATCCCTCAACCCGAGGCCGCAGACGACACCAAAGCGCCGCAGCGTATCACATGGGTACGCCGGGATTACAACGCCTGGGTGGCCGCCGAAACCCTGGAAGACTACGCACTGCGCTTTGCGCCACAAGGTTTTCGAAAATGGACAGAATGGCGTGTAGCCCATACTGCACTTGGGGGTGCTGCTGCGTTTTTGATACTCGAAGCGATTGGCGCCACGCTCTTAGTGCAGTACGGATTTGTGAACGCTTTTTGGGCGATCCTGGCCACTGGCCTGATTATTTTTTTGGCTGGTTTGCCGATCAGCGTGTACGCCGCGAAATACGGGGTGGACATGGACTTGCTGACCCGGGGTGCTGGGTTTGGCTACATTGGATCCACCATCACCTCGCTGATTTATGCCTCGTTCACCTTCATCTTCTTCGCGCTGGAAGCCGCGGTCATGGCCTATGCGCTGGAATTGGCGCTGGGCATCCCGCCGACCTGGGGCTACCTGATCTGCGCGCTGGTGGTCATCCCGCTGGTGACCCATGGCGTCACCACCATCAGCCGCCTGCAACTCTGGACGGCGCCGATCTGGCTGGTGATGTGGCTGCTGCCGTTTGGCTTCGTGCTCTGGCAAGAACCCACCGCGTTTGCGGGCGTGACGCACTATCTCGGTGACAAGAGCCAAACCGAAGGCTTTAGCCTGCCCCTATTTGGTGCAGCGCTCACCGTGGGTGTGGCGCTGATGACGCAAATGGGCGAGCAAGCAGATTACCTGCGTTTTATGCCCGCGCGCACGGCCGCCAATCACAAGCGTTGGTGGTTCAGCGTGCTGGTGGGTGGGCCAGGCTGGGTGTTTTTGGGGGTACTGAAAATGCTGGGCGGCGCCCTGCTCGCCTATTTGGCCATTCGCCACGCAGTACCGACAGACCGCGCCGTGGACCCCAACCAAATGTACCTGGCTGCCTACGAGTACGTCTTTCCTCATTTGGGTTGGGCCATCGCCGCCACAGCGCTGTTTGTGGTGGTGTCGCAAATCAAGATCAATGTCACCAACGCTTATACGGGCTCGCTGGCCTGGAGCAATTTTTTCTCACGCCTGACGCACAGCCACCCCGGGCGCGTGGTGTGGGTTGTGTTCAACACCGTCATTGCCTTCATGCTGATGGAAATGAATGTGTTCGATGCCTTGAGCGACGTACTGGGCCTCTACGCCAACCTGGCGATTTCCTGGATGATGGTGGTGGTCGCGGATTTGGTGATCGACAAGCCGCTGGGGCTTTCGCCCAAAGGCATTGAGTTCAAACGTGCCCACCTGTACGACGTCAACCCAGTAGGTGTCGGCTCAATGGCACTGGCGTCAGTGCTGTCAGTGCTGGCGCACCTGGGCTTGTTTGGACCGATGGCGCAGGCGTTCTCGGCTCTGATTGCCATGGGCACGGCCCTCGTCGCTACGCCCTTGCTGGCTTACCTGACAGGTGGCAAATACTACTTGGCCCGACCACAGGCAAGCATGCCCGAGTTCGGCAGCTATCAGCGCCTGACCCTTAAACGCTGTGTGATTTGCGAGCGCGACTACGAAGGCCCCGACATGGCCCACTGCCCCGCTTACAAGGGCGCCATATGCTCGCTGTGCTGCACGCTTGACGCCCGCTGCGGTGACCTGTGCAAGCCGCACGCCAGCCTGGCTGCGCAATGGTCAGCCGCGCTGCGCTGGCTGTTGCCGCAACGCAGTTGGTCGCACCTTGACAAAGGCTTGGGCTACTTTTTGCTGTTGATGCTGGTGATTGCCCCCTTGCTGGCGGCGGTGTTTGGCCTGCTCTACCACCAGGAAACCCGGGCGCTGACCCGGTCGGTGTTTGATGTACAAATGCTGCAGGCCTCGGTGGACGCGCTGCAATCTGGCTTTCTCAAAGCCTACATGGCGCTGATGTTGATCGCTGGCCTGGTGGCCTGGTGGGTGGTGCTGGCGCAAAAAAGTCGCCAGGTGGCGCAAGACGAATCCAACCGACAAACCAGCCTGCTGCTGCGCGAAATTGAACTGCACCGCCAGACCGACCAAGCACTGCAACAAGCCAAGGAAGTGGCAGAGCAAGCCCACAAGGCCGCCGACCAGGCCAATCAGGCCAAGAGCCGCTACATCAGCGCCATCAGCCATGAGCTGCGCACCCCGCTCAACAGCATTCTGGGTTATGCCCAGTTGATGGGTGAGGATGCCACCATCCCGCTGCACCGCAAGCAGGCAGTGGATGTGATCAAGCGCGGTGGCGAGCATTTGCTGTCCTTGATTGAAGGCACGCTGGACATTGCCCACATCGAGAGCGGCAAACTTACCCTGAACGCCAAGCCCATGCCGTTTTCTGAGTTGGTGCACGACATTGCCAGCCTGTTTGAACTGGAAGCCCAAGGCAAGGGTCTGCGCTTCAAGTACGAAGCCATTGGCAAGTTGCCCGCTATGGTGCGTGCTGATGAAAAGCGGGTGAGGCAAATTCTGATCAATCTGCTGGCCAATGCGATCAAGTTCACAGAGCGCGGCCATGTGACACTGAGCGTGCGTTACGCACGGGAAATGGCCGCCATCGACATCGAAGACACCGGACCGGGCCTGACGCCCCAAGAAATCGACCGCATCTTCGAGCCCTTCACACGCGCCCAGCACAGCGGCGCATCTGCCCCCGGGGCGGGCCTGGGTTTGACGATTGCCAAGATGCTGACCGACCTAATGGGCGGCGAAATGACGGTGGACAGCACACCGGGCACAGGCTCGGTGTTTCGCGTCAAGCTGTTTTTGCCTGAGGTGCGCATGCCACCCACAGGCACCGTTTACTCCAAAGCCTCAAAGCAGCAAAACCGGGTGTACGTGCGCAAGCCCCGCCTGGGCTACGCGGGGCCGCGCCGCAGCGTACTGGTGGTGGACAACGAAGCTGCCGACCGCGAACTGCTCACCCGAGTGCTCCACCCGATTGGGTTCGAGGTTCGTAGTGCCGCCAGCGGACATGATTGCCTGGACTTGATTGCTTCGGGCCTGCAACCCGATGTGATCTTGATGGACCTGGCCATGCCGGGCATCGACGGCTGGGAGACGATTCGCCGCCTGCGCGACCTGTGGCGTACCGGCTCAGGCACACCGCCTCACATCGCCATCGTCTCGGCCAACGCGTTTGAACGCGGGCTGGACAACGATGCGGAGATTCCGAGTGAAGACTTCATCGTGAAGCCGGTGCGCCACTCTGACTTGCTGGACTGGTTGGAGCGACGTCTGAACCTGAGTTGGTTAGACACCCCATCGGACGCGCCCACCGCTAGCCCGGTGTCAGAGCCCTTGGTCTGGCCTGACCGCGGGCAACTCGACGCCTTGCGCGAAGTGGTCGGGCTGGGGTTTTACCGTGGCATTCTGAACCAGCTTGATGACATTGCGCACCAAAGCCCGCAGTGCCACCTGTTTGTGGAACGCATGCGCGCGCTGGCCAAAAAGTTCCAGTTTGAGGCCATGCTCAGCCAGCTCAGCACGGCGATCCATGAAAACTGATACCGCCTACGGCTTGCCACCCAAGATGCTGGCCGACAGCCTGGACCGTGCCAACAGCGACGTGGTGCTGATCGTGGACGATGTGCCCGACAACCTGGCCATGCTGCATGATGCTTTGGATGAATCTGGCTACACCGTGCTGGTGGCGCTGGACGGACAAACCGCCTTGCAACGTGCTGCCCAAGCCCTGCCAGACATCGTGCTGCTGGACGCCATGATGCCGGTGATGGACGGCTTTGAAGTCGCCCGGCGCCTGAAATCCACGCCGCAAACCAGCCACATCCCAATCATCTTCATGACGGGCCTGACCGAGACTGAGCACCTGGTGGCCGCCCTCGAAGCCGGTGGAGTGGATTACGTCACCAAGCCCATCAAACCCAAAGAGGTACTGGCGCGCATGTCGGTGCATTTGCAGGGCGCGCGGGAGCGTCGTCAGGCTCGCAACGCGCTGGATGCATTTGGTTATGCCAGCATCACCGTGCGGGTGGGAGACGGCCGGTTGATGTGGCAAACCCCACTGGCACGCGACCTGCTGCTGCAGTACTACGGCACTGATGCGCCGACCACACCGATTCCTGTACTTCGCTGGTTGTGTCGACATGTGGAAAAGCGCGAACCGATGAACGAGCCACCCCGGCTTAGCATCGAATTAGCCTCGCGACGTCTAACGTTTCGTTTGCACCAGCAAATTGGCGACTCGGAAGGCGGTGGAGACTGGTTGATCATCATGCAGGAGGTCTCTGAAGANNCTGGGCAGCAGCCCGATGACCGTCAAAAAACACATGGAGCGCATCTTTGCAAAGCTGGGGGTAGAAACCCGCACCGCTGCCGCCGCAATGGTGATGCGAAAGGTGCACCAACTGCACCCGCAGTTTGAGGCCTGAACCTGGCCTGAGTAACACCTGAAACCAAGTGCACCTATAGATAACTTCGACGCACGGCAGGGCGACCGATTCAGGCGCATGCGGTTTTGGGA
>DFWT01000278.1 GCA_002381045.1 Rhodoferax sp. UBA4127
CGTCGTTGAAGCGCGCCGCCATAGTCCCGAAGACCGGCATTTGTTCGGCGGGCGTCGTAAATGCTTCCTTGTTGCGTTGCACTTGTTTGGCCACGTCGCGCAGGGCGTCACTGGCGCCTTTGCGGTCGAATTTGTNNTCGCCCTGGCCGATGCCCGAGGTTTCGACCACAATCAAATCAAACCCGGCCACTTTGCAAGCCGCAATCACATCGGGCAGGGCTGCGCTGACTTCGGAACCAAAGTCGCGGGTGGCCAAGCTGCGCATGAAGACCTTGGGACCGTTCTGCCAAGGTGTGATGGCATTCATGCGGATGCGGTCACCCAGCAGGGCGCCACCGCTCTTGCGGCGAGACGGGTCAATGCTGATCACCGCCACACGCAGACTGTCGCCCTGGTCAAGCCGTAGGCGGCGTATCAACTCGTCGGTCAAACTGGACTTGCCTGCACCGCCGGTGCCGGTGATGCCCAGAACAGGTATCTTTTTTGTAGCTGCTTGCGCTTGTATCTTCTGGGCTAGCGCCTTAAAAGGCTTGGAGAGTTCGCCTTTGGCTTCGCCGGATGCTTTTTCGTTCTCAAGGGCGGTGATGAGCTGGGCCAGCGCGCGCCAACTCATCTCGGTGTGGCCTTGAATGGCTTCGATGCTGGTGGGCGCATAGCTGCTGATGTCTTTGTCGCAGCGCATCACCATCTCACCGATCATGCCGGCCAGGCCCATGCGTTGGCCATCTTCAGGGCTGTAGATGCGTGTCACGCCATAAGCCTGCAGTTCGGCGATTTCGCTGGGCACGATCACGCCGCCGCCGCCGCCAAACACCTGGATGTGCGCACCGCCCCTGGCTTTGAGCAGATCCACCATGTACTTGAAATACTCGACGTGGCCACCCTGGTAAGAACTGATGGCGATGCCCTGCGCGTCTTCTTGCAAGGCAGCCGTGACGACTTCGTCCACGCTGCGGTTGTGACCCAGGTGGATCACCTCGGCGCCCATGCTCTGCAGGATGCGGCGCATGATGTTGATGGCCGCGTCATGGCCGTCAAACAGGCTGGCAGCGGTGACAAAGCGCACCTTTTGTGTTGGGCGGTATTGGCTGAGTGCCTTGAAATCGGCAGATAAATCGGTCATGTCGCAAGTCTCCACGTGGGTCACTTTGAGGGGTGCCGAGGTGCACCCGTGATGTTTTGGATTGACGTTAACGTAAACGTCAAGATGGCGATGTTAGCGGCTTTCACGCAAAAAAGGGTACCGAGGTACCCTTTTTGAATGTTGCACAGCGCGCGATCCCGCTATTTGTACAGCAACTGGGGAAGCCACAAACCAATCGCCGGGAACTGGTAAAGCAAGAAGATGGCAAACACCTGAATTCCCATGAACGGCAACATGCCAGCAAAGATCTGATTCAAGGTGACATGCGGCGGGCTCACACCCTTAAGGTAGAACGCTGCCATCGCGACTGGCGGGCTCAGGAAAGCCGTCTGAAGATTCAGCGCCACCAGCAGCCCAAAGAACAGCGGGTCGATGCCAAAGTGAGGCAGCAGCGGGATGAAGATGGGCATGAAGATCACAATGATCTCGGTCCACTCGAGCGGCCAGCCAAGCAGGAAAATGACCACTTGCGCCAGAATCATGAATTGAACCGGTGTCATGTCAAGGGACAGCACCCAGGCATTGATCAGCTCTTGCCCGCCCAGCAGTGCAAAGGCCGCAGAAAAGATGCTGGAGCCCACAAACAGCCAGCACACCATGGCGCTGGTCTTGGCAGTCAGGTACACCGACTCCCGCATCACCGTCATGTTGAGTCGCCGGTAGGCCGCTGCCAGCAAGATGCCACCCATCGAGCCCATGGCAGCCGCCTCGGTCGGTGTAGCCAACCCGAAAACGATGGTGCCCAATACCGCCAGAATCATGATCGCCAATGGAAAGAACGAGCCCAGCAACATCTTAAAAATTTCCAGCCTGACAAAGCTGAAATAAGCGTAAAAGATCGCCATGGCTACCACGCAACTGGCAAGTCCGATCCAGAAACTGGTCGGGGCAGGTAGACGCTCTTGCGCAACCATTGGCTTGGCTGGCTCAGGTGTGGTAGCAGCGACTGGCTTTGCCTCTTCACTTGCTACTTTGGCCATCGTTGATGCGGATGCACTGTCTGCAGGAGGCGCTTGCAGCCCACCTTCAGCGACAGGCTCCTGCAAACCACCCGATGGTTCTGGCTCTTGCAGTCCCCCCGTGCTAGGACTGGTGTCAGAAGAACTGTCCATCAAGCTGCCGCCCATGGCCACCACGCCTTCGGGTGCTTCCTCTTGAATGGGAGCAGTCACCTTCAGAAAAATCATACCCATGATGAAGGCGACCGCCAAGGCTGGCAGCAGCGCGATTCCGAGGTGCTTGATCAAATCGCGCATGGGTACTGCAACGTTGCGCTTACCTTTGATGGCGCCAATCAGACCTGGTAAAACCTTGTGGCTGATCGAATTGGAGACCACTTCAGCAAAGGGTGGCAAAGGTACATGGCGCTCTTCAGCCGACATGGGTGGCGCCATGTGCGGTTTGAGCTTTGCCACAATGACCACGTACACCACATACAAACTGGCCAGCATGATGCCCGGGAAGAATGCACCCGCATACAGTTTGACCACCGAGACACCTGCGGTTGCACCGTACACGATCAACATGACCGAAGGTGGAATGAGAATG
>DFWT01000262.1 GCA_002381045.1 Rhodoferax sp. UBA4127
CCTTGCGCCAGTTCGCAGCCCACTTCCAGCAGCAATTTGCAATGGGCTTTTGTCTCTGCGCCTTCAGCCACGGCTTTGCGGCGAAACGCGCGCGCCAGGCCCAACACGCCTTCAACGATGGCCAGGTCTTCCGGATCTTCCAGCATGTCGCGCACAAAGCTTTGGTCGATCTTGAGCACCTGGGCGGGAAGGCGTTTGAGGTAGGTGAGTGACGAGTAACCGGTGCCAAAGTCGTCCAGCGCAAAGCCCACCCCGAAGCTGGCACATTCGCGCATGACGGTGGCCACTTGGCTGAGTTCGTCGAGTGCGGCGGTTTCCAGCACTTCCAGTTCCAAGTGACCGTGGGGCACGGTCGGATGGGCGGCCAGCAGGGTTTTGAGCCGATCCGAAAAGTTGTGCTCTTGCAGGTGGTAGGCTGAGATGTTGACGCTGACCGGGAGGTCCAGCCCCATGGCCAGCCAGTCTTCCATTTGTTGTAAGGCGGTGTCTAGCACCCACTCGCCCAGGTTTACGCTCAGCGCATGGCCTTCTATGTCGGGTAAAAAAGTGCCCGGCGACCGCATGCCCAGTTCAGGGTGCTGCCAGCGGATCAGGGCTTCTGCCCCGACCAGAGCGCCGGTGCGCAAGTTCACCTTGGGTTGGAAGTGCAGCACAAACTCGTCTTGGGCAATGGCCAAGCGTATGCGTTCCAAGGCCTCGTTGCGTACACGCAAAGTGCGGTCGTGCTCGGTATCAAACAGGTGATACCGATTTTTGCCAGCCAGCTTAGCGCTGTACATGGCCTGATCGGCCTGGCGCAGCAGTTGGTCGGCATCGGTGTCATCGGCCTGGGGGTAAAAGCTCACGCCTATGCTTGCGGAAACCGACAGGTTCAGGTTTTCCACCTGAGTTGGACGCGAAGCCACATCGAGCAAGCGATTGATCAAGCCAATGCTGTCGTGCACGTCGGCCAGGTCAGCAAACACGGCCACAAATTCGTCACCACCCAGGCGTGCAATCGTGTCACCCTCGCGCAAAGTGGCTTTGAATTGGGTGGCGAGCTCCTTAAGCAACTGGTCACCGACGTTGTGGTCATAGTGGTCATTGACGGTCTTGAATCCGTCCAAGTCCAAGTAGGCGACGGCCATCTGCGTTCCGCGTCTTTTGGCTCGCACCATCACCTGCCCCATGCGGTCGGCCAGCAGAACCCGGTTTGGCAGACCCGTGAGTTGGTCGTAATGGGCAATGCGCTCCAGGTAATTTTGGTGGGCTTTTTGGTAACTGATGTCGGTAAAGCTGCCCACCACCCGCAGCGCCTCACCCTGCGCGTTGCGCTCCACCACACGTCCGCGGTCTTGTACCCAGATGGCTTGGCCGTCCTTGCGCACCAAGCGGTGTTCAGAGTGGTAGGTGTCACTCCTGCCTTGAATCAGATCGTCAATGCGTTGGCGCACCAGCTCACGATCCTCTGGGTGGGTGATGCGAACGAAGGCCTCCAGCGTGTTCGGCAGGTCGTCCGCCTTGTACTGGAGCGAGTCGTACCACTGCTGGTTGTGCAGCACATTGCCGCTGGGCAGGTGCCAGTCCCAAATGCCCTCACGGGTGATGCCCATCACGTGCTGCAGGCGCTGCTCGCTCTCGGTGACCTGCCGTTGTGCGTGAATCACATCGGTGATGTCCTGCGCCAGCACCAGGATTTGGTTGCCACCGTTCGCATCGCTGAACGGTTTTTTAATGGAGCGGTAGTGGCGGGTTTCACCGCTTGCGGTATCCAGACTGTCTTCAAAAACAACCTCGGCCACGCCACGGGCCATGATGTCTTGCACGTTTTTTCGGAAGGTGTCGGCCATTTCCTTTGGCACGCCAAAATCGCCATCGTGTTTGCCAATCATGGCCTCGGGCGTGGTGTTGTAGAGCTTTGCCAGTGCCTGGTTGGCAAGCAAAAAATCACCCTGACTGTCTTTGATGAGCAACGGGTCAGGGATCTCGTCAATGATGGTGCGTAGAAATGTCTCGTTGGCGCGCAAGGCACGCTCGGCCCGGTTGCGTTCCGAGGTGTTGATGTCAATGCAATACATCTCGGGGTCGCCATGGGCATTGTTGAGCATGACATGGCTTGAAAATACCTCGACTGACGCACCGTCGGCGCCGCTCAAGGTCAAGTCGCTTGACGGTATGGCCGGACCCCCCGCAGCCCAGGCATTGACAAAGCCAATCACCGCTTCGCGCATCGGCTCGGGAATGATCAGGTCTTCGAGTTGCCGGCCCATCGCCTGCTCACGGGTGTAGCCGTACAACGCCTCACTGGCTGGGTTCCAGAAAATGACCTGCCGCTGCTGGTTGTAGCCCTGCACCGAGATCGATGGCAACTGTTCAAAAATGGACTTGAAGCGGTGTTCGCTTTCTATCAAGGCTTCGTCGGCGCGTTTGACGTCGGTGATGTCACGTGCTACACCAAACAGGCCGGCGATTTGACCGCTGGCATCGCGAATTGGGTATTTGCGGTTGTCCACCCAGCCCTTGTGGCCGTCATTGGCAAGGTATTCCTGGACTTCGTGGGCGACTGCAAAACCTGCGAACACCTGTTTTTCCAGCCTGTAATAAACATCGGCATAGGCCTCAGGGAACAAGTCGTAATCGGTCTTGCCCAGCAAATCTGTCCAGTGCTCGGTCTGCTCAGTAATTGCCACCAGGGTCTGACTGGCACCTGTCATGACATGATTGCGATCTTTGAAAAAAATGAAATCGTCCGTGTTCTCCATCATTGCCACAAAGTTGGGCGTCAACGGACTGGCGGTTTCTGTGTACAGACGCCGCGCGTCAGCCAGTCGCAGCGTCAGCAAAGGCGATGGTTCGGCATCGGTGCCCAATGTGTAGTCACCGCGAACGCAGCGGATGCGGCCATCGGCGTGGCGAATTCGAATGTTGAAGTGGCCGTTCGCAGGTGTCAGCGTGGGCGAAAAAAGCCTGTCAATGATGTCATGGTCGTCGGGGTGGACGAGGCTCAGCCACTGCGTGGCCCCGCCCAAAAATTGCGCTGAGGTGAAGCCAAGTAAATCGTGGATGGTGTCGTCGACAGAAACAACATGTGGCGCCGTTGCGTGCGTGAACTGGATAGCGACTGGTGTGACTTGTGTGACTTGTGTCATTTTGTAACTCCCAGGTCTGATTATGCGGCAACGCAGTAGTGCTAAGTGGCTTGATGATTCCCCTTGATGTGCCGCAGCAACGCCCATCGCGCGACCCAGGTCACCAGTGCGTCTGATATCCCGCCGGCGTAGGGAGGCAGCGCAAGCGCTGCGGCAGCCAAGTTGAGGGCGGCAAGGGGGTCGCTCAGGTCCAAGGCTTGGGCGCCGTTTTGTTTGGAGAGTTTGCTGCCATCGGCACCTAGCACCAAGGGCGTGTGCAAGTAGCGCGGTGAGGGCAAGCCCAGGGCGCGTTGCAGAAGAATTTGGCGTGCGGTGTTGTCGGCCAGGTCTTCACCACGCACCACATCGGTCACGCCCTGGGCGGCGTCATCCACCACCACCGCCAACTGGTAGGCGTGGCAGCCATCGGCGCGCTTCAAAATGAAATCACCCACCTCGGCCGCCACGTTTTGTTGTTGCGCGCCCAAGCGGCGATCGGTCCACTGCAGGGCTTCGTCGCTCACGCGCATTCGCCAGGCACGTGGACTGCGCCCTTGTAGGCCCGTGCGGCAGGTACCGGGGTATATCAGTTCGCCATGGCGCGGCTTGGTCTGGCCACTGCGTAGCAGGACTTGTTCAATGTCTTTGCGGCTGCAGGCGCAGGGGTAGGCATGGCCGCTGGCAATCAACCTGTCGAGAGCAACTTGATAGAGGTGTGTGCGCTGGGTTTGGTAGACCACGGGCTGGTCGCTGCGCAAACCACAAGTGGCCAGTTGCTGCAGGATGACAAGGTCCATGCCAGCCAGGCAGCGTGTGGTGTCCACATCTTCCATGCGCACCAGCCATTTGCCCCCTTGCGCTCGGGCATCCAGCCAACTGGCCAGCGCCGCCACCAGAGACCCCGCATGTAACGGCCCGGTGGGCGAGGGTGCAAAGCGACCGATGTATGTGGCCCCCACGCTTGCCACTTTGTGTGCGGCGCTGCCCCCCGAAGGGGCCTTCGCGCCTTGGGGTGGCCCGGCGGCGCTCATGCGTGCACCTCGCGCGCGTCCTCACATCGCTGAGAGCGCCAGTTCCAGCCCGGACACAAACGCGTCCTCCACGCGATGGCCCAAGCACCAGTCGCCACACACGCCCAAGCCCTTTTTTCCGTCCCACAGGTGGCTTTTGCCCAGCGGTTGTGTCGTTTTGGCGTAGAGCCAGCGCTGGCTGTCCACATGGCTGGGTTCGGCGCGGATGCCTGTGACTTCGGCGAAAGCTTTGAGCAATTTGGCTTCGGCACGTTGGTCGTCGTCATGGATGTGTTCTTGTGACCAGGCGGGGCTGGCCTGCACCGTCCAACGCTCAATCGGGTCACGGCCGGGCTTGCTGTTTTCGCGGGCCAGCCATGCAATGCGGTGGTGCGTGCTGCGCGCGGCATTCCATTGCGGCCCCAAGGTGGACAAGCCTGGTTGCATGGCGTTTGGAAACGCAATCATCAATGTCCAGCAGGGGGCAACCTTGACCATGCTGATGTTCTTGACCCAAGCCGTTGTCAGCTCTGATGTTTGTAGCAAACTATGCCCTTGTGCTGAGGGGATGGCCAACAAAACACCATCAAAGCCAGAAAACACATGCTGGGTGGCGTCAAGGCTTTCAGTGCGCAATTGCCATTGCTTGGCTTTCACTGCGTCACGTTCGATGCGCATTACCCGTGTTTGCAACTCGATACAGCCAGCGGCTTTCAGGGGCTCGGCCCAGGCGGCCACCAGGGACTTCATACCCGGCACACCCACCCAATGGGCGTCGCGGCTGGCCAGACCAGGGGCGGTGACATGGCCGAGTTCGTCCAGGATTTGGACAGAGTTGGCACTCCAGCGTTTGCAGATCGAAGGCGTGGTTTCCAAGGCAGTCAAAAAGCGCGGGTCGCGGGCGGTGAAGTATTGCGCGCCGTGGTCAAACGAACCGAAGGCGCTGTCGCGGGTGGCCATGCGGCCGCCGACGCCACGGCTCTTCTCAAAAATGGTGACGCGGTGGCCGGCCTGGACCAGGGTGCGCGCGCAGGTGATGCCGGCCATGCCGGCGCCAATGATTGCAAAGTGCTGAGGCGCGCGGGGGGATGAACTCATGAAATCTCCGTTGTCTGTGAATGGGTCCGACTTTACACGCCCCGGTGCCGCTCCAACAGGGCGCTGCGTGTGGTAGGACTTTCAAGCTGCTTGAGCCACCATTGCAGAGCGCGGCCCTGCTTTCCACCCGCCGTGCGCCAGGCGTAATTGACCCGCACTAAGCGCGCCGGGTGTTGGGTGGCTTTGACCACCAGTCGCCCGGTGTCAATGTGCGGGCCAGCCATGCATTCTGGCAATTGGCCGCAACCCAGGCCGCGCAGTTGGGCATCCAGCTTGTCTTGCATGGTGGCTACGGTAAACACGTCCTGGCCTCCAAGCAGCCCAATGGTTACGCCGCGCCCCCGGCTGATGGTGTCGGCCACCGCCACCGCCCGGTGGCTACGGACCGCTTCGTCGCTCATGGGTTCGGGCGCGTTGGCCAGTGGGTGGTGCGGTGCCACGGCATAAACAAACTTCACGTCGCCAAGCAGCTTGAACTGCAAGTGGTTGGTTTGCATCAGGTCGGCCACTCCCAGGGCCAGGTCAGCCTGGCCGCTGGTCAAGGCTTCAAGCGTGCCGGACAGGGTTTCATCGCGCAGGCGGATGCGGGTGGGCGGGCTTTGGGCCAGAAAGCTGTCGCACAGCTCCATCACCGTGGCTTTGGCGATGATGCTGTCCACCGCGATGGTGAACTGCGGCTCCCAACCGGTGGCCACGCGTTTGACCCGGTTGGCGACCGCGTCCAGGTCTTCCAGCAGGCGCTCGGCTTCGCGCAGCAACTCCAGCCCGGCCTCGGTGGGTTTGGCTTGGCGCGAACTTCGGTCAAACAACAGCACGTCCAGTGCGTCTTCCACTTGGCGCACCCGGTAGGTCAGGGCGCTGGGCACCAGGTCGAGTGCCCGAGCGGCGGCGGCAAAGCTGCCTGTGGTGGCAATCGATTGCAGCATCGTCAAGGTGTCGGGGGTCAATGCATGGTGTGCTTTTTGCATGATGAATTAGATTAAGTTCAAATTCATTGAATGATGCCATCAAATGCACATTAGTGCTGGTGCATGCCAAGGCACCTACAGTTCAGTCTCTATACAGGAGAACCCAGGATGATGACCCTCAGACCGTCAAAAGAGCGTGGCTATGCAGACCATGGCTGGCTTCAGTCGTTTCACAGTTTTTCGTTTGCCGGCTACTACGATCCCAAGCACATGGGCTGGGGAAACTTGCGGGTGATCAACGAGGACTGGATTGCCGCCGGCAAAGGCTTTGGCACCCATGGCCACCGCGACATGGAAATCATCACTTACGTGCTGACAGGTTCACTGGCGCACAAAGACAGCATGGGCAACGTAAAGGCCATTCCTCCGGGTGACGTGCAGCGCATGAGTGCTGGCACCGGTGTTCAACACAGCGAGTTCAACCACGCTCCCAATGACACCACCCACCTGCTACAAATTTGGATAGAACCGAATGTACTTTCGGTGTCACCAAGCTATGAACAAAAGTCGTTTTCTGCTGCTGAAAAGCAAGGCGTACTTCGCCTGGTGGCTTCACCTGACGGTGCCCAAGGCTCGGTCACAATCCACGCCGATGCCAGCTTGTATGCGGGCTTGTTTGATGCTGGGCAAACTGCGGATTTACCTCTAAGGCCAGGGCGCAAAGCCTATGTGCATCTGGTGCGAGGCACATTGATGGTCAATGGCATGGCGTTGACTGCTGGCGATGCCGCGTTGCTAAACGATGAGACGGCGGTGAGGATTTCGCAGGCGCAAGCCGCAGAAGTGTTGGTGTTTGATTTGAGCGCCTGAGAAGGTGCGTTCCCCACCGGGGAAGCTGGTTTTGTGTTGTTTTTATTTTTTTATTAGGAGTTTCACCATGGCAAAAATTGCTGTTGTTTTTCACTCGGGTTATGGCCACACTTTGCGCATGGCGCAATCAGTGGCTGAAGGCGCAGATGCCGACCTGGTTCCCATAGATGTCGATGGTAACGTGTCAGAAGCAGGCTGGGCTACGCTTAACGACGCAGACGCCATCATCATGGGCAGCCCGACCTACATGGGCAGTGTCAGCTGGCAGTTCAAAAAGTTTGCCGACGCCAGCAGCAAACCCTGGTTCAGTCAGGCATGGAAAGACAAGGTGTTTGCCGGCTTCACCAACAGCGCCACGATGAACGGCGACAAGCTGTCCACCTTGCATTACCTGTTCACGCTGGCCATGCAACAGGGCGGTATTTGGGTGGGCACGGCCTTGATGCCAAGCAATAGCAAGGCAGCCCAACGAAATGATGTGAACTACGTAGGATCTTTTGCCGGTGCGATGGCACAGTCACCCTCTGATGCGTCGCCAGCGGAGATGTTGCCTGGGGATCTGGAGACGGCGCGCCTGTTCGGTAAGCGGGTGGCAGAAGTCACTTCCAAGTTCAAAGGCTGATTCCCTGACTGTGGTGTAAAAGCGAAGCCAGTGGCTTCGCTGAGCTCATCTGCGCACAAACGCAGGTGAGAGGTGCCAACAGGGGCAAAATGGCGTCAGGGAGACACCATTCACTGCCGCTGTCCTATGCGCCTACCTTCACCTTTTCTGCTTCTGGTTGCCTGCGCGTACCTACCGGTTTCGCAAGCCCAAACCGACGTCTCTGAGCAAGACTATTTCAACGACATGCCGGTGGTGCTGTCGGTGTCGCGATTATCACAACGACTCGACGAAACTCCCGGTGCGGTCACTGTGCTGGACCGTGATTTCATCCGGCAAACGGGGGCGCGCGACGTGGCTGACTTGCTGCGCTTCGTTCCGGGGTTTCAGGTCAGCAATTCGTTTGAGACGGTGGCACCCTTGGTGAGTTACCACGGGACGTACGACAGCTACTCGAACCGGTTGGAACTGCTGATCGACGGCCGTTCGGCTTATTCGCCTTATTTCATTGGCAGCATCGGCCCTGGCCTGCAGACGGTTGCTGTGCAGGACATCGAACGCATCGAGGTACTGCAAGGCTCCAACTCAGCGGCCTATGGCGCGCGGGCCATTTTGGGCGTCATCAACATTGTGACGCGCGACTTGGCTGACACACTGGGGTCGCAGGGGTCCATTTCTTTGGGCGACAACGGTATACGTGATGTACAGGCAGGTTTGGGTTGGGGGGAGGCGGGTCAGGCCTTTCGCCTGACTGCAGACACCCGCGGGGACGATGGTTTGTCAGGTGCAAACGGCCAAAACAACGTGTCGCGTGTAAATTTCCGCTCGGATTACCGCCCCAACGGGAGGGACGAATTTCAGTTTCGAATGGGTGGCTTGAATATTGATTCAGGCAAGGGGACATTGGGACAAGTTGGCAACCCCTGGCATGATTTCTCCTTTGACTCCAACTATGTGCAGGTCGATTGGCGGCGCAACCTGGGGGTTGATGCTGATCTGGCAGTCAAACTGTCGCATGGCCAGGAGGCCTACAAGGATGAGTTTCCCTACGCATTGCGAAACCTCAGCCCGTTTTACAGTCCAAGTGCCATCTACACCGTGCGCGCCAATGGCCAAGCCAGTAGCGATGTCATTTCCGCGCAGTACACATGGCGCCAGAGTCCCAGCATTCGCGGGGTTTTAGGTGGTGAGTTTCGCAGCGAACGCATTGAGTCAATGGGACTCTACAACACGGCTACTACTTTTAAAACAGACTTCGGTCGTCTGTTTGGCAACCTGGAATGGCGCGCTGACCCAAACTGGCTGGTCAATGCCGGTGCCATGGCCGAGAAGCACAGCATCAGTGGTGACACCCTGGCACCTCGCCTGATGATTAACTGGCATGCAACGCCTGCTCAAACCTGGCGTGTGGGGGTTTCCAAAGCCTTCCGGCCACCCAGCAACTATGAAAATTTTTCGAACGTTCATTACATTTGGAAGGATGCGAACCCGCTGTTGAATCTTGATTTGACGTTTGTGAAAGGTCCAGGAAATTTGCTGCCTGAACAGGTGTTATCTCGTGAAATCGGATATGTGGGTAATTTTGCAGACCTACGGCTCAATCTGAATGTCCGCGTATTCCGAGAAGAGATCACTGACTTCATCCGGCAGGTAAATGGGACAGGGGTGCGAACCTATTCCAATAACGAAAATTTTGCAATTAAGGGTGTGGAATATCAGTTGAAATGGCAGCCATGGCAGGGCGCGCAGTTGGTTTTTAACCAGACCTACACCGACATCACTTCGTCCTACAACGGAACCGCCACCGCCGTACCTCAACTGGGCAGCTCAATGGCTTACTTTCAAAAGCTACCTGGTAACTTGAATCTGAGCTTGATGCACACCGACAACCATCCCGCCAGTTTGGTGGCGGATGAGCCGCGTGCCATCCGTCGTACCGACTTGCGATTGTCCAAGGCATTGCAGTGGGGCAGTCATCGTGGCGAGATCTCGTTGGTGGTGCAAAACCTCGGTTCACCCTACCCGGATTACAAGCGGGACCATTTGTTCGAAAAGCAAGCTTTTGTCACCCTTCGCTTGGAAAACTAAGCACTGCTGATGGCGATCAAGCTGCGCTCACTGCTACTTGCTTTCACGCTTGGCGTGCTGGCTGGGCTGAGCCATGCCGAGACACTGGTTGTGATGGTGAGCAGCGAAAGCGGCACGGCCTACACCACGGCGATTGATGTGCTGACGCAGGCCTTGGAGGCGGGTGGCACGCCGCGCGACGCGATTGCCCATTGGAGTGTGGCCGAATGGCGTGACAAGCGGCACCTTGCAATGCCTCGAATTTATGTGGCCTTGGGTACCCAAGCCGCCGCCGCGCTGGCCGAGTCACAGACTGGTGCACCGGTGCTGGCTGCCTTGTTGCCCCGATTGAGTTTTGAGCGCATCTTGCGGCAAAACGGGCGCAAGGCCTCCAAGCAACTGAGCGCCATCTTCCTGGACCAGCCCCTGTCGCGCCAAGTGGCGTTGATTCGAGCTGCTTTGCCTCAGGCCAAGCGGGTTGGCGTGTTGTGGGGGCCAGAATCCAAAGCCAAGGGTCCACTTCTGCGGTCTTTGGCTGAAATCAACGGATTGCAGTTGGTTGAGGCCGAGTTCAAGCCTGAAACGGGCGGGTTTCCGGACCTTAGGCCGGTCTTGGCCACCAGTGATGTTTTCCTGGCCATGGCAGACCCCCAAGTGTTCAACAGCGGCACCATCCAGAACCTGTTGTTGGCCACGTTCCGGGCCAAGCTGCCCATGGTCGCTTTTTCGCCCGCGTATGTGCGCGCCGGTGCCTGGTTGTCATTGCATGTGATGCCTGAGCAGGTCGGTCTTCAGATTGCGCCCTGGGTGCACGAGGTGCTGCAGGGTCGTTCATTGCCAGATCAGCCGCTTGAATCGAATGACTTTGAAGTCAGTGTCAATGAGCATGTGGGACGTTCGCTCAATTTGAAAGCGGACACAGCCGGGTTGCGGCTGCAGCTGCGCCGCTTGGAGCAGCTGCCATGAGGCAGTTGGATATCCGTGCCAGCATGTTGTTGGCGGCGCTGCTTCCGGTGGCGGTGATCAGTTGCTTGCTGGTGGTGGTTTTTTCCTTGGCGCGTTCTGACGATATGGAGACCTCCTACCAGCAACGCGTGCGGCTGGTGGCTCGCCAACTGGCTTCAGCCAGCGAGTATGGTTTGTTTTCTGGCAATAGTGCGCAGTTGCAGGCGGTGGTATCGGCGGCCGTGCGTGAGTCGGATGTACGAGCCGTGGTGGTGATGAACCCGCTGCAGCAGGTCATCGCCAGTGCGGGTGACCTCAAGGGCTTGGTGGCCTTGCCGTATGGTGCTCGGGAGGATCAAAGTTTTGATGCCACCCGCCGCGTGGACACCCTTGGCCAGCCGGTGTTTGCCGGTGGCATTGAACTCGATGACTTGTTTCAGGATTTGAGCCCTAGCATGAATGCATCAACGCGCCAGTTGGGTCAAATTCGCGTCGCGTTTTCCCGCCAGTCGGTGGACACTCGCCGCCGCGAGATGCTGTGGCTAGGCGCGTTTGTGGGAGTCTTGGGACTGCTGTTTGGCGTGGCTTTGGCAGCCCAGCTAAGCCGCGGAGCCATCCGCCCTCTTGTGCGCTTGACCAAACTGATTGACCGCATTGGTCAGGGTGATTTTGCGGCTGCCTCCGAACTGCAATTGAACACCGCACCCTCAGACCCGATGCGGCGCATGCAAGACAACATTCGTTTGATGTCCATGCGCCTGGCCACCGTGCGGCAAGACCTGGAGCAACAGGTTGAACAAGCGACCCAGGCCTTGCGCCAAAAAAAGGAAGAAGCCGAGCAAGCCAACCTGGCAAAGTCGCGGTTTTTGGCGGCGGCCAGCCATGACCTTCGCCAGCCGACCCATGCATTGGGTATGTTTGTGAGTCGCTTGGCGCAGCTCCAGCACAGCGCCGAAACCCAAGGCTTGGTGAGCAATCTGGAGGCCTCGGTGCGGGCCATGCAAAACCTGCTGGATGGTTTGCTCGACATCTCGCGGCTGGAGGCACAGGCGGTTCAAGTCGCCATCAAGCCCTTTGCCGTTGCGCCGTTGATACAGCAGCTTCAGCAGGACCTGGCGCCGGTGGCGCGAGCCAAAGGCCTGCACTTCCGTATACACGGTTGTCCGCATTGGGTCATGAGTGATGCGGTGTTGCTGTACCGGATTTTGCTCAATCTGGCGAGCAATTCACTGCGCTACACCGCAAAGGGTGGCGTGTTGGTGGCCTGTCGTTCCCGCGAAAACGGAACCAAATTGCAGATTCAGGTGTGGGACACCGGCATTGGCATTTCGCCTGAGCATCAGCAAGAAGTTTTCAAGGAGTTTTATCAGGTGGGCAACGTGGCCCGCGACCGCGACAAAGGCATGGGCTTGGGCTTGAGCATCGTGCAGCGTACCGCGGAGCTGTTGGGGCATCCGGTGGTCTTGACCTCCCGGCTGGGCTTTGGCACCCGAGTGAGCCTGACGCTGCCGACCGTGCCCGGACTGTCGGGTGCGCCGCCGGTGGCGATGCCCGAGCTGCAAATCGGCGATGACCTCACTGGCGCGCACGTGCTGGTGATTGAAGACGATGCCCTGGTACGTACAGCGCTGGTGGGGTTGCTTGACGGCTGGGGCATGGAGGTGCATGAAGCCTCTGGTGTGATGGGTGCGTTGGCGTTGGTGAGTGGCGGCTTGAGGCCGGACCTGGTGCTCAGCGACTACCGGTTGCAGCAGGGCGATGACGGTATAGGCGCCATTATTGAGCTGCGCTCCGCCCTGAACCACAAGGTACCTGCTTGCCTGATGAGTGGTGACACAGATGCCAGTTTGATGATGAAGGCGCAAGCCAGTGGCTTGACGCTATTGCACAAGCCGGTGCGCCCGGCCAAGCTGCGCAGTTTCCTGCGCCGATTGTTGGCTGATCAGCCCCTGGCCGAGGACTTGCGGTAGCCCCAGCGGGCCGCCTCAGTGGCTGCCTGGGTGCGGGTTTTGGCATTGAATGACCGCATGATGGTGGCCACATGGGACTTGATGGTTTCATCACCTACGTGCAACAGCTCGGCAATCTCATGGTTGGTATGCCCATCCAGCAACAGGCGCAGCACTTCCTGCAAGCGAGGGCTGAATATCGGAGGTTGTTGATTTGGGGGCAGTTTGCCGGCACCAAAGTCTTGAAATGTTGCAAAGTCGCTGGGGCGATAGATTTCACCGTTCAGAATACGCCGCAACGCGCCCAGCAACTGCTCACTCAGGCCCGACTTGGTGACAAAACCGGCTGCTCCCTGCGACAAGGCCTGTTGCATCACACTGGGGTTGGCCGACCCCGACAACAGCACCACTGGCAATTCTGGGTGAGTGCGACCAAACACCGCCAGAGCCTGCAGACCATTCATGTCTGGTAGGTGGTAATCCAGCAAAATCAGGTCCAGGTCGGGGTGAATCTGGGCCTGGGCAAAAGCCTGCTGGCAGTCAGCGGCTTGAATGACTTCGGTAGGCTCATCCGGGTCCAGCCCGCGCAGCACCTGGCACAAACCTTCGCGTACCAGCGCGTGGTCGTCAACAACAAGTATTTTCAAGAGCGGCCTTTTGGGGTCTTCATACAATCCGGTCAGGGTCGGCGGTCAAAGCTTGATTCTTGACACTCACAATCATATTAGCCGAAGTCCATGTTCGTTCACCTGCGCCTGCACACAGAATTTTCCGTTGTTGATGGAACCACTCGGATAGACGAGGTGGTACAGGCCGCGGCCAGCAACGGCCAAGCCGCACTGGCAATTTCTGACCTAAGCAACCTGTTTGGTGCGGTCAAGTTTTACAAAGAGGCTCGCAAGCGGGGAGTCAAACCCATCATCGGTGCGGAGATCTGGTTGGACGGCCTGGGCAAGGAGGTATCCCAGGTGTCGCGGGTGGTGGTGTTGGTGCAAAACCAGCAGGGCTATTTGAATCTTTCTGAACTGCTGGCGCGTGCTTGGACGCAAGGTGGCAATAAGGCTCACGCAGCGGTGAGTTGGGCCTGGCTCGCAGAACTCAATGCAGGCTTGATTTGCCTGTCCGGAGCACAGGCTGGGCCAGTTGGTCAAGCCTTGTTGCAAGCCGATGATGCCCGCGCTATGGACGCGGCACTGCAATTGGCAGGTGTTTTCCCTCATCGTTTTTACCTGGAATTGCAGCGTGCGGGTCGCGCCGAAGACGAAGCCCATGTGACTGCCGCGATTCAATTGGCTCAGCGTCTGCAACTGCCGGTGGTGGCCACCCATCCGGTGCAGTTTTTGGCTGCGGAAGACTTTGAAGCGCATGAGGCCCGCGTTTGTATATCGGAAGGTGAAAAGCTGGCCAACCCGCGCCGCATTCGTCGCTTTACCCGTGACCAGTATTTCAAGAGCAGTGCGGAAATGGCCGCGCTGTTTGCCGATGTGCCGTCGGCCTTGGCCAACACGGTAGAAATTGCCAAACGCTGCAGCTTGAGCCTGGTGCTGGGCAAGCCGCAGTTGCCTGATTTTCCGATTCCACCGGTAGACGGTGTGGTGATGCAGGCCGACGAGTATTTCCGTTATGCATCACACGAAGGCTTGAAGGAGCGCATGCTGCATCTGTACCCCGATGCAACTCGGCGTGCGCAGGAAATGCCGCGCTACCTGGAACGGCTTGAGTTTGAGCTCAATACCATTTTGAAGATGGGTTTTCCAGGCTACTTTTTGATCGTGGGCGATTTCATCAACTGGGCCAAAAACAATGGCTGCCCGGTGGGACCAGGGCGCGGTTCAGGTGCCGGCTCCTTGGTGGCCTATGCCTTGAAAATCACCGATCTTGACCCGCTGCAATACAACTTGCTTTTCGAGCGTTTCCTAAACCCCGAGCGGGTGTCTATGCCCGACTTTGACATTGACTTTTGCCAAACCAACCGCGACCGTGTCATTGACTACGTCAAATCCAAATATGGCAAAGACGCGGTCAGCCAGATCGTCACCTTTGGCACCATGGCCGCACGCGCTGTGGTGCGCGACGTGGGCCGGGCGCTGGACATGAGCTACACCTTTTGTGACGGCATCAGCAAATTGATTCCGAACAAACCGGGTGTGGCGGTGACCTTGCAGCGCCCGCCAGCGGACAAAAAGAAAGACGACAAACTGGTGTACGCCACCGAGGCTGAACCTGTTTTGGCCGAGCGCGAGGCCAAAGAAGAAGACGTCCGGACACTGCTGGAACTGGCCCGCAAGCTGGAAGGCATGACCCGCAATGTGGGCATGCACGCGGGTGGTGTGCTGATTGCGCCTGGAAAGTTAACCGACTTTTGCCCGCTGTATCAGCAATCTGGCAGCGACTCCGCGGTCAGCCAGTACGACAAGAACGATGTGGAGTCTGTCGGGCTGGTCAAGTTCGACTTTTTGGGTCTGGCCACATTGACCATTCTGGAGATCGCCCGTGAGCTCATCAAGAAGCGCCATCCGGGCCAGGAAAACTTTGCATTTGAGAAGTTGCCATTGGATGACAACGCGGTCTACAAGCTGTTTCAGGACGGAAAGACCGAGGCCGTGTTTCAGTTTGAATCCCGTGGCATGCAGGGCATGCTGCGCGATGCCAAACCGACTCGCCTGGAAGACCTGATTGCGCTGAACGCGCTGTACCGCCCCGGTCCGATGGACCTGATACCGAGCTTTGTGGCGCGCAAGCATGGCCGTGAGGCGGTCGAGTATCCGCACCCGATGGTGGCCGAGATGTTGTCCGAAACCTACGGCATCATGGTTTACCAGGAACAGGTGATGCAGACCGCGCAGATTCTGGGTGGCTACTCGCTCGGTGGCGCTGACATGTTGCGTCGTGCCATGGGCAAAAAAGACGCCGACGAGATGGCACGGCATCGCCAGATCTTCCGCGACGGCGCGGCCAAAAACAACATTCAGCAGGACAAGGCCGACGAGATTTTTGACTTGATGGAGAAGTTTGCGGGGTACGGCTTTAACAAGTCGCACGCGGCCGCGTACTCGCTGCTGGCGTACCACACGGCCTGGCTCAAGGTGCATTACACCGCCGAGTTTTTCTGCGCCAACATGACAGTTGAAATGGACGACACCGACAAGCTCAAAGTCTTGTTGGAAGACGCTCAAAAAATGGGGCTGCGTTTTGAAGCACCAGACGTGAACCGCGGCAGTTACCGCTTTGAGCCGATCTCTGACACGGTCATTCGTTATGGCTTGGGCGCCGTCAAAGGCAGTGGTGAACAGGCGATTGAGGCCATTGTGGCAGCGCGCCAGGGCAGGGGTGTGGGCATGAATGCCGACACCGTCGGACCGTTCACTAGCCTGTTTGATTTTTGTGCCCGGGTGGACCGCAGCCGCATCAACAAGCGCACCGTGGAGGCGCTGATCAAGGCCGGTGGCTTTGACAGTTTGAACTTGAACCGGGCCAGCCTGCTGGCCAGTGTCGACCTGGCCTTTGACTTTGGCGCTGCGGCGTTGGCCAACGCCAACCAGTGCAGCCTGTTTGACTTGGGCGGAGAAGACGACCACGGCTCCAGCACGCAAGAACCGCAGCTGGTGCTGGCCACGCCCTGGGGCGTCAAAGAGCGCCTGACCTATGAAAAAACCGCGCTCGGGTTTTTCTTGTCAGGGCATTTGTTTGATGAGGTCTCTAACGAGGTTCGGCGTTTTGCCAAGCGCCCGATTGCGGAGCTGATCGACACCCGTGAACCCCAGTTGGTGGCCGGCATCATCACCGACTTTCGCGTCATCAACGGGCAGCGTGGCAAACTGGCATTGTTCAAGCTGGACGACGGTTCAGGGGTGATTGAAGCCCGTGCCGATGAGGCGCTGATTACCGCCCACAAAGACCTGCTGAAAGACGACGAACTCATCATTGCCATGGGCAAGCAGCAGCCAGACCGATTTTCGGGCGGCATGCAGCTCACCATCACTCAGCTTTGGAACCTGGAGCAAGCCCGCTGCCGCTTTGGCAAATACCTACGCGTGACAACCCGCACCGATTCGCAGGGACCGCCGCTGGATGTGGCCCGCCTGGTCAAGGCCCATCCGGCCAAAAAAGAAGTGACGGAACAAGGCGACCTGTGGCGTGGTTTAAGCGTGCGTTTGCTGTTGGACTGTGGGGTGGACAGCGGCCGGGCCACGGCAGAGTTGCAGTTGGACGAGCGTGCCAAGTTTTACCCCAGCAACGCAGCACTGGCCAGTTGGTGGGCGCAAGCCGCGCCCGGTACCGCCGAGATTGTTTATGAATAATGGGCCGATGGCCCTTATGTATAAAGCGTCATAAGCTACATAAAATGTAGCGTTTGGCGTTTAATCTTTTGGCTTGAAGCTGATTTCCAGCAGCGGAGGCACCCGCCCATCGGTATCGCGCGGGAGCACCTCAGTTTTGTCAATTGCCTTCAGCACTGCTTCGTCCCAGCCTTTGTCACCACTGGACTTCAAAAGCTTGCGCCCGACGATGGTGCCATCTGGTGCGGTACGCACCTCCACCGTGGCGTTGGGGTTGCCCACCACTTCTTCGGTGAACACGATGTTTGGCTTGATGCGCGCTCGAATGCGGCCACCGTAGCTGGCCGAGGGCCCGGTGGCTACGGTGGCCGTGCCCGTGGCACTGGGGCTGCCGGTTGCGTTGGCCAGACCGGCAATACGCGCCAGGTTTTTGTCACGTTGCGCCTGAAGTTGTTTTTCTTCCAGCGCTGCCTTTTTCTTTTCCAAAGCCAGTTGCTTGGCGGCTTCGGCTTGCTTGGCTTGATCGGCCTTGAGCTTGTCGGCTTTCAGTTTGTCTTCTTTGAGCTTGGCTTGTTTTGCTTTCTCACGTTGATCAAGTTCAAGTTGCTTTTGCTTTTCAATGCGGCGTTTCTCGCGTTCCAAGGCGATCTCGGCCTGTGTGGGTTGGTCAAGCTCTTTTGGCGCAGGTGGCACTTTGGGTTGCACCACAGGCGGTGGCTCGGGGGCTTCCTGCAATTTGGGTGCGACGGCCTGCGGAATGGCCGACCACAGTTCAGCCTCCGCACTGATGATCTGCGCGTCACGACGCCATTGCACGCTCAAGGTCAATGCGACCACGAGCAAACCATGGGCCAGCATGGCCAGCGCAAAGGCGCGTAGCAGCCCCGGCGTGGCAGGTGGCGCAAATTCCAGGCGGTCCGCAGTCGCGTTCATGCGGCTATGGGGTCAGGGTGCCAATTGCACCGACAGGCCCACTCGGGCAATGCCGGCGCGCTGAAGGGTGTCCATGACCTTCACCACCGATTCGTACCGCACCGCCTTGTCGGCGCTGATCACCACCGCCGTGTTGGGCACCGCCACCTGCGCGCGCCGTACCGCGTTGGTCAGTTCTTTCAGGCTCACACCTGAGGTCTTGTCATTGATTTTGAGCTGCAGTTGTTCGTCTTTGCCGATGATGATTTGCACCACTTGGTCAGGCAGGCGCGCGGCTTTGCCGACGCTGGGCAGATCGATCACGCTGGGGGAAATCAGGGGTGCGGTGACCATGAAGATGATCAGCAGCACCAGCATCACGTCGATGAACGGCACCATGTTGATCTCGTTGATGGTGCGGCGTCCGCGTCCTCGGCTAACCATATGCGCCATGGGGTGCGCCTGTGCTTAGTGGGCTGTAGGCGTTTGTGCGCCCACGTTGCGTTGCAAGATGTTGGAAAACTCTTCCATGAAAGTTTCCAGCCGGATCGCAATACGGTCAATGTCACGGGCAAAACGGTTGTAGGCCACCACCGCAGGAATTGCCGCAAACAGGCCAATGGCGGTGGCCACCAGCGCCTCGGCAATGCCGGGTGCCACAGTGGCCAGGGTCACTTGCGCCAGCGCCGCCAGGCCGTTGAACGCGTGCATGATGCCCCACACCGTGCCGAACAAACCCACATAGGGCGACACCGAACCGACCGAGGCCAGAAACGACAAGTGCGTTTCTATGTTGTCCATCTCGCGTTGGTAGCTGGCCCGCATGGCTCGGCGGGCTCCGTCCATCAGGCTGCTGGCGTCGGTGATGCGGCGCTCGCGCAGCTTTTGGTACTCGCGCATGCCACTGGCAAAAATGCGCTCCATCGGGCCACCGGTGCTGGCACGTTTGGTGGCTGTCGCAAACAGGTCGTTCAGGCTGGTACCCGACCAGAATTCGCGCTCAAAATCTTCGTTGAGTTTTTTAACTTTGCCCAGTGAAAACAGCTTGCGAAAAATCGCCGCCCAGCTGGCGACAGACACCACCAAAAGCAGCAGCATCACCGCCTGCACCACCAGGCTGGCGTTGAGCACCAGTTGAAAAATTGAGAGGTCTTGGGTCATGTCAGGGCGTGAAGAATTTGGGGCGGGATTCTGGCGGGTTTCAAGGTCAGCGCATCCACCCAACTGGCACGGATGGTGGCTTCGCAAAGCAGGGCCGTGCTGATTTTGCCTACCAGCCGGGCTTCCTGATGAATTGTCATGGATGCGCGTCCTGGCTCTTTGAGTGAAGTTGTAACCAAGAGTTCATCATCGAGTTTGGCGCTTTTGAGAAAACGCACCTGGGCATCGCTCACCACAAATATGCCGCCCACGGTGTCACGCAGGTGCTGCTGGCTGATGCCCTTGGCGCGCAGCCATTCGGTGCGGGAACGCTCAAAAAACTTCAGGTAGTTGGCATAAAAAACAATGCCACCGGCATGCCTCCCAATAGACCCTAATCGGCCAACTGAAAACCTCTGAGGTGGTGGCAGACTGCTTCACGTCAGCAACACCTTCAGGCGCGCAATGGCGGCTTCAAGCTGGGGCATCGAATTGGCGGTGGAGAAGCGGATGAAATGCTGGGTGTCCGCATGACCAAAGTCGCGCCCTGGAGTGACTGCCACATGAGCGCGGTTCATGATCTCAAAGGCCAGATCCCAACTGCCATTGACCCCCAGCTTATGGCAGGCAGCAGAGCAATCGGCCCAGGCGTAAAACGCACCGTCAGGCATCACTGGCACCCTCAGGCCAAGCGCATTAAGCGCAGGGATGAAGTAGTCGCGCCGCGCCTTGAATTCCGCGCGGCGGCGCTCGTACTCAAGCAGGCTTTCATCTTCAAAACACGCCAGTGCCGCGTACTGTGAAATGGTGTTGGGGCAGATGAACAGGTTTTGCGCCAAGCGTTCAATCACACCCACCAGCGCCTCGGGCACCACCATCCAGCCCAGCCGCCAACCGGTCATGTTGAAGTATTTGGAAAAGCTGTTGATGCTGATGATTTGATCGTCCAGGGTCAAGGCGGTCTGGCCGAAGGCGGAGTCGTGGCTTAGCCCCAGGTAAATCTCATCAATGATAGAAACACCTCCTAGCCCTTGTACTACCTCATGAATGCGCTTCATTTCTGATAGTGCTATGGAAGTGCCGGTCGGGTTGGACGGTGATGCCAGCAACACGCCACGGGTCTTGGGGCCCCAAGCCTCACGCACCTTGTTGGCACTGAGCTGAAAGCGTTCTTCTGCGGTGGTAGGGATCAGCACTGCCGTGCCATCCGCCGCCGCCACAAAGTGCCTGTTGCAGGGGTAGCTGGGGTCGGGCATCAGGATCTCGTCACCGGCTTCGATCAACGCCAGGCAAGCCAGTTGCAGGGCGGCTGACGCGCCGGCGGTGACCACGATGCGGCTGGCCGGCACGACGGCGCCAAAGCGGCTGCGGTACCAATTGCTGATGCTCTCGCGCAACTCGGGCAGGCCGGTGGCAGGGGTGTAATGCGACAGGCCATTGCGTATGGCCTGGTTGGCGGCCTCCTGGACCAGCGGTGGTGCGGTGAAGTCAGGCTCGCCGATGTTCAGGAAGATCATCGGCTTATTGGTCTGTGCGACCTCTGCCGCGACCTTGCTGGCCGCCTTGGCGACCTCCATCACATAAAACGGCTCAATGCGCTGGGCGCGCTGGGTGACTCGCATCACGACCTTAGCTTCTGGCACCTTTGTCGGCAGCGACTTCGGCCTCGCGCAGTTGCCGCGCCAGTCCATTGAGTACGCCGTTCACATACTTGTGGCCATCGGTGCCGCCAAACTCTTTGGCCAGTTCGATGCATTCATTGAGCACCACGCGCCAGGGCACGTCCAGACAATGCTGCAACTCGTAGGCGCCGATCCACATGACTGCGTGCTCGATGGGTGAGATCTCGGCAATCTTGCGGTCGAGCAAGGGGGTGATATGGGCGTCCAGAACTTCGGCTTGCTCGGCGCAGCCGCGCAGCAGAGCATCAAAGTGCACCGAGTCGGCCTTGGAAAAACCGGCCAGGTCGCGGGTGAAAACATCTACCGCATCGATGTCGTTTTTCCCGACCAGCACTTGGTACAGGCCTTGAAGCGCAAATTCACGAGCGCGCGAGCGGTCAGACTTACTGGCTGCCTTGCGCGCACCGGTGCTGGTGAGCCCTTTGCGGGGCTGCGGTGGCGGACGCTTGGTGGTTTTGGGGTGGCTGGATTCGCTCATCAGATGTCCTCTAACAGGTTGGCCATTTCAACCGCCACACGGGCGGCATCACGGCCCTTGTCGGTTTGGCGGGCAAGGGCTTGGTCAAGGTTTTCGGTGGTCAGGATGGCGTTGGCTATCGGGATTTGGTGGTCGAGCGCGACGCGGCTCACGCCGGCGCCAGATTCGTTGGCCACCAGTTCAAAATGGTAAGTTTCACCGCGAATGATGCATCCCAGTGCGATCAGCGCGTCAAACTTGAGTTTGTCCGCCATTGCCATCAAGGCCAACGGGACCTCCAGCGCGCCGGGCACTTGCACCAGAGTGATGTTTTTCTCTGCCACACCCAGTGCCAGCAACTCGGCTTTGCAGGCCGCCGCCAGGGCGTCGGTGATGCCCGCATTGAAGCGCGCTTGCACGATGCCAATGCTGAGCTTTTTACCGTTCAAACGGCTGTCGGTGGCATCCAGCGTGCCTTGGTCTGCGATCAGCATAGAAGTTCCTAATTGATGTGTCAGGGAGCCACGTAGCCCACAATTTCAAGGCCGTAACCGGTCATGCTGGGCATGCGCCTGGGCGTTCCCATCAGTTTCATTTTGCGCACGCCACATTCGCGCAGAATTTGTGCGCCAACCCCGTAAGTACGCAGGTCCATCCTGCCACGCTCTGGCCCGTGGCTGGCACGTGCGGTGCCGTCAAACTGGGCCAACAACTGCGCGCTGTTTTCGCCACAGTTCAAAAACACCACTACGCCTTTGCCTTCAGACGCCACTCGCGCCAAGCTGGCGTCTAGGCTCCAGGAGTGCATGGCGCGGCCCACTTCCAGGGCATCCAGCACCGACAAAGGTTCATGTACCCTGGCCAGCACCGCTTCATCGGCTTCCCATTGGCCTGTGACCAAGGCAAGGTGCACGCCATGGGCAGTTTTGTCCTTGAAGGCATGCAGGGTGAATTCGCCAAAGGCGGTTTTCATCGGGCGGGCACCGATGTGCTCCACCAGGGATTCGACCCGGCTGCGGTGGTGAATCAAATCGGCAATGGTGCCAATCTTGAGGCCGTGCTCAGCCGCAAAGAGTTGCAGATCAGGCAGGCGCGCCATGGTGCCGTCGTCCTTCATGATCTCGCAGATCATGGCAGCTGGTGTGCAGCCGGCCATGGCAGCCAAGTCACAGCCGGCTTCGGTGTGGCCAGCGCGCATCAGCACTCCGCCTTCGACCGCTTGCAAGGGGAAGATGTGGCCAGGCTGCACCAAGTCATCGGGCTTGGCGTCTTTGGCCACCGCTGCTTGCACTGTACGGGCCCGGTCAGCGGCAGAAATGCCAGTGGTGACACCTTCAGCCGCTTCGATAGACACGGTGAATGCGGTTCCTTTTTTGTCGCCGTTGCGCGCGGTCATGGGTGGCAGTTGCAGGCGCTCACAGCGTTCACGAGTCAGCGTCAGGCAAATCAAGCCACGACCAAACTTGGCCATGAAGTTGACCGCCTCGGCCGTCACATGGTCGGCGGCCATGATCAGGTCGCCTTCGTTTTCGCGGTCTTCTTCGTCGACCAGAATCACCATGCGCCCAGCGCGCATGTCGGCCACGATGTCTTCGATGGGTGAAATTGGGACAGGGGTAAGTGTCGTCATCAGGCTAGATCTCAAATATTTTGGCCAGGTGTGTCACCCAGCATGCGCTCCACATAGCGCGCGATCAAATCAATTTCCAGGTTTACCAAGGTACCTGTCGTAAGGTGGCCCAGGGCGGTGTTTTGCACCGTGTGCGGAATCAGGTTGATACTCACCTCACAACCCTCGGACAGGTCAGTGATGCGGTTGATCGTCAGGCTTACGCCATTGACGGTGATGGAACCTTTGTAAGCCAGATACTTGGCCAACATTTTGGGCGCAAGCACACGCAGCTCCCAGCTTTCACTGATCTGCTCAAAGTAGGTGACCTGCCCGACCCCATCCACATGACCCGAAACGATGTGCCCACCCAGCCGATCGTTGGCGCGCAGGGCTTTTTCAAGGTTGACTGCGCCTAAAGCATTCAACCCCGCTGTTTTGCTGAGCGACTCGCTAGAGATGTCGATGGTGAATTGGGACTGCACAGGCTCAAATGTGGTGACTGTCATGCAGGCGCCATTGAGCGCAATGCTGTCGCCCAAGCCCATATCGTCCAGGTAGCCGGGCGGACAAACGATGGTCAGGCGCTTGCCATGCGCCGAAGTGTCGCCCAAGGGCTCAATCTGCGAAATGCGGCCAACGCCGCTGATGATTCCTGTAAACATCCTGCTATTTTCGCAGGGAAAGGCCAGCAGGCTTTCCGGCTGCCATTTGGCCGCGTTGGCAGTCGCCTAAAACTGGTCTCGCCCGGGCAGCCGGGCGACCACACGCAGGTCTGGCCCAACCCGCTCCACACTCTGGAAGCTCAGATTGATGGCTTCGTCCATTTGCGTCAAAGGACCAAAGTTGAGCATGCCCTGTCCCATGCCCAGTAGCTTGGGGGCCAGGTACAGCAAAAACTCATCCACCAGGCCTTCACGTACAAACGAGCCGTTGAGTTTGTGGCCGGCCTCCAGGTGAAGTTCATTGATTTCGCGTTTGGCCAAGTCCAGCAGCATGGCGTTCAAATCGACTTTGCTTTCGGTTCCTGGCGTCAAACCCGGCATGTATATCACCGTGGCACCGCGCGCCTCAAGTGCCGCTTTCTTTACATCATTTGGCACTGCGGCGTACATGTAGCAAGTGCGACCAGCTATAAAAAACGAAGCATCAAGCGGCGTCTCCAACTGGCTGTCAACAATCACCAAATGGGGTTGCCGTGGGGTGTCAACCAGCCGAACGTTCAGTACCGGGTTGTCTGCCAGCACCGTGCCAATGCCGGTAAGTACGGCACAGGCGCGGGCGCGCCAAGCATGGCCGTCCGCACGCGCTGGCTCTGAGGTGATCCATTGGCTGGCGCCGTTGTTGAGCGCGGTTTGCCCATCCAACGAGGCGGCAATTTTCATGCGTACCCAGGGTGTTTTGCGGATCATGCGGCTGAAAAAACCAATGTTGAGCTCACGCGACTCAATGGCGAGAGGGTGATCGGCTGGCAACACCTCCACTGTGACGCCCGCCGCCCGTAAGCGCGCAAAGCCCTGGCCAGACACCAGCGGATTCGGGTCGGTGTTGGTGGCGACCACCTTGGCTATGCCTGCGGCAATCAGCGCATCGCAGCACGGGCCAGTGCGGCCGTGATGCGAACACGGTTCAAGTGTGACATAAACGGTTGCCCCTGCGACAGAGTAGCCGCCAGCTGCCGCGTCGCGCAAGGCCATGATTTCGGCGTGCGGGCCGCCGGCTTGTTGGGTGTGGCCTTGGCCAATGAGTTGACCGCTGGCAGACACCACCGCACAGCCAACGGATGGGTTCGGCGGAGCAATCAATTGCGCTGCCTTTGCTAGCGACAAGGTGGATTGAAGTATTTTTTGTGGCATTTTCGTTGCTTCAACAGGAAACTCCAGCATGGCTTACCGTTTGTCCGATGATATTCGCCGACCATCAGTTACCGATGCCTCATACGCAGCGAAAGTGGATAAGCTCCCGCCCATGAAATCTCGTCAGTATGGATTTACATTGGTTGAGTTGCTAGTGACCATTGCAGTGGTCATGGTGCTCACGGTGCTGGCCGTGCCCAGTTTTCAAACCTTCTTGGCGGGTCGGCAGATAGAGGCCACCGCTGACACTTTGGTCAGTGATTTTCGGTATGCACGATCGGAGGCAGTTAAACGCGCCAATCGGGTCACGATTTGTCCGTCGATCACGGGCTCATCATGCACGGGTTCGGGAGGGCTATGGAAGAACGGCTGGATCGTGTTTGTGGATGAAGATGGTGATGGCACGGTTGATGTGGGCGATGTGGTTTTGAAGGTTCAGGATGCTTTACCTGGCATTGCCTCGATTGCCGCGGCCAATGGGACTTCTCGTTACCAGTTTGTTTTTCAGCCTACCGGTTGGTCGCAGGCAGCCTCGGAAACTTTGTGGGTAACGCCGTCTGTAAGTTCGAGTTCTCCCCGCTTGGTATGTGTTTCCAATAAAGGACGTGCTGCAATTCGTCCGAAAGGTACGGCATCATGCGCATGAGTAAACGTCAAGCGTTAAGTCTAAGCCTCACACCTGCAGGAATGTTTGGCGCTTCATTGATTGAAGTGCTGGTCTCTATCGTCATTGCTTCAATTGGACTCTTGGCGCTCGCTGGTGTAAACGCCGCCTCGATTCGCTACACCAAGATGTCACAGTACCGGGCTACCGCAACCCAGTTGGCAAATGACATCGGAGAGCGGATGCGGGCAAACAAGGGGGTGCCAGCCGCAGCCGCTGTGGTGGGGCCACCTGCAATCCCTGCGGTTGTGGCAACAGGTTTCTTTGCTGGCAACTATGACTTCACGACTGATTTTGCTGGGCAGGGCACAAAGGCCATTCTTCCAACAAACTCTAATGACCTCTGCAACACGTCTGCCTTGAATTGCTCGCCAGCGCAAATTGCAACGCTTGACCTTCTGCAGTGGCGTATTTTGGTGCGTGATCAGTTGCCAGATGGTTCTGTCATTTTGAAGCCTGATTTGGGTGCTGTGGCAATGGATGTTTGGGTGGCTTGGCGGGATCCAGCAGTGGCCAACACGGATGATGCACCTGCTTTGCTTCACGAATGTCCGGACGACCTTGGTTCGGCGGATGATCCGAGCATTCGTTGCAGCTTTTTCAGGATTAACTTATGAAAAATGGTGCATCACCGTCCAAGATGCGCGGGCTATCGCTGGTCGAGGTCATGGTTTCCGTGGTCATTGGTTTGGTGGTGGTTGGTGCAGTATTGGTCAGCTACCTTTCTTCCGGCAAGACAACAAGGCAGCAAGCGGCATATGCGGAGATGCATGAAAACGCACAGTTGGCGTTGACCCTTCTTTCTCGCGAGTTATTGCTGGCAGGCTATGCGCAACCCACGGGAATTCCCGTCGTTGTGCCCCCAGCTGTGACTGTTTTTTCCCGTACTTTCTCAGGGCGAGCTGTGTTTGGTTGTGATGGGAACTTTGACGCACCAAACAAGAAAGCCTCTGCAGGTGATGTGGTTTGTGCGAGCCCCGCTGCTGGCAAGCCGTCGCTCGAAGTAAGTTACGAGGCTGATGTCACCAACACGGTACCAATTCCTGTTTCTGGGTCACCTGATTCACCGTCTGATTGCAAGGGTAGTCAAATCAGACCAGCAGCAGGCACCGTGTCTGGCGTTGATTTTTTCATTACGCACAACCGCTTTTTCCTCCAAACAGGTACCGGTGGTAGGTCTGAGTTGTATTGCGCTAGTTCGACGCAAGACTCAGCTGGGCAACCTGTGTCGGCGGAGCCCCTGGTTGACAACGTCGACGACATGAAGATTTGGTACGGCGAGGCCAATGCAGCCAATCCGCGCCAAATTGTTAGATATGTGACGGCTGGCAACGTGTCGGATTGGACACGGATCGTGAGCGTGCGTGTTTGCTTACTAATGCGCAGCGGAGACCCAGTGTTGGATACCGAACTGACAGCAACGCCAAAGTACCTCGACTGTGATTCAGTGGAACAGGATTTGCCAGACAGGAACCTGCGCCGTGCCTATTTTTCGACGACGACTTTGCGTAACAAAATGGCATTCTGAAACCGCCATGACTAATCAAATCAAAAATCACCGATGTATTTTTCGTCCTCAGGCGGGCGTTTCGCTGATCATCGTTCTTATCATGCTAGTGATTATCGGATTGACCTCAGCTGCCGCCATTCGAAATGCAACGTCTGGCGAGAAGGTAACCAACAACATTCGTTTGCAAAATTTGGCACAACAGTACGCTGAGGCGGCGCTGCGTTACTGTGAAGCCGAGTTGGGAAAGGCGGACGATGTGGCGTTTCCGGTGGGGCGGATGGGAACTTCGCTAGTCGAAGCAAACGTTACAACAGTCACCAGTACCGCCTCCGCATTGCATGCATCTGAAGGTGCAGCTTCACCCATCCTAGCTTGGGAGCGTTCAGCCACCTGGACAGGTTCAGCGGGTGCGGGTTTGACCGCCACGAGAACGGTTTTGGCTGAGGCACAGATCAAGTCGGCGGACAGTTCTTTCAGACCGACCAGATTGCCAGAGTGTGTGGTGGAAAGACAAACTCTGGCTGACGGTACAACCCCATACGTTGTGACTGCTAGGGGCTTTAGTCCGGACTATGTCGCTGATTCAACCTCCGGCAAAACAACCAATGGTTCTGTCGTTTGGTTGCAGTCAACGGTTCTTTTGCAGTGATTAAGGAGACGATCATGTCTACCGTCAAATTTTCCCCCGTACCAAAGTCGCTTGTGAGATTGATCGGCCTCGTGATGGTGGTGCTTTCAGGCGCGGTCCTTGCCCAACCTTCGCAAAGCCCGCTGTTGAGCCGTGCAGGTGGCGGTGTGAAACCCAACATCATGCTGACCATGGATGATTCTGGTTCCATGACTTGGCAACATATGCCTGAAACCACGATTTATGTGGGTGCCTTCACTGTCGCCAGTCCTGTCGGTTCCAACGGCACCAAGGCTGATCCAGATGACGTGAGCACGGGCGTGAATTTCATTGGTACGGTGGCTGGCCAGCCTGGCAACAGCAACTATCGGCAAAAGCTGATGCGCTCACCGGATACCAACACCATTTATTACAACCCAGAGGTTCGTTATTGGCCCTGGGCACTCGCAACTTATCCGCTGCCTGCAGCCACATCGACTAATCCTGCGGGGAGAATGGCGAATTCACCTGTCACTGCTGCCTACAAAGATCCAATGAACCAGGCAGGTGGTACTGTGAACCTGACCAACGTGAGGTCAGGTTCCACCAAGGTGACCACTACTTGGTGTTATCAAAATGCCAGAACAAACTGTACCAATTCATCTGAGAACTATGACCCGGGTTTGTTCTATCGTTTGAATAAATCTGGTGGTGCGTATCTGAACCCAACTACCGCAGCTAACTATACAGAGTATTCAATTAACAGTGGAGCAACATTTCCGAAGGTGACTGCGCGTACCGACTGTGCTGGCGCTGTCGGACCAAGTGGTTGTTCGCAAACAGAGGAGCGGCAAAATTTTGCGAATTGGTTTACCTATTACAGAACACGCAATTTGATGGCTCGGGGGGCTATCTCCGAGTCATTCGCGGATGCGGCGGATAACTTTCGTATTGGATGGGGACGAATCAACAAAAGCAGTTCTGAATCCATTGACGGCGTGAATACAGCCGTCATTCAGAAAGGTGTGCGTGATTTCACAACAGACACCAAGGCAGCACTGTTCAGTTGGTTGCAGGCCCTGCCAGCTAACGGTAGTACGCCATTGCCCGGGGCGCTCAGGGCCGTGGGACAGTATTATTCCAGAGCAGACAGCAGGGGTCCATGGGCAGACGAACCTGGTGACTCTGATAACCATGACGACAAAACTTGTAGACGCGCGTACAACATCATGGTGACGGATGGCTACTGGAATGTGTCTACGACAGCCGTGAACAATTCGGATAATGCGGCTGGGCTGTTGATCACAGGGCCGGTGAATGATCCCTATAAGTACACGCCAGTTTGGCCATACAAGGATGGAAACTCGAACACACTGGCTGACTACGCCATGGAATACTGGAAAAAGGATTTGCGACCAAATTTAGACAATAAGGTCAAAAATTCCATTCAGGACCCGGCTTTTTGGCAGCACATGGTGAATTACACCGTGGGTTTGGGTGTTCGAGGCGTGCTTGATCCAGCTACAGACTTGCCTGCATTGACAAACGGTACAAAGGTTTGGGGAACTGACCGGATTGATGACCTCTGGCACGCCGCATTAAACAGCCGTGGATCTTTCTTCAGTGCCAAGGATCCGGTGGAGTTGTCGAAAGCCGTACGCTCTGCGGTTGACTTGGCCTCTGCTGACCCCTACAAAGAGGGTGGTGTTGCGACCACGGCGACTTCATTGGAGGGTGACAACCGCAAATATGTGCCTCAATACAAAACTGGCAGTTGGAGCGGCGACGTTCTCGCGTACCGTTTGACCAACGGCGTGCCCAGTGCAACCGCAGCGTGGAGTGCTGAATCTGTTGTGCCAGCGTGGGGTAGTCGCAATATTGTGACTTGGAGTACAGATACAGCGCCCGCATCAGGTGTGCCGTTCACTTGGTCAGGTATGGGTTCTACTAACCAGACAACCTTGGGCAGTCCAGTCACGATTCCAGCCGCCACTGCGGCTGATGTTGTGGACTTTCTCAGGGGTGACCGAAGCAAGGAGGGCGATGGCAAGCCATTTAGGGCACGCAGGAGTGTGTTGGGAGATTTTGGCAATTCTAATCCAGTGTTCGTAAAAGGCTCGGTCAACATGGGCTATGGGTCTCTGCCTTCGGCACAGGGTGGGGCTGACACTCGGTACACAAGTTTCCTGACCGCAAAATCCGCCCGGACAGGAACGCTGTTTGTGGGCGGCAATGATGGAATGTTGCATGGGTTCAAGGACGGCGCAGGCGCTACTGTCGCTGTTGATGATGGCCAGGAAGTCTTTGCCTACGTGCCCAAATCGGTATATCCCAATCTAATGAAGCTGACTGATAAGAACTACGGGACATCTGCTCTTTATCATCAGTATTACGTCGATGGTCCTTTGGTCGAAGCGGACGCCTTTGTGAATGCTCCTGGACCAAGCGTGACCGCGCCAAGTTGGCGCAACTATTTGGTTGGAACTTTGGGTGCGGGAGGTCGGGCTGTTTTCGCATTGGATGTCACAAATTCACCCAATTTGGATGCCTCAGCGGTTCGCTGGGAGTTGAGCAATGCAGCCAATCCAGATTTGGGTTACATCACGGCGCCAGTTGAAGTGGGCGTGCTGCCTAACGGGGAGTGGGTCGCCATTTTTGGCAATGGCAGATTCAGTAACTCTGGTAAAGCCACCTTGTTTGTGGTCAATTTGCAGACGGGGGTGGCGCAAACATTGGATGTGGACACCGCTGGCGCCAATGGGCTCGGTGGAGTGGGTGTGGCGCGCAATGGTAGCGGTCAGATTACTGCTGTGTATGCGGGGGACTTGAAGGGCAAGGTATGGAAATTTGACTATTTGGCTACGGCTTCAAGCAAGTTTGAAGTTTCAGGAGGGACCGCCTTTTTTACAGCAGCGCACACTGACGGCGTTGCTCAATCCATCGTGCATGCACCCATGCTGTTTGATCACTCTTTGGGTGGCAAGATTGTAGTTTTTGGTACGGGGCGGTTGTCCAACACGACAGATGCCAGCGATATGGCAACACAGGCGATTTATGGTGTTTGGGACAAAGCGAGTGATTCTGTGATTCGGCCTATGAGTCGTTCAGTGTTACGACCACGTGCCTTATCTGCTGTTGCTGGTGCCGGAAGCTCGGTCTATTACCAGTTGTCCGGTATCGCAGTCGATTGGGCTGGGGGTGACCGAGGTTGGGTCATCAATCTTGATGTGCCCACAGGTATGCGAGTGCTTTATCCGTCTCAGAGAGTGAGTTCAAAGCTGGTATTGATGAGCGCCGTGAAGCCCGCAAGTTCGGGCGACGTTTGCGATTCGGCAATTGGAACTGGTATTAATTTGCTGATACCTGTGGAAACTGGGCTTAACCCAACTTACCGCTTTTTCGATACTGATGGTAATGACGTGATTAACAGCAGCGATGCCATTGTGGTAGGTTATGCAACCAATGCGGATGGTGTTGATGCAGTTTTAAAGGCCACACCGGTTTGCTCTGGAAGCATTTGTCAGACAAAGGTAAGCTTTCAAAACACAACGGGCTATAAGACTGGCAACATAGAAGAACCGAATCCGTCTAGTAGCCGCTCAGTGAAAGACCGTGTATGGCGGCGCATCATCAATCCGCCGATTCGTTGAGTTCGACGTTTGGAATCAAATATGACCAACTATTGCACATCGACGCGGATCTGTCCCAATCTTCAAGCTAGAGGATTCACACTGATCGAACTGATGATTGTGGTGGCCATTGTTGGCATTCTTGCTGCAGTGGCTTACCCAAGCTACACCGAAAGTGTGCGCCGAGGTGACCGATCTGCGGCGCGGTCAGCCTTGCTAGACGCTCAGCAGTTCATGGAGCGCTACTACGCTGCAAACAGCAGATATTCTGACGCGGCAGGAAGCAACATCGATATTCTGCCGTTACGGTTGGCGAGGGTTCCTACCGATGCCCCTAAGTACAACCTATCTCTTCAATCTCCGACCGATATGGCTGCCGAGGCTACTCCTAGAAGTGCCATCAATGCGTACACATTAATTGCCACACCCATAGGTACAGATACCACTTGTGGAGTCTTGACTTTGTCAAACACTGGTGTCAAGGGCGCAGCGGGATTCCTGCAAACGTCTGCCGACGCCACTGAAAAGGCAAAAGTTGCAGAGTGTTGGCGTTAAAAACGAGTCAGTTTGTCTAGGAAGCGGTTGTAAGTGTCATGCAAACACACTTAGGCAACCTATCCAGTGTGGTTTTGAGGCGCCATTACCCATCATTCAACACCGACCTCACCACCGTAACCCCTCAGTCTTGTATGCGGCGGGAAAGCGCGCTGGTATGCAGGCCCACGCGTGGTCCAACTTGAACAGGACGTGCAGGCCACCAACGGGCTCAGCGCGAAGATCAGTATCTTATAAGAGGTGGGCGCTCGTCATGCTGTGAGGGCTAGTTGGCAAGGGTGGCGGCGACGAAACTGCGCTCATCGCCACCGCTGGGGCTGGTAACCGCTAACACCTTACGCAGATGGTCGCCATTGAACTAACGTGGCACCCTGATGGCCACTTCAAATTC
>DFWT01000098.1 GCA_002381045.1 Rhodoferax sp. UBA4127
AAGGCGCGGGCGCGGTGTCCGCCGCGGTCACCGCTTTGTTGGCCGATCAAACCCGTGAGGTGGTGCGTACCAAATCCATGGCCTTGATTGGCATCACCGTGGGTTTGATGTTCGCTTTGTCGCTGGTGATTGCGCCCCCCCTGGCTGCCAGCATCGGGCTGGTTGGCATTTTTGCCATGACGGCGGTCCTGGCCCTGCTAGGTGTGGCCTCGGTGCTGTGGTGGGTACCCGCAGAACCTTTGCAGCATAAAAATCAACCCAAGGGCTTGGTTTCAGAGGTGTTGCGATCCCCGGCCTTGTTCCGGCTGAACTTTGGCGTCTTTGTTTTGCACGCGGTTCAGTTGGCAATGTGGCTGGCGCTTCCTGCCATGTTGGTGCAGGCGGGCCTGGCGCATGACCGGCATTGGCTGGTGTATTTGCCGGCGGTCCTGGGTTCGTTCGTGATGATGGGGGGCAGCTTGTTCCAGTTGGAAAGACGCGGTTACCTGCGCGGTGTGTTTTTGATTTCCATTGGTTTAGCAGCCCTGGTTCAGCTTGGGCTGTGGTCTCAGGTCGACGCATCGCCCAGTCTGGGCATGCTGGGTGCGCTGATTTTTGTATTTTTCTACGGCTTTAACGTGCTGGAGGCGAGCCAACCCAGCATCGTGACCCGCCTGGCACCACCGGGTTGCCGGGGTTCTGCAATTGGGGTCTACAACACGCTGCAGTCGCTGGGCTTGTTTGCTGGTGGCGTGGGGGGTGGTTGGTTGATGCGCCATGGTGGCGCCCACAGCCTGTTTTCTGCCTGCGCCGCATTGATGTTGCTGTGGCTGGTGGTGGCCTGGCCCATGGCACCCATTGAAGGTCACACCCAGGCATTGAAAGCCGGATAATCCAGGCACCGAGGCAAACTGCCTGAACAGCAAAACAGATTGAGAGGACACACATGGCATCCGTGAACAAAGTGATTTTGATGGGCAACCTGGGCCGCGACCCGGAGGTGCGTTACCTGCCCAGCGGCGATCCGGTGGCCAACATCACCATTGCCACCAGCAGCCGCTACAAAAGCAAAACCGGTGAGATGGTCGAAGAAACCGAATGGCACCGCGTCACCTTTTTCGGCCGTTTGGCCGAAATTGCCAGCCAGTACCTGAAAAAAGGTCGCCCGGTGTATGTCGAAGGCCGAATCAAGACTCGCAAGTACACCGACAAGGACGGTGTTGAGAAATACGCCACCGACATCATTGCCAGCGAAATGCAATTGTTGGGTGGTCGTGAAGGCATGGGCGAACCCAGCCAGGGTGGTGACGATGACGGTGGTTACAACCGCCAGGCACCTGCGGCACGCCCCGCAGCAGCACCCAACCGACAAGCGCCCGCCGCACCGGCACCCGCATCACGCCCGGGCAGTGGCTTTGATGACATGGATGATGACATTCCCTTCTAGAACCGAACTTTTTTGATTTGCGCCGTACCAGCGGCGTGACCGTACCCGGCAAGCCGTTGTGGATGCCGGGTCTTTTTTTTTGCCCGTCACAAAGTGTTTGATAAATAACTATTTACTTATATACTACCGGGGGTATAAGCCCAGACCTGCTTGGTCTCGTCTGAGCTGTCATCCACCTTCTTGTTGCTTTTTTGGTGATCGCCATGCGTTATTTCGTCTTGTCATTGAGTCTTTTGTTGTGCGCCCAGGTTGGGGTTGCTGCGGACGTGGCGGGGGCAAACCGTGGGGTTGAGGTGCCTGTGGTACCGGCACAAGTCAAGGCGGTAGGTAATGGTTTTGAGTCGGATGGCGTGGTGCAGCCGGTGAAACAAAGTAGCATTTCCGCCCAAACCTCAGGACGGGTCACCACCATGCTGGTCAAGGCCGGCGACAAGGTGCGAGCTGGCCAAGTGCTCGCCACCGTGGACGACAGCGAAACCCAGACTGGTGTGCAACGCAGTCAGGCGCAAGTGGCCCAGGCCCAAGCCGAGTTGCGCAATGCCCAGGCCAACTTCGACCGAACCCGTGATTTGCTGGCCAAAGGGTTTATCAGTGCGGCAGCGATGGACACGGCTGACTCGCAGCTAAAAAGTGCCCAGGCGGGTCGAGACCAAGCCAATGCAGCCCAAAAGCAATCGGGTTTGACACAAGGATTTACCCGTGTCACGGCACCTTTCGACGCTTTGGTGTGGCAGACCAGTGCCGAGGTCGGTGACTTGGCTTTTCCGGGCAAAGCCCTGCTCACACTTTACGCGCCACTGCCTTTGCGGGTGATCGTCCAGATCCCGGTTTCACGTTCAGCGCAACTGCGCCAGGATGCGGCAATAGAGTTTGCGTTACCTGGGAAAAATGGCGAAGCGCAGTGGATTCGGCCCAGTCAAGTCACCCGTTTGCCAACTGCTGATGCGGTGGCTCAGACGGTGGAGTGGCGCCTGGAATTGCCGGCGAGTGCCGCAGCCAGTGTGCTGCCCGGGCAACCGATCAGGGTGCGATTTGCGGCAGGCCAAACACAGCGTTTGGTGATTCCCAATTCCGCTGTGCTGCGCCGAGGCGAACTTACCGCGGTATATGTGGTGTCGGGCAAAGGATTTGCACTTAAGGCGATTCGCATTGGCGCCGAACACGCTGGTCAAGGCGTTGAAGTGCTGGCCGGGTTGACCGACTCTGATCAAGTGGCGTTGGACCCGATTCGGGCTGGTTTGGCTGGTGCACAGCCTCTTGCGCGTTGAGTTGAGCATGGCAGATCAATCCAAACTTGGTGTGTCCGGCCGGCTGGCTCGGGCCTTTAAGCTCAACGCGATCACGCCCTTGCTGGCTCTGGTGGCTTTGCTGCTGGGCGTGTTTGCGGTGTTGGTTACCCCGCGCGAAGAAGAGCCACAAATTAACGTGACCATGGCCAATGTGCTGATCCCTTTTCCGGGCGCCAGCAGCACCGATGTGCACAACATGGTGGCCCGGCCCGCTGAGCAGGTGTTGAGCCAGATTGCCGGTATCGAGCACACCTATTCCCTGGCACGGCCGGGCCTGGCGGTCCTCACCGTGCAGTTCAAGGTGGGCGTTCCCCGCACGGATGCGCTGGTTCGCCTGTACGACGTGTTGAATGCCAATCAGGACTGGTTGCCACGCGAGTTGGGTACCTTGACACCGATTGTCAAGCCCAAGGGCATTGATGACGTGCCGGTGCTGGCGGTGACTCTGTGGAGCAAGGATGCATTGGCTGCGGTTGACTTGGAACGGGTGAGCACAACGGTTGAACTTGAACTCAAAAGGGTCTCAGGCACCCGCGAAGTACAAACCATTGGTGGCCCACAACGGGCAGTTCACGTTTGGTTGGACCCGGCACGTCTGCGGGAGCGCAATGTGGATGTGCTGGCGCTAAAGAACATCTTGGCAGCGGCCAATGTCAGCATGCCCTCGGGTGCGGTGCTGAACCCGGAAGTCCAAGGCGGACAAATGTTGCGGGTAGAAACCGGTGAGTTTTTGCGCTCTGAACAGGATGTGGGTGACTTGGTGGTGGGTATCCACAAAGGTTTGCCAGTGTTCCTTCGGGAGGTTGCTCGCATTGAATCGGGTGCGCAGTTGCCTCAACGCTACGTATGGTTCACACCAGGTGCGGCGGACCCCGGCGCGCAGGGCCAAGAAGCACTGCCAGCAGGCGGCGTGTACCCGGCGTTGACGCTGACAGTCACGAAAAAGCCTGGTACCAACGCAGTCGATGTAGCGCGCGCCGTGCGCGCTCGCTTGCTGGAATTGAACAACACGGTGATTCCAGCCAATATTCAGACCACAGTCACACGCGACTATGGTGAGACCGCAGCCGAAAAGGCCAACAAGCTGATCCAGAAACTGGCATTTGCGACCGGCTCGGTGATCTTGTTGGTGGGCTTTGCGCTGGGTAGGCGAGAGGCAGTTATTGTGGGTGCGGCCGTGATCCTGACCTTGACCGCGACGCTGTTTGCGTCTTGGGCCTGGGGCTTTACCTTGAACCGGGTTTCGTTGTTCGCACTTATTTTTTCGATCGGTATTTTGGTAGACGATGCCATCGTTGTGGTGGAGAACATTCACCGGCATCAAAACCTTTATCCTGACCGATCTCTGCGCGAGATCATTCCTGGCGCGGTCGATGAAGTGGGTGGCCCCACCATTTTGGCGACGCTGACCGTCATTGCCGCGTTGTTGCCAATGGCCTTTGTATCCGGGCTCATGGGACCGTACATGAGTCCGATTCCGATCAACGCCAGTTTGGGGATGGCCATTTCGTTGGCTATTGCCTTCACAGTGACACCCTGGTTGGCGCTTAAGGTCATGAGTCAGCACAAGCACGCCGATGGCGCAGGAGCCAATGAAGGTAAATCATCCAAGCTGCAAGTACTGTTCAGCCGGGTGTTGGTGCCGTTCCTGGACAGTGCAAAAAAGCGCTGGTTGTTGCTGCTGGGCATTCTGGTGGCATTGATGCTGTCCGTGGGATTGACGCTGGTGCAGTGGGTGGTTTTGAAAATGCTGCCGTTTGACAACAAGAGTGAATTTCAGGTGGTGGTTGAAATGCCAGCCGGCACGCCCTTGGAAAACACTGCCGCCACGCTGCACGAACTCGGCGCGTTTTTGGCGACCCAGCCTGAAGTGAAAGACCTGCAGGCTTATGCTGGCACCGCCTCACCCATCACGTTTAATGGCCTGGTGCGGCAGTACTACATGCGTGCGGATGCCGAACAGGGCGACTTGCAGATCAACCTGGTAGACAAAAAACACCGCCATGAACAAAGCCACGCGATTGCCCAGCGGTTGCGTCCTGAACTGGAAAAAATTGGCCAACGGCACCATGCGCGGATCAAGGTGGTTGAGGTTCCGCCAGGTCCGCCAGTCATGTCGCCGTTGGTGGCTGAGGTGTATGGGCCGGATGAAGCGGGGCGCCAGGCGCTGGCCAAGCGCATTGAGCAGGCCTTTGTGGCCACGCCAGACATTGTGGGTGTGGACACTTCGTTAGTGGCATCCGCACCTCGCGACTACTTGCGTGTGCGGCGGCAGCGCGCCGAGAGCTTGGGTATCTCGACCGCAGCCGTGGCACAGACGGCAGCTATGGCATTGACTGGGGTGGATGCCGCGTATTTGCATGATGGGCACACCAAGTACCCAGTGCCGGTGCGCCTGCAATTGCCATTGGCATCCCAAGTGGGTTTGGAGGCGGTGCTGGCTATGCCAGTGCGCGCTGCCAATGGCCAGCTGGTGCCCTTGTCGGAATTGGTGCAAGTTGAACGTGGTGTGATTGACCAGCCATTTTTCACCAAGGACCTGCATTCAGTGAGTTACGTCTACGGTGACATGGCGGGTAAGTTGGACTCACCTCTGTATGGCCTGTTTGCAATTCGCAGCAAACTCAAAGACGCGGCATTGCCGGGCATGGGGGAACTGGGCGAATACTGGATCAGCCAGCCGACCGATCCTTACCGGCAATATGCGGTCAAGTGGGACGGCGAATGGCAGATCACTTTTGATACTTTTCGGGACATGGGCGCAGCCTATGGCGTTGGGTTGATCCTGATCTACTTGCTTGTGGTGGCGCAGTTCAAAAGTTACCTCACACCGTTGGTGATCATGGCGCCGATTCCTCTGACCATCATTGGCGTGATGCCAGGCCATGCATTGCTGGGTTCGCAGTTCACCGCGACCTCCATGATCGGCATGATTGCCTTGGCTGGCATCATTGTGCGCAACTCTATCTTGCTGGTTGATTTCATTGAGTTGCAAATATCGCAGGGCATGGATTTCAAAGAAGCTGTGGTTCAGTCAGCTGCCGTGCGTGCACAACCGATTGCGCTGACGGGTTTGGCCGCCATGATTGGTGCATTTTTTATTTTGGATGACCCTATTTTTAATGGGTTGGCTATCTCGCTGATTTTTGGAATTTTGGTGTCCACCGTGCTTACGCTGGTGGTGATACCGGTGATGTATTACGCGCTCTACTGGCGCCGTAACAAGACGCGCGCAGATGCGTCAGATTCTCTTGGCACGATTCACTAACTTTAAATTTGTAGGAGACAAAACATGGCTCACATCGTCATCATGGGCGCGGGTATCGGCGGCATGCCAGCTGCATACGAACTGCGCGAGGCACTGCCGCCCGAACACCGCATCACGGTTGTCAACAAGACGGACTATTTCCAGTTCGTTCCCAGCAACCCTTGGCTTGCAGTCGGCTGGCGTGATCGCGACACAGTGACCCTGCCGATTGCGCAATACCTGGAGCGCAAAAAAATCGGCTTCATTGCCAAGGAGGTGACACAGATTGATGCCCCCGGCAACAAACTGACCTTGATTGACGGTCAAACACTCGACTACGACTACCTCATCATCGCCACGGGGCCACAACTTGCCTTTGACGAAGTGCCGGGCGCTGGACCAGTGTCCTCTGGTGGTGGTGGCTTTACCCACTCGATCTGCCATGTGGATCATGCGCAAGAGTTTTTTGCCAACTACCAGGAATTCCTGAAGAACCCCGGCCCGATCGTGATTGGCGCCATGCCTGGAGCCAGCTGTTTTGGCCCGGCTTATGAGTTTTCCATGATTGTGGACACCGATTTGCGTCGCCGCAAACTGCGCAGCAAGGTGCCTATGACCTACATCACCAGCGAACCCTATATTGGCCATTTGGGTCTGGGGGGCGTGGGCGACAGCAAGTCCATGCTGGAGTCCGAGTTCCGCAACCGCCACATCAAGTGGATCACCAACGCCAAGACCACCAAGGTCGAACAAGGCAAGATGTTCGTGACCGAAGTCAATGACCAGGGTGCCGTGGTCAAGGACCACGAGGTGGCGTTTAAGATGTCCATGATGCTGCCTGCATTCAAGGGCGTGGGTCCGGTGGCCGCGGTGCCAAACCTGTGCAACCCGCGCGGCATGGTCATCATTGACGAGTTCCAACGCAGCAAGGCCTACAAAAACATATTCTCTGCCGGGGTATGTGTGGCGATTCCCCCAGTGGAAGTCACCCCAGTGCCCACGGGTTGCCCAAAGACGGGCTACATGATTGAGAGCATGATGACCGCCATTTGCCACAACCTGGCCGATGAACTGGCGGGTAGACCCGTCGTCGCTACAGGTACCTGGAATGCGGTGTGTCTGGCCGATATGGGCGACACCGGTGCAGCGTTTGTGGCCATTCCACAGATTCCGCCACGCAATGTCAACTGGTTCAAGAAGGGCAAATGGGTGCACTTGGCCAAGATTGCTTACGAAAAGTATTTCATGCGCAAGCTGAAAAAGGGAACGTCCGAGCCCATTTACGAGAAGTACATCATGGGCCTGTTGGGCATCAATCGCTTGAACAAGTAATTTTTTTGAAGGAGTCATCGTGACCGTACAACGCTATATCTTGGTTTTTGCAGGGATGTTCATCATGATTTCCCTGGCACTGGGTGTCGAAAGTAGCCCTTTGTTTGTCAGCAAATGGGCCTTGGCCTTCACCGCCTTTGTGGGTGCCAATCTGTTTCAGTCCGGGTTCACCAACTTTTGCCCCCTTGGCATCATCCTGAAGAAGTTGGGCGTGCCTGAATCCACCATCGGTTGCGCCAACTAAACCAAGCTCGCGTTGTCAACGCAATGGGATCCTGTGCTGCATGTTGCGGTATGGGTTCTCTTGGCGCGACCTGAAAAATGAACGGAGTCTGCAATGGCGAGCTTTCTCAGTGAGACTGATCGCACCGAGGTGCTGAATCGGTTGCGGCGGGCTGAAGGTCAGATTCGCGGTGTCCAGCGCATGATCGAAGAAGGCGAAAGTTGCGTGAAAGTGGGGCAACAGTTTTCCGCCGTGCGCAAAGCGCTGGATAGCACCCATCTACGCATGACTATGTGTTTTTTGCAGCAAGAACTCGACACCTGCTTGCGGCCCGACACGGCGCAAAAGGGTGACATGGCCACCATGTTCAAAGAAATGGAAACCTTGCTCTCGCGCATGGGTTAATTTGTAGAAAATTAACTTCTAGCCCTTTTATCAATTGGGCTAGAAGCTATATAAAACGTAGGGCTTCCCAACTGACGTCAGGCAGAAATTACGCCCCCACCCAAGCACACCTCACCCGCGTAAAGCACGGCCGACTGGCCTGGCGTGGCAGCCCATTGGGCTTGAGAAAAGGCAAGCTCAAAGCCACTGGCATCAATCGCTGTCAATGCGCATGCGCCGTCAGCCTGCCGGTAACGGGTTTTGGCGGCCAGTGTGCCCGGCACCGGCGATTCCCCGGCCACCCAACTTGCATCCTGTGCCCGGACCACGGTAGAGAGCAACCAGGGATGGTCGTGGCCTTGCACCACCCAAAGGGTGTTGCTGGCCATCTCCTTGCGCGCGACAAACCAGGGCGCATGATCCCCACCGCCGCGGGGCGCACCCTTGGGCTTGAGNNATCGGGCCAGGTTCTTTGGCGATAAAGCGGTTCAGAAAGTCCCGAAATGGCCGCTCTCCTATGAAACAAATGCCGGTGGAATCCTTCTTTTTGGCATTGGGCAAGCCAATTTCAAGTGCTAGGCGGCGAACCTCGGTCTTGCGAAATTCGCCCACCGGGAACAAGGTGTTGGCGAGTTGAACCTGGTTCAACCGGTGCAAAAAATAACTCTGGTCCTTACTTGGGTCCAGCCCCTTAAGCAGCTCGGTTTTGTGGCTGATCGGGTTGTGGCGCACCCGGGCGTAATGCCCGGTGGCAATCTTCTCTGCACCCAGTCGCATGGCATGGTCCAGGAAGGCTTTGAACTTTATTTCAGCGTTGCAAAGAATATCGGGGTTGGGGGTACGTCCGGCGCTGTATTCGCGCAAGAATTCGGCAAACACCCGGTCTTTGTATTCAGCGGCAAAGTTGACGTGTTCGATCTCGATTCCAATCACGTCGGCCACCGCAGCGGCATCCACAAAGTCGGCGTTGGATGAGCAGTATTCATCGTCGTCGTCACCTTCCCAGTTTTTCATGAAGATGCCAATAACCCGGTGGCCTTGTTGTTTGAGTAACCAGGCGGTAACCGCTGAATCAACCCCGCCACTGAGACCCACCACCACGCACTGGGCTTTGCTTTTGGACGCCATGTTCAATCCGGTGCGGCGGCGGGGAGGGTGATGACACCTGGGTCGGTATGGATCAGCGCCAAGGGGTAACGCTGCCCGGCAAGGTAGTCTTCTACGCAACGCAAGACCAGCGGACTGCGGTGGCGATCGGCACTCGCACGAATTTCGTCTGCTGTCAGCCAGAGAGTGCGCACGATGCCGGTGTCCAATTGACGGCTTGTTTGCAGGGCACCCAAGGTGCCGCAAAAGGCGAAACGCAGGTAGGTAATGTCCTCCGCGGGTCGTCCATGATTGGCTGCACGATGAAAGCGCGACATGTAGACGCCCAACAATTGTGTGGGTGCAAACAGGTACATGGTTTCTTCGAGGGCTTCGCGGGCGCAGGCCTGCACCAGGCTTTCACCCTCGTCCAAATGGCCCGCCGGGTTGTTCAGCCGAAGGCCTTCTGGCGTATGTTCTTCCACCAGCAAGAACTTTCCTTCATGCTCAATGATTGCAGCCACAGTGGCGCTGGGTTTCCATCGATTTTTCATTGCCCAATTATCTGTAACTTGATCTAACTGGGTATAAATGGCTTGGCGCCAAGGCAAAATGCGCCCCTGCATCGGGTCGGTAAAGACTGATGTAAGCTCTGACGGTTTTGTTTTTCGCACCAAACACATAAAAGGAGACAGCCCCCATGCAAACGAGCGTATCCCCTGCAGGTTCATCGGGCACCGCTGCCGCAGGTACACCAGCTACTGTGGCCAAGCCCGGCCAGCGCATTGGTGTTCCGAAAGAGATTTTTCCTGGCGAAAAGCGCGTCGCCACGGTTCCGGAGGTGGTTGAAAAGCTAATAAAGCTGGGCTTCACTGTCGCGGTTGAATCCGGTGCTGGCGACGCTGCAAATTGCAGCGACGAGGCATACCAGGCTGTTGGCGCGACGGTGGTCACCAGTGCACAGGAGTTGTGGGCAAGTTCTGACATCGTTTTTAAAGTAGGCGTGCCGACTTCTGAAGAAGTAGCTTTGATGCGCGAAGGCGGCACTCTCATCGGCTTCATCTGGCCAGCGCAAAACCCGGAGCTGATGCAGCAACTGACGGCCAAGAAGGCCACCGTGCTCGCCATCGATGCGCTGCCGCGCATGCTGAGTCGGGCTCAGAAGATGGATGCCTTGACCTCGCAGGCAGGCGTTGCGGGTTACCGCGCTGTGATCGAGGCTGCCAATGCTTTTGGTCGTTTCTTCAACGGCCAGATTACGGCTGCGGGCAAGGTTCCGCCCGCCAAGGTTTTTATCGCCGGCGCGGGTGTGGCCGGCCTGGCGGCCATTGGTACTGCCGCTGGTTTGGGCGCGATCGTGCGTGCCAATGACACGCGTGCCGAAGTGGCCGACCAAGTCGTGTCCCTGGGCGGCGAATTCGTCAAGGTGGATTATGAGGAAGAGGGCGGCGGCGGCGGCGGTTACGCCAANNAGGTGGACATCATCATCACCACTGCGCTGATTCCTGGTAAACCTGCCCCCAGACTGATCACCGCCGAGATGGTAAAGAGTATGAAACCCGGCAGTGTGATCGTCGACATGGCGGCCGAGCGCGGCGGCAACTGTGAACTGACCGAGCCCGGCCAGGCTGTGGTGAAACACGGCGTGACCATCGTTGGTTACACCGACCTGGCCTCGCGCTTGGCCAAGCAATCGTCCACGCTTTACGCCACCAACCTGTTTCGCCTTGCCGAAGAGTTGTGCAAGACCAAGGACGGCNNGTCAACATGGAAGACGACGCCATCCGCGGTCTGACAGTGACCAAGGAAGGAACTGTCACCTGGCCAGCTCCTGCGCCCAAATTACCTGCCGCTGCAACTGCTCCGGCAAAGCCTGCTGCGGCACCCGCAGCGAAGAAGGGCGGACACGGGCATGGGGGTGGGGAGAGCGAGCCGATGGCTGGAAGCAAGTTGGCTATCTTTTTTGGCGTGGCCGCAGCGTTGTTTTGGTTGATAGGGGCCAGCGCGCCACCGGCATTCTTGGGCCACTTTACCGTCTTTGTACTCGCCTGTTTCGTGGGGTACATGGTGGTTTGGAACGTCAAGCCTGCCTTGCACACGCCACTGATGAGCGTGACCAATGCCATCTCTAGCATCATCGCCATTGGCGCGCTGGTGCAAATCTCACCCCTGGCTAACGCTTTGGATCGACCCAACAGTTTGATTACCTGGGTGGCTGGCGCGGGAGTTGTGCTTACGGCCATCAATATGTTCGGCGGCTTTGCCGTCACCCAACGCATGCTTGCCATGTTTCGTAAATAAAGGAGGCAATTCATGTTTACTACAGAACTGGCAACCGTCTCCTATATCGGAGCGACGATTCTTTTCATTCTGAGTCTGGGCGGTTTGTCCAACCAGACCACCGCATTGAGGGGCAATTTATACGGCATGGTCGGCATGACGATTGCCGTGCTGGCAACTATTTTTGGTCCGCAGGTCACCTGGGCTGGCATTCCCTGGATCATCGGCGCCATGCTGATTGGAGGAAGCATCGGTTTGTACGCTGCGCGCACGGTGCAAATGACCCAAATGCCTGAGCTGGTCGCTTTGATGCACAGCATGGTGGGCCTGGCAGCCATGCTGGTGGGTTTTTCCACCTTTATTGATCCAGAGGCATCCAAGGGTTTCGTCGGGGCGGCCAAGTCCATCCATGAAATGGAAATTTACATTGGCATCTTGATTGGAGCTGTAACCTTCTCTGGCTCCATCGTGGCGTTCGGCAAGCTCTCGGGTCGCATTGGTGGCAACCCGTTGTTGCTACCGGGGCGTCACTGGCTCAATCTGTTAGGCCTGTTGGTTGTAATCTGGTTTGGACGAGAGTTCATGAATGCCCACAGCATTGCTGACGGCATGATGCCTCTGATCATCATGACGGTGATTGCCTTATTGTTTGGTATTCACATGGTGATGGCGATCGGTGNNACAGCTACTCGGGCTGGGCGGCAGCGGCCACTGGCTTCATGCTGTCCAACGACCTGCTGATCGTCACTGGCGCGCTGGTTGGCTCCAGTGGCGCCATCCTGTCCTACATCATGTGCAAGGCCATGGCGCGTAGTTTCATCAGTGTGATCGCTGGGGGCTTTGGTACCGCGAGTGCGGCACCTGCACCAAGTGGTGGTCCAGCCCAACCGGCAGGCGAAGTGTTCCCTATCAAGGCGGCAGAAACTGCTGAGTTGCTGCGGGAGGCCAAGAGCGTGATCATTGTCCCGGGTTATGGCATGGCGGTTGCGCAGGCTCAGCACACGGTTTATGAAATCACCAAGTTCTTGCGTGCGAAGGGGTGCAACATCCGTTTTGGCATCCACCCGGTGGCTGGTCGCATGCCTGGTCACATGAATGTGCTGTTGGCGGAAGCCAAGGTGCCCTACGACATCGTGTTTGAAATGGACGAGTTGAACGATGACTTCCCGAAAACCGATGTGGTCATGGTGATTGGTGCCAACGACATCGTGAACCCGGCTGCTCAGGATGACCCGACCAGCCCGATTGCTGGCATGCCCGTGCTGGAGGTCTGGAAAGCCAAGACATCGATTGTCATGAAGCGCAGCATGGCTTCTGGTTACGCAGGGGTCGACAACCCGTTGTTCTATAAAGAGAACAACCGGATGTTGTTCGGCGACGCCAAAAAGATGCTCGATGAGGTGCTGACGGCGCTTAAGCAGTAGTCGGATCTTGCACAAGCAAAAAAAGAGGTCCTCGGGCCTCTTTTTTGTTGCCATTTGCCCGCCCGATTCCCCAAACGGATTAGGGAAAACACAGCTTACAGAAACTGACAATTAAGTCAAAATAAGCTTTTCAATGATTTCTGGAGCAATCGCAATGACCGACCGAATTTGGCTGAGCAGTTATCCCGCAGGCGTGCCTGCCGACATTGACGACAGCCGATATGCCTCGGTGGTTGACATGATGGAGGAGAGTTTCCAGAAGTATGCCAATCGGGTGGCCTACACCTTCATGGGCAAGGAACTGACTTACAAACAAGTCGATGAACTCACCCAAACCTTCGCGGCCTACCTGCAAAGCTTGGGTCTCGTTAAAGGTGACCGTGTTGCAGTCATGATGCCCAATGTGTTGCAGTACCCGATTGCGGTGGCAGGCATCATGCGGGCCGGCTATATCCTGGTGAATGTCAACCCGCTGTATACGGCGCGCGAGCTTGAGCACCAGTTGAAAGATTCTGGTGCCAAAGCCATTGTGGTGCTTGAAAACTTTGCCGCCACGCTGCAAAAGTGTCTGGCTGCGACGCCGGTGAAGCATGTGGTGCTTTGCGCCCTGGGAGATCGGCTAGGGTTGCTCAAAGGCACCTTGGTCAACTACGTGGTGCGCAATGTCAAAAAAATGGTGCCAGACTTTAATTTGCCCGATGCCGTGCGCTTTAATGCTGCCATTGCCAAGGGGACTGGAAGCAGTTTTAAGAAAGTCGCACAAAAACCAGACGACGTGGCGGTGTTGCAGTACACCGGCGGCACCACTGGTGTTTCCAAGGGTGCGGTGCTGCTGCATCGCAACCTGGTGGCCAACTTGCTGCAATCCAATGTGTATTTGCAACCGGCGCTGGACAAGATTCCACCCAACGAGCAAGTGAACGAAGTGTGCGCCTTGCCGCTGTATCACATTTTCGCCTTTACTTTGGGCATGATGCTCTGCATGCGTATCGGTGGCAGACTGATTTTGATCCCCAATCCGCGCGATATACCAGCCGTTCTGACTGAACTTTCGAAACACAAAATCCATGTATTACCCGCGGTAAACACGTTGTTCAATGCGCTGGTCAATCATCCCGATTTTGGCAAGGTGGATTGGAAGAACCTGAAGATCTCGGCTGGTGGTGGCACAGCCGTGCAAAGTGCCGTGGCCAAGTTGTGGTTCGAGAAAACAGGTTGTGCCATTGTTGAAGGCTACGGTCTGAGCGAGACCTCACCACTGGCTACCTGCAATCCGATTACCGTCACTGAGTATTCAGGCTCAATTGGTGTTCCCATGCCCAGCACGTACCTCAAACTTTTGGACGATGATGGCAACGAAGTGACAACGGGTGAGTCGGGTGAAATCGCCATCAAGGGACCGCAAGTGATGGCCGGGTACTGGCAGCGCCCGGATGAAACCGCCAAAGTGATGACGCCCGACGGTTACTTCAAGACTGGTGATATTGGGGTCATGGACAAACGTGGGTTCTTCAAGATTGTCGACCGCAAAAAGGACATGATTCTGGTCAGCGGTTTCAACGTGTTCCCCACTGAACTCGAAGATGTGGTGTCACAGATGGCGGGCATCATGGAATGCGCCTGTGTGGGTATGCCCGATGATAAAACCGGTGAAGCGGTCAAGTTGGTGATCGTCCGCAAAGATCCAAATGTGACCGAGCAGCAGGTCAGAGCCTACTGCAAAGAAAACTTGACTGGCTACAAGCAGCCCAAAGTGGTGGAGTTCCGCACCGATTTGCCAAAAACACCGGTTGGAAAAATTCTGCGTCGGGAATTGCGAACCAGCTGATTAGTGCAAATTTGATAGCTTCTAGCCCATATTCCATAAGGGCTAGAAGCTATTTTTACTTAAGCCATCCGCGCTTGCGGAAATACCACATGGGAACCAGCGCGCTGGCCAGCATCAAGCCCAGCGCAAACGGGTAACCAGCCTGCCAGTCCAGTTCGGGCAGGAACTTGAAATTCATGCCGTAAATGCTGGCGATCAGGGTGGGCGGTAGCAGCGCCACACTGGCGACGGAAAAAATCTTGATGATCTTGTTCTGGTTGATGTTGATGAAACCCACTGTGGCATCCATCAAGAAGTTGATCTTCTCAAACAGGAAAGCGGTATGAGAGTCCAATGAGTCCATGTCACGCAGAATCTGCCGGGCTTCTTCAAACTGTTCACCGTTGAGCATCTTGCTACGCACCATGAAACTCACCGCACGGCGGGTGTCCATCACGTTGCGCCGGATGCGCCCGCTCATGTCTTCATGGCGTGCGATGGCCCCCAGCACCTCACTGGCCAGGGCATCGGTTACGTCACCCGAGAGCACCTTTCGACTGACTTTTTCGAGTTCGTCGTAAATCTCTTCCAGGGTGTCGGCGGAGTACTCGGCGTCGGCGTCAAACAACTTGAGCAGCACCTCTTTGGCGTCTTCAATCAGGCCTGGTGCGCGCCGAGCGCGCATGCGCAGTAACCTGAACACCGGGACATCTTCATCGTGAATGGAAAACAGGACGCCTTTGCTTTTGAGTTCGTCATTTTCCGTATTGAGGATGAAGGCTACCCGAACCGTGTGGGGCTCATCGTCATCCGCGACCAAGAAGTCACTGCGAATGTGCAACTCGCCATTGTCTTCTTTGTAAAAACGGGCAGACTCCTCAATGTCTTCGTCCATCGCATCTTCCGGGATGGACAGGCCGTAATACTGCTTGATCCAGCGCTTTTCTTCGGGTGTGGGCAACTCCAGATCAACCCAGATTGGCTGGAACCGCGAGAGCTCTTCCAGGGATTCAATTTCCTCCTGGAACAAGCGGCCGTTGGCGAGGGTGAAGATATTGAGCATAAGCGCTCTCCCAATTGAGGTTTGGCATCTGATAGGGCGGGGTGGTTGGTTTGGCTTTCAACCCCGAGATGCACAAAGGGGAGTTGAAAGCTACCGACTGGGGTAGGCGTCCAAGGTATGGCATCCTTTTGATAAAGCCCAAATTATCTCACTGGTCATTGGGCCAAATGCCAAGCGAGTCAGAGGCAAATTCCTTTTTTATTGCAGTGCAATATGAAAAAGTCATTGCATTAAACATCAAGCGGGGGCATAGTCAGTCCAAGCCAGACGATTTGTGTTTTCCCGGGTTGTTGGCGTTGGGCTGGCAACCTTTTTAACCGTGAGCTTAGGAGGCTATGTATGAATTTGACGATCAGTGGTCACCACTTGGAAGTCACACCTGCGTTGCGCAGTTATGTTGAAACCAAGCTTGACCGCATCAAGCGGCACTTTGACCAGGTGGTAGATGTCAAAGTGTTGCTCACGCTGGAAAATCAAAAAGAAAAGGAACGCAGACAAAAGGCTGAGTGCAATATTCACATCAAGGGCATTGAACTTTTTGCCGAAAGCGCCCATTCGGATTTGTATGCCGCAGTGGACGAGTTGGTTGACAAACTGAACCGTCAAGTGGTGCGCCACAAGGGTCGTTTGCAGTCGCATCACCATGATGCACCAAAGCGCCTGATGTAATCTAAACTATGGCCAAGCCGCCCGCTGGTGCGTGCGGCTTTTTTTGCGCCCGAAAGAAGACGGGGGCATAACCTACACGCCAACATGAACCGACTCGCCTCTATCCTTTCCGCTGCACAAGTGCTGGTGCAGGTTGATGTTTCAAGCAAGAAAAGGGCTTTTGAAGAAGCGGGTTTGCTCTTTGAGAACCTTCACGGGTTGAGCCGGGCACTGGTCACTGACAGCCTGTTTTCGCGTGAGCGCTTGGGTTCGACCGGCCTGGGTCATGGCGTGGCGATCCCGCACGGGCGCATCAAGGGGCTCAAGTCGCCCATGGCGGCGGTGTTTCGCCTGGCCCAGCCCATCGGTTTTGACGCCCCTGATGACGCACCGGTCAATTTGATGATTTTTTTGCTGGTTCCTGAAGCGGCCACTCAAAAGCACCTGGAAATTTTGTCGGAAATCGCTGAAATGCTCAGCGATGCCAATTTGCGTACCCAACTCAGCGCCAGCGCGGACGCGGAGCAACTCCACCAACTGATCGTTCAGTGGCAATCCGCGCAAGTGGTGTAAGCAGGCTGAGCGAATGGGACTGAGAGAGGGCTGGCGGTGAAACCCAATGTGATCAGTGCGGATGTACTGTTTGAGTCGTTCCGCGGTAACCTGCGCTGGGAATGGGTGGCTGGTCTGGGCGCCTCGGAGCGACGCTTTGACGAGGTTGCGGTGCGTGCTGCCCGTTCAGGTGCGGATCTGGTCGGATACCTGAACTACATCCACCCGTATCGGGTGCAAATTTTGGGCGAACGCGAGGTGGCCTACCTTGTGAATGCCTCCCCGGAAGATTGCTCCAGACGTATCTCGCGCATTGTGACCCTGGAGCCGCCGGTGCTGGTACTGGCCGATGGTCAGACTGCGCCGGATTCGTTGATTTCCATGTGCGAGCGGGCCCAGATCCCGATGTTTTCCACCCAGGGATCTTCAGCCTTTGTGATCGATGTGTTGCGTGCCTATTTGTCCAAGCACTTTGCGGACCGTTGCACCATGCACGGCGTGTTCATGGACATTCTGGGCCTGGGCGTCTTGATCACCGGTGAGTCTGGCCTGGGTAAGAGCGAATTGGGCCTGGAACTCATTTCGCGTGGCAACGGGCTGGTCGCGGACGATGCAGTGGATTTGTACAGAATCAATCAGGACACGATTGAGGGCCGCTGCCCGGAACTGCTGCTCAATCTGCTGGAAGTTCGGGGCATTGGCCTGCTTGATATTCGCTGTATTTTTGGCGAGACCGCGGTGCGGCGCAAGANNCCGGTGCGCAAGGTGGTGATTCAGGTGGTGGCGGGGCGCAACATCGCGGTGCTGGTGGAGGCCGCGGTGCGCAACACGATTTTGCAGATCCGGGGTGTAGATACCTACAAGGATTTCGTCGAACGCCACCGCAAAGCGATGAACGAGTCGAACTGACTGCTGCCGTCTAGCTGGTTTGCGGTCGATGCGGGCAGGTCACATTGGTGCAATGGGCGTACAGGCTGAGCGCATGGTCGGCAATCTGAAAGCCCTTGGAGAGGGCCACCGTGTGCTGACGCAGCTCGATTTCAGCATCAAAAAACTCTTCGACCCGGCCGCAATCCAGGCACACCAGATGGTCATGATGTTGACCTTCGTTGAGCTCATAGACCGCTTTGCCACTTTCGAAATGGCTGCGCACCAGAATTTCGGCCTGCTCGAACTGCGCCAGAACCCGGTACACCGTGGCCAACGCGACGTCTGAACCCGCCTCCAGTAACACGCGAGACACATCTTCGGCGGTCATGTGGCGCTGCTGGCCTGTCTGAAAAATCTCCAGAATTTTCAGCCGCGGCAGGGTCGCCTTGAGGCCGGTGCTTTTGAGTTCATCGATCTTGGTCATGTGGCGCTCATGGGTTGGGGGCAGGGCGCTTTGGCGCGCCGAATCAGGTTGGGGCTCCCAGTACAATGCCCGCTCTTATTGTCACTCGCTTTGCCCATGTACGAATCTGTTGCTCGCCGCCTGCGTTTGGTGTCACTTGGTGTGCTGACGGTCGCGCTGTGCGCCTGCGGGTCTGTGGATAAGGCCAGCAACCGGGTGGTCACCATGGTGAAGCCCTACAAAATCGACATCGTCCAGGGTAATTTTGTGTCCCGCGAGCAGGCGGCCGCCCTGAAAGAAGGCATGAGCCGCACCCAGGTGCGTGACATCCTTGGCTCACCGCTGCTGGCCAGCGTGTTTCACGCCAATCGCTGGGACTACGTTTTTACCTTCAAGCGCCAAGGTGCGGAACCCCAGGCGCGTCGGGTGACTGTGTTTTTCAAGGACGACTTGCTGGTCAAGGTGCAAGCGGATGCATTGCCATCCGAGGCCGAGTTCGTGGCCTCTCTGGATTCTGGCCGCCGGTTCGGTCGGGTGCCTGTGCTTGAAATGTCAGAAGAAAGCCTGAAAGCGACCGCAGTCGCACCAAAAACAAGCGATGCCCCGCTGTTGCAACCTGTGCCCGCAAGCTACCCGCCTCTTGAACCTGCTAGCAATTGAGTCAGGGGTTGAAGACGATGGAAGTTTCTGACATTCACCGTATCTGCGTGGCTGGTGCCAGCGGGCGCATGGGGCGCATGCTGGTTGAAGCGATTAGCCAAGCTGACGACTGCCAACTCAGTGGTGCGCTTGATGTGCAGGCCAGCCCTGCTGTGGGTGCTGACCCGGCCGCTTTTTTGGGTGTGAAAAGTGGTGTGGTGATTCAGTCCGATTTATCCAAAGGACTGACTGGCGCGCAAGCACTGATTGACTTCACCCGTCCCGAAGGCACCCTGGCCCATTTGCAAGCCTGTCGTGCGCTCGGGGTCAATGCGGTGATTGGCACCACCGGGTTCAGCGACACGCAAAAGCTGCAAATTGCAGACTTTGCTAAAGACATTGCGATCGTTATGGCGCCCAACATGAGCGTTGGGGTGAACGTGACTTTGAAACTGTTAGAGATGGCAGCCAAAGCACTCAACACCGGCTACGACATTGAAATCATCGAGGCGCACCATCGGCATAAGGTGGATGCACCGTCTGGTACGGCACTGAAGATGGGTGAGGTGATTGCTGGTGCATTGGGGCGCGACTTGAAAGATTGCGCTGTGTATGCCCGCGAAGGCGTGACTGGGGAGCGCGATCCCTCCAGCATCGGTTTTGCCACCATCCGTGGCGGCGACATCGTCGGCGACCANNGCATTGAGATCAGCCACAAGTCCAGCAGTCGGGTGTCGTATGCCCAGGGAAGCCTGCGCGCAGTGCGGTTCTTGCGCGGACGCAAAGCCGGTCTGTTTGACATGGCTGACGTTCTCAGCCTGAAATGAACCTGGCCCAGTTTTTTTGGCAGGGCGACGCGCTCGCTCGAGCGGTGGCGCTGCTTCTGCTGGCAATGTCGGTGGCCACTTGGGTGGTGATCGTCTGGAAGACATGGCTGTTGAGGCGCGCCAGCGGCGATGNNGGTGCTGGAGACCGAGCCCAACAACTGACCCGTGTGTTGCGCAACGCACTGCACGCGGCCCTCATCAAACTTCAGCATGGGCAGGTGCTGTTGGCCACTGTCGGTGCCACTGCGCCCTTTGTTGGTCTGCTGGGTACGGTCTGGGGCATCTACCACG
>DFWT01000135.1 GCA_002381045.1 Rhodoferax sp. UBA4127
ATCCCCTGGGGCTTCAGCTGGGGCCAATGCCGCCTGACTCTGCCGGGCTGGTTTGGTTTTGGCTCGGCGGTGCACGAATTTTTGCATCCCGAGGGTGCCACACCAAAGCTGACCCAGCAGCGTTTGACTCTGCTTCGGCAAATGCAAAAACAGTGGCCGTTCTTCAAGGCCTTGCTTTCGAACATGGACATGGTGATGGCCAAAAGCGACCTGGCCCTGGCCTCGCGTTACGCCGAACTGGTGACCGACAAACGCCTGCGCAAGCGCATTTTCTCGGCGATAGAAACCGAGTGGCACCGCACCGCCAAAGCGCTGGAGTTAATCACCGGTGAGAAGCATCGGCTGGCGGGCAATGCGTCGCTGCAGCGTTCGATTCGTCACCGCTTTCCCTACATTGACCCGCTGCACCACCTGCAGGTGGAATTGGTGCGCCGCCACCGCGCCGGCCAGACCGATGAACGCCTGAAACGCGGCATCCACATCTCGATCAACGGCATCGCCGCCGGGCTGCGCAACACCGGGTAAAAAAATTCGAGCCGCGTTTGGGTTGCGAATTAGCTGCTGAGCAGGGCGCGCACCGAGGCAAGTTGACGACGCGACACAAAAAGCAGCTCGGGTACGCCGTCCAAACGCACCGCCCAGCCCTCGCCCTCTTCGGCGTCATGGTGTTTTTCCAGCGCCCGGATCGCCTGGCGCGCCACCAGTGCGTTGCGATGAATACGAATGAACCGGCTGCTGTATTGCGTCTCCAGCTCCCCCAGTGCGCCTTCCAGAATGTAGCTGTGTGCGACAGTGCGAACGGTGATGTATTTGAGCTCGGCTTTTAGATAAATCACCTCGCTCAAAGGCACCCGTTCTGTGCGAAAGCGCTCGGTGATCACCAGCACATCTTGAGAAAAATCAGGCTCCAGCCCTTTATTTGTCTGTGCTAATCGCTCTATTTTTTGAAGCGCCGCCTGCAAACGCTCCAGCCGCACCGGTTTGGTCAGGTAGTCCACCGCCTCCAACTCAAAGGCTTGTACGGCGTGTTCGGCATACGCGGTGATGAAAACCACCGCCACCGGGTGCGGCAAACTGCGCAAAGTGCGTGCCAAACCCAGGCCATTCAGCCCCGGCATATGGATGTCCAGCAGCACTGCATCCACTTCGTGGTGCTGCAAAAAAGCCATGGCGTCAACCGCGTTGGCCGCCTCACCCACCACCCGCGTTTGCGGTTGGCTGCAGTCAGCCAGCAAGTTGCACAGGCGGGTTCGCGCCAGCTGTTCGTCGTCCACCACCAGCAGCCGCAAGCTCATAACTCACACCCCAAGCGCGTCATAGCGGCAACTCCATCCGAACCTGAAACACGCCGTCTTTCACACCACATTGAAACTGCGACTGCACATCGTGCAACAAACCCAATCGTTCGCGCACGTTCTCTAGCGCCACGCCACTGCCGGGCGTGCTTTGGGTCGCTGGCAGGGTGTTGCTGACCTTGATGACCACCCGCGCACCACGCCGCTGGGTGGAGACCTTGATGTCGGCCCCTTCAGCGTTTGGCTCCACCCCATGTTTGACCGCGTTTTCCACCAAGGGTTGCATAATCAGCGGCGGCAGGCGGGCGCTGTTGGCCTCTTCGTCAATGACCCATTGCACCCGAATGCGCTCGCCAAACCGCACCTGCTCAATGGCCAGGTAACGTTGCGCCAGTTCCAGCTCTTGGGCCAGCGAGACCGACTCGCCCTGCTCCATCAGCGCATGGCGAAACAGGTCACTCAAGTCTTCCAGCAAACGCTCGGCCTTGCGCGGCTCGGCCCGCACCAGAGCAATCGCGCTGTTGAGCGTATTGAACAAAAAATGCGGCCGAATCCGGGCTTGCAATTCGGCCAAGCGGGCGGTAGTAGCCGCCGGGGTTTTGCCCTTGGCACGCAGCACCAGCGCAGCCACCAGCACGGCCGACAGCATGGCCCCGGCACTTGCACTGGCCCACCAGGGTGCGGGGTCCACCAAGCCCACCAGCACCAGAACACCGCATCCATACAAGCCCGCCAGCGCGCCCAGCACCACCCCGGCCAACTGTTGAAACGTCGGCCGCAACCAGGCCAGCACCTTTTTCAGGCTGCAAGCCACAATCAACCAGACCAAGGTGGCCGGCAAGGTGGCACCGGTGATGAGGGACAGCCGCGTCAGCCAGTCCAGCACGCTGCCCGCACCAAACATAGCTGCCACCGCCACCACCGTCTGCACAAACAGCACGGCCCGCAATACCACGCCGACTTGGCAGGCATCAAACACCAGCGCTTGGGGGCGTGCCAAGGCCGGCGCAAGCGCCGGAGTGGTTGATTCCTGGAAGACCGATAAAATTTGGCTGTCTTTCATTCCCTTGCCCTGCCCCGCGGCCTGATCGGCCCGCCAGTGATTATTGACGATACCCGGGCACGCCGCCCCCACCCACCCGAACTCCCAGATGAGCCAAAACCAATTCGACAAAAAGTCCAACGCCTGGTCGGCCCTGTTTTCAGAACCCATGAGCGACCTGGTCAAGCGCTACACCGCCAGCGTGTTTTTTGACAAGCGCCTGTGGCAAGCCGACATCACTGGCTCCCTCGCGCACGCTGACATGCTGAGCGCCCAAGGCATCATCAACGCGCAAGATCTGACTGACATCGAACGTGGCATGGCGCAGATCAGCCAAGAGATTGAATCGGGCGCGTTTGAATGGAAGCTGGACCTGGAAGACGTGCACCTCAACATCGAAGCACGGCTGACCCAACTGGTGGGTGACGCCGGCAAGCGCCTGCACACCGGGCGCTC
>DFWT01000263.1 GCA_002381045.1 Rhodoferax sp. UBA4127
GGGCCGCATCATCAACATCTCCAGCGTGAATGGTGTCAAGGGTCAAGCCGGCCAAACCAACTACTCGGCTGCCAAAGCCGGTATGCATGGTTTCTCAATGGCATTGGCCCAAGAGTTGGCTACCAAAGGCGTCACCGTTAACACTGTGAGCCCGGGCTACATCGGCACCGACATGGTCAAGGCCATCCGTCAGGAAGTGCTTGACAAAATCATTGGAACAGTGCCGGTCAAGCGCCTGGGTGAACCCTCTGAAATCGCTTCCATCATCGCCTGGCTGGCGTCTGATGAAGGCGGATACGCCACAGGCGCCGAGTTTTCTGTGAATGGCGGGCTGCATATGGGCTGATTTTTTGAAGTTTGGGCGAGACTTGTGTTTTAATTTGACTCGGTTGTTGTCACTGTCCCTCATCAAAGGAGTGTTTTTATGATTAAAAAGTCTATTTTGTCTCTGGCTGTCATTTGCGCAATGTCTGCAATGGTTCCAAGCGTTGCGATGGCGCAAGCGAAAACAACCGTTTTAGTTAATGCCCAAGTTGGCACCAGCCCAATTCCAATTGGTTCCACGGTCGCTGGCGGTACCGTGTCAGGCACAACTATCACAGGGGCAACTGTTACAACCCCGAGCGGTGCTGTGTTGACAAACGTCACCATTACCCAGGCTGCCTTCGCCGGTTCCACCGTTGCCGGCGGTGCAGTTGCTGATAGCGCTCTGGCTGCGGTAGGTGCAGGTGCTGGCGTGGCAACTGCTGTTGCTACTGGTGTCATCGTCCCCGCCACGGCTGTTGTGGGCGCGGTTGCCATTGCTGTAGTTGCTGCTGCGGCATCTTCCAGCGATAGCACAACTGGTACGACCGGTACGACCGGTACAACACAATAAGACAAACCTTGTGTCATGAAAAGCGCTCTCGGGCGCTTTTCTTTTGGCAAAGCAGTTTGAAGATTTTCAAATACAGCCGTGGCGCTTTGCTTGCATTGGGCACCGCAGGGATTTTTTTGTCAGGATGTGCTCCTGGATCGTTATTGGTTGACATCAGCAAGGCGGCGTGGTCAGGTAGCCTAGACGGCAGCGCGCAAGATGCAATCCCCACGCCTCTCAATCCGCTCTACCGGTACCTTCGGGTTGAACTCATCGGCAAAGCACCGGCCTTGATGGTTCTTGGCTACCTTGACCCACACCCACTTGGTGACATCGAAGTCTGGTATGGCTCAGGTGGTGAGACATTGAAGCTGCAAAACGGGCGGTTGGTCGGCTCGGCGGGCCTGTCTGTGGCCTGGTTGCGTGTGGCTTATCAGCAAGTTCCGCCAGGCTGGGCGTCTGTGCCAGCAGATGGCGCAAAGTTTTCTCGGGTACGTGATGAACTGCCGGGCTACCGCGCTGCGGTTCTGGACCAGGTCCTGCTCAAGCCGCTTGACCAGCCAGCTGTTGCCGGGCAAACCGGTGCAAATGTGTGGTTCAGTGAGTCCTACTCCAACGCACAGGGTGAAACATTGCCAGTTGCTCTTTTTGGCGTGAACCAATGCCATGCCAAAAGCGCTGTGGTTTACTCGCATCAGTGTTTGTCATCTGACCTTTGCCTGACGATTCAGGCTTGGCCAGCAGAGAAAGCCTGTTCGTGAGGGTGCCTTACACCTGGGTTGCTCCTGCTGCTGTGATGTGCGCCGGCTTCATGATGCATGTTCACGCTTGGTCTGCCGCGACAGACACGTACATGACAGCACCAGTTGTTGCGGGTGAGCGCCTAAGCGCTTGGATTTTGCGCAACGCCGGACCAAACCATGACACCACAGCCTTGCATTGGCGTGTGGAGGCCGAGCGCGCGCCTCAGACCCGGCTTAAGCAGGCTATTGTTAGCGCCTTGCAGCGCCCAGAGTTGCTTCGCTTGCCAGATGCCCAACGCAGCGAACTACTGGCCGCGGTGCAAGCCTTGCCCATCACCGGGCGTGTCAATGTGGCAATAGCTGATGCGCGATGGCTGCAGGCCAACCCAGCGCAAGACCCGGTGCTGCACGAAGGCCATCAGGTGCTGATCTTTGCGCGGCCCAGCACGGTCAGCGTTTGGCTGGGTGCCGAGCAACCCTGCGTGGCGGTTCACACACCCGGCGCCCGCATTCAAGATTACCTGCAGGCTTGCCAGGGCCTGGCCGCCGCTGAGCTGCATGACTGGGCATGGGTGGCGCAAAGTGATGGCAGTACCAAGCGCTTTGGCATTGCCCCCTGGAACCCCGAGTTGCAAGACGAGCCGAGCCCCGGCGCTCACATTTGGGCGCCGCCTCGCGCCTGGGCCATGGCCAACAGCCTGTCTGACAACCTGGCGCGTTTTTTGGCGACGCAGCCACCCTGGCAAGGCAACACAAGCCCCCTACCTGTGCGGGCCTACTTGCCTGCTACACCGGCCCAAACGGCACGCAGCTCCATGCCGTTGCCCACTGCCAGCGATTGGGGCGACATTGGCCTGCTGCAAACGCCCACCGCACGTATGGCCCCGGCTGGAGACGCCCGGTTTCATATCAGCCGTGTGGCACCGTACACACGAATCAACGTGATGCTGCAGCCCTTGGATTGGTTTGAGGCCGGCTTCAGGTACACCGACGTGTCTAACCGGCTGTATGGCCCCAGCATTGCCGGCGATCAGACCTACAAAGACAAATCCATTGATTTCAAGGTCCGCCTGTGGGAAGAGTCCAACACCATGCCGCAGCTTGCGCTGGGCCTGCGCGATTTGGGCGGCACCGGTCTGTTCTCCAGCGAATACCTGGTGGCAAGCAAACGCTGGGGCAACTGGGACGCTAGCCTGGGCATTGGCTGGGGTTATATGGGTTCTCGAGGTAACATTAAAACCCCGTTTTCTGTGCTCAGCGACCGGTTTAACACACGGCCACAGCCAACGGTGGGGCTGGGCGGCACACCCAGTACCAAAACCTGGTTTCATGGCACCAGCGCCTTGTTTGGTGGCTTGCAATGGCAGTCGCCCGGCTCGCCCTGGACAGTGAAACTGGAGCTGGATGGCAATGACTACCAGCACGAACCGCAGGACAACAACCAAACCACCCGCAGCCCGGTTAATGTTGGCTTGACCTATGCCTATTCTCCCAACATCGATTTCAGCCTGGCTTATGAACGCGGCAACCAATTCATGCTGGGTTTTACCTTTCATGGCGGACTCAACCGTATGTATTCGCCCAAACTGCTGGATCCGGCGGTTCCCAAGGTGGGTGCCATCCTGCCCGACCAGAACACGCCGCTGCCACCCACGACCGCGCAGCAAATCGAGCGCTACACGGGCTGGTCCATCCGTTCTTTGGTTCACCAGGACGCTGTCAGCGTTCTTGAAGCTGAAACGGACGGCGCCTTGCACCTTCAGGAACGAATCGATCGCGCCGTGGCCTTCTTGCAAAGGGATGCCCCCGGGAGCGTGAAGCAGTTTCAGATGCACCTGCGCCAACAGGGCTTGCCCATGCAAACCATCACCCTTGACCGAGCAGAATGGGTGGCCCGGCACCTGGCACCCGAAAGCCCGTCGCTGCGCTTGCCTGCTCAGTGGGTATCACCGGGCATGCCGGTGCAGGCACCTTTGAACGCATCAGACAGCAAGAACGCGGGTTTTTCCAAACCTGGTACCTCGCTGGATTGGGGGCCTACCTATAGCCAAAGCCTGGGCGGGCCGGACGGTTTTGTGTTGTACCAAATTGGCGTTCAAACGAAGCTGGAGCACCGTTTTACCGATTCGACATGGCTGCGGGGCAGTGTTGACCTGCGGCTGCTGGACAACTACGACAAGTTCAAATATGACGCTCCTACCGACTTGCCCCGTGTTCGCACCTACGCCCGCGAGTACACCACCGCTGCGCGCCTGACCCTGCCCACGTTGCAACTCACCCATGTGCAAGACCTGGGCAGTGGCCATTACCTGAGCACTTACGCTGGCATGCTCGAAACCATGTATGGCGGTGTGGGTGCCGAGTGGCTGTACCGCCCCTGGCAAAGCCCGCTGGCGTTGGGGGTGGATGCCAACTATGTACGCCAGCGCGACTTCAAGCAAAACCTGGCCTTTAGGGACTACCGCGTTGGCACGGGTCACGCCACCCTGTATTGGGACACTGGCTGGAACGACTTGCAGGTCAAGGCCAGTGTTGGGCGCTATTTGGCGGGTGACACCGGCGCCACGCTGGATGTGCGGCGAGTTTTTCAAAATGGCACAGCCATAGGTGCCTGGGCCACTAAAACCAATGTATCTACCGAGCAGTTTGGTGAGGGCAGTTTTGACAAAGGCATTTACCTCAACATCCCGTTTGATGTGATGTTGCCCAAGTCATCACCCTCCATGGCCAACATCGTCTGGCAGCCGCTCACGCGCGACGGCGGTGCCCGTTTAACCAGGCGCTACGCGCTGTTCGACCTTACCAAACAGCGCGACAGCCGCGCCCTGCAATGGCGCCCCGCTAGCCCAGAAGCTGTGCGCACTGCGGCAAATGCCAGCTATGTGTTGGCAGAGCCTGCGGGCAATATTTTTCAGACACTGGTGCCCTCAGGCGCGCAGCTGGCCAAGCAAGTGCCCGACATACCCGCCGCCAGTTGGCTGTGGGCAGGCGGCGCGGTGCTGGCTGCCACCCTGCTAGATACCCGGGTGGACAACTGGGCCGCCAGCCACCAAACACCCCGCTGGAACCGGGTGGGCAGCGTGGGCAACCAATTGCCTCTGGCCATGGGCCTGGGCACGGCCTTGTTGTATGCCGGCATGGCAGGGCCAGACACGGCGACTACCGCAGAAACATCGTTGAAGGCCGGCGCCTACACGTTGGGTGCGAGCTTCTTGACACGTTTTGCAGTGGGGCGCGCAAGGCCTTACCAGGAACTGGGCCACACCCACTTTGACCGTTTCAACACGGGTGCGTTTCAGTCGGGCTTTACCTCTAACCACGTGTCTTTGGCGTTTGCCTTGGCCACCCCCTTTGCCCAACAACATGACATGCCTTGGCTGTATAGCGTGGCGGCCTTAAGCGCCCTGGGCCGCATCCAAAGCCGTGACCATTGGTTGTCAGACACCGTGGCCAGCGCTGCCATGGGGTATGCCATTGGCACCTTGGTGGGCAATCAGCCACCTTCAGACAAGGGCGTGCGCTATGTGGTGACGCCGCAGTCGGTTCAAGCCAACTGGTCGTTCAAATAGGGCAATTGAGAACTTGTCTGAATTGCGGAATGGTTACTGCGTTACTGGCGCGTCTACATCGGCGTTTGGCGACAGTGGCGTGACATCCTCCACCATCACGGCGGTGCGGCGAATGCGCCAATCTTGCTGTTTGCGCAGTTCGGCCAGTGTGCGGTAAAAGGCACGGCCGGTGTCCTCGTAGGCGCGCTGGGTGTTGTCTGTTTTCATGTAGGTTAGCAGCCTGGATTCTTGCGCACGGCGCAGGGCGGCTTGAACGCGCTCGCTGTTCTCCCATAGCCACAGCAAAGGTTGAGCGTCGGCGATGATGTCTTCCAGCGCTTGGCTCAGGTCGGCGCCCTCTGCATCAACTGGTGCGCTGCGCAGCAGGTCATCTATGTCAAGCATGCTCTCTTCGGCCCAAGCCTGCAAAGCCGGGTAAACCAGCGGGCATTTGTGGCACAGTGTGGCGCGCTGGCGCGCACTGGGTTGGGCAAGCAAGGTTTGCGCGCGCGTAACGAGCGCGGCGGTGCTGTGAAATTCCTCTTGAGTTACAGGGCGGTACGGCACAAGCCGTGGCATGGCTGCACCAAAAAAGTCAGCGCCAAAGGAATTTCGAATGGTTTCTTCAAGCAGCGGAAGCTGTATCATTTGCATTAAGACGGCATGCTCAAACCGGTCTATGCGCAGCTTCTTCCAGGTCAACACCGCCAGGTCTTGCACCATGGCAGTTTCGGCCACACCTACCGGCTCAGAATCACGCGTGAGTTGTGCCTCTAAGGCGTCAAACTGTGTGGCATCTTCGGTGGGTAGCACCACCTGGGCTGAGTAAGCACCTGTTTTGAGCGCGTTGCCGGCAGTGATGGCGCGGCCCGCAGCCGTTTTGGGTAAGCGCGCAGAAAACCCATCTTGAGTAGTCATTGCCAATGAGGCATCGTGCGCGCTATGGAAATCATACGCACGAACATTAACCAGCAGCCTGTATTGCCGAAGAGGCGATATTACCGAGCAGAGTTCAAAGCCAGTGTTGTCAGGCAAACGCAAATGCCTGCGTCCTCGGTTGCGGGAGTGGCCTTGCAACATGGCATCAATCCGGTCACGGTGCACCGGTGGATCCGCGAGGCCCAACAATTTGGGTCAACCACATGTCACCCTGACCCAATTGCACCACTGGCCCCACTTGCCTCATTTATCCCATTGGGCATAACTCATGACAGCCAGGTCATGGCGCAACCTAGAGACGATCAACGAAACATTCGCATCGAGCTGGGCGCTCAAGACAAAAGCGTCTCGATTCACTGGCCCGTCACCGCCACGCGTGAGCTGACTGTTTGGCTACGTGAGTGGTTGCGGTGATCCGTATCGACGCCATCTGGCTGGCCACCACCCCCATGGACATGCGCGCAGGCACCGATACCGCCTTGGCCCGGGTTGTCTCGGTGTTTGGTGCGGCCCACCCGCACACCGCCTATCTATTCGCCAACCGGCGTGCCAACCGCCTCAAAGTGCTGGTGCATGACGGCGTTGGAATCTGGTTGGCGGCACGCCGTCTGCACCAAGGCAAATTTGTCTGGCCCTTGGGCAGTGCCGCTGCACAACTTAGTTTGAGTCGTGCCCAACTCGATACATTGGTGCTGGGTTTGCCCTGGCAGCGTATGGGAGAAGCAGGCATTATTCGCGTGATCTGAATCATCGAAATATGTAGCAGATAAGTCAATACGGATAAGCACTTATGGTGCTTTTTATTCACCAGAAATATACTGCGTTTCATGGTGATCGCCCCTGAACAATTGCCCCACATGAGCGCAGACGAATTGCGCGATGTGGTGCAGTCCCTGCTCAAGACGGTGACCTTCAAACAAGCCACCATCGACAAGCTCACGCATGAGAACGCTTATCTCAAACGGCTGAAGTTTGCCGCCCAGAGTGAGCGCTTCAGCGCCGAGCAAAGAAGCCTGCTGGAAGAGACTCTCGATGAAGACCTGCAGGCGGTGAGCGATGAGATCGAGCAACTCAAGCCCACCGATGCGGGGGTCCCCCGGGTCAAGGCGCAACCCAAACGCCAGCCGTTG
>DFWT01000014.1 GCA_002381045.1 Rhodoferax sp. UBA4127
CCGACCAACACCGGGTGCTGGGAACCATGCAGGTCATACGCAACGAACCTACCTGCGCCAACGCCTCCTGCCATGAACACCCCGCCAGCCAAACTATTCTGGGTGTGGTGGATGTGGCGTATTCGCTGGAGGAAGTGGATGCCTCAAAGCACTTGCATTTGAACTATTTGATTGGCCTGTCAGTTACCTTCATTTTGCTGGTGGCGTTCTCAGTGGGCTACTTGCTCAAAAAGCTGATCTATGTGCCTTTGACAGACCTGGAATCAGGCGCAAAGCGCATCTCCGCTGGCAATCTGGGCGACCTGATACCCGTGCGCAGCGATGATGAGTTTGGCCGGGTGGCAGGCACCTTCAACGAGATGAATGCAGCGCTTGATCAGTCCCACCGGGCCATGCAGGAACTGGTTGAAAATCTGGAGTCCAAAGTGGAGGCGCGCACCCGAGAACTGCTTGCCGCACGGGCGGAAGTGGCCCAAGGCGAAAAGCTGGCATCCATTGGTGTGTTGAGCGCAGGCATTGCCCATGAGTTGAACAATCCCTTGACCGGTGTACTGACCTTTACCTCTCTGATGCGCAAAAAGGTCAAGGATGGCACCGAAGATGCGGAAGACCTGGACTTGGTGATTCGCGAAACAAAACGCTGCGCGGCCATCATCCGCCGTTTGCTGGATTTTGCGCGGGAGAAAGTCCCGGTCAATGGGTTCTTCAATTTGAATCAGGTCGTTGAGGACACCGCTCGGTTTGTGGAACGCCCTGCCTCCTTGCACCAAATTGAAATCATTACCAAGCTGGATGCAACTTTGCCCCAGATTTGGGGGGATGCCGATCTGATCAAGCAGGTGGTGATGAATCTGTTGGTGAACGCACAACAAGCGATGGACAAAGAGGGGCGCATTAGCGTGGAGACCCGCTCAATCACACCCAGTGACACGAATGAACACCAAGCGGTAGAGATTTCTGTGCGCGACAACGGTTGTGGCATTCCACAGGCCAATTTGCAGCGCATTTTTGACCCGTTCTTTACCTCCAAAGAGGTTGGCAAAGGCACCGGCCTGGGGCTCTCTGTGAGCTATGGCATTGTCAAGGCGCATGGTGGCAAGATCAGCGTGGAAAGCACCGTCGGTGAAGGCACGGTGTTTCATGTTCAACTGCCGGTAGTCTCCCCATTCATTGACTCAAAATCTACCAATCGGGAAAGTACGACATGAGCGCAAAAATTCTGATTGTTGACGACGAAGAGATTGTCCTGATGAGCTGCAAGCGCAGCCTTAGTGGCGACGACTTTGCCGTAGACACGGTCATGGATGGCTGGGAGGCNNTGCAGCATGTGAAGGAGCGTCATCCAGGCGTCGAAGTCATCATGATGACTGGCCTGTCGCAAGTGCAAACTGCCGTGAAGGCCATGAAGTTGGGTGCCTTTGATTACCTGCCCAAACCCTTTGATCCGGATGAACTGTTGCATGTGGTTCGACGTGCGCTGGAGCGTCGCCAACTGCTTCAAGAGAACCGTCATCTCAAATCAGAGGTGAGCGCAAAATACCGCTTTGACAACATCATTGGGGCCAGCCCCGCCATGCAAGCGGTTTACGCGTTGATTGCCAAATGCGCGCCGACCAACAGCACGGTGTTGATCACCGGAGAAAGTGGCACGGGTAAGGAAATGATGGCACGCGCCATCCACTACAACAGCCTGCGCAAAGACCAACCGTTCGTGACAGTGGACTGCAACACGCTGTCTGAAAACCTGTTGGAGAGCGAATTGTTCGGGCACATCAAAGGCGCGTTCACGGGTGCCGTGGCCAACAAGCGCGGCATGTTTGAGGTGGCCAACAACGGCACCTTGTTTTTGGATGAGTTTGGCAATATCTCACTGTCCACCCAGGCTAAGCTGCTGCGCGTGATTCAGGAGCATGAGTTCCGACCCGTTGGCAGCACAGCCAATCAGCGCACCAATGTGAGGTTGCTCACCGCCACCAACAAAGACCTCAAGGCCATGGTGGCAGCGGGAACGTTCCGTGAAGACCTGTACTACCGCATCAACGTGTTTCCGATTCACGTGCCCGCCTTGAAGGAGCGCCGCGAAGACATTGCCGCCCTAGCCTTTCATTTCTTGAGAACATTCAGTGATGAACTTGAAAAACCCGTTTCCGAAATCTCGGAAGCGGCCATGAGCACACTAATGCATCATGACTGGCCTGGCAATGTGCGCGAGCTGGAAAACACGATGCACCGCGCGGTGATCCTGGCCACAGACCACATCATCCGCCAAGCGCACTTGGGTCATTTGGTAGACAGCGGCGCACCACCCGAGATGGATGTACCCCGAACCAGCGACGAACTCAAGAAGGTAAAAAAGGCAGTCCGCGAGCGCTCAGTTGAGGATGTGGAGCGGCTGTTCGTTCAGGAAACGCTCAAGCGAAATGACTCGAACGTGACCCGCAGCGCTGAAGAAACCGGCATGCAGCGCAGCAACTTCCAGGCGCTCATGAAAAAGTACAACATTCGGGTGCGTGACAGCGAATTTGATCCTGACGCACCCGATGCTTCATGAGTGCTCGTCCACGTCTTCATAGCCGGTGATCATGGCCTTGAAGTGAGCCGAAGGTGTGTGGCCCAAGCTGGCCAGATAGATGTGCACGATGATGAAACCGCTGAAAAAGATAAACAGCACCACATGCACGGTGTCCACCACCCGCAGCCCGCCAAACATGTTCACTAAGGCGGAAAACCGGGCGACGTCCCACAGCAGAAGACCTGAGAAGAACTGCAGCGGCACCAGCAGCATCATGATGATCTGGTACATCATGCTCTGTAGCGGATTGAATTTTTGATACGCATTAGGGTGATGCGGATTGGGTTCGCCGCGGAAGATGCCGTAGCCATAAAACTGGATCTGCCGCCACGACGCTTTAAAGTACTTGGCGGGGTTGAGCTCAGGGTGATAGACCTTGATCTTGTCAGTAAACATGTAGAAGCCCAGCCAGACAAAGAAGTTGGCCATCAACACAAAACCAACCCAGTTGTGCACCACCACCGCCGTTTTAAATGGCATCCACTGAAACAAGTCCAGGTAGCGGATTTGCAGGCCAGTGGCAATCAACAAAACAAAGCCCAGCGCGTTGGTCCAGTGCCAGATGCGTACAGGAAGCGGATTGATATAGAGCTTGCTCATGAGGGCTCCTTGCTTGGTGCAACAGGTGGAATATCGGTGGCAGACGCAGACGGTGCCGCAGCCGCTGCAAGGCGTTGAGCTTCAAGCTGCTCACGCACGCGCTTGAACAGGCGCTTGGCCGCCATGTGACCCAAAGGCACGCTCAATGCGCCCAGAACCACCAGCACCAGCAAGTAGTCCAGCCACTTGATGCGCGTGCTGCCAATCGCGTAAAAGCCACGCACTGACTGCATGGACGTCAGCGAACTCAGAACCTCTTTGTTCACACCATGGCGCAGCGGGCGGCCGTCGGGCCCAGCAACGGTGACCGAGACGCTTTGAAAAGGCGTGGCACCTGCCTGGTGGCAGAAAGCGCAGTCCTTTATGGCGCGCGACTTTTCGCTGATCTGATGTGCCTCGACACCAGAACTCACTTCGAGCCGACCACGCAGTATGGTTTTGTCGTTGACATTGCCGGAGTTGAAATCTTTGAGCAAACTCCACAGCGCGCGTTCACTGAGGCCCACCTCCTGTGTACCTGCGGCATGCGTCAGTTGTTCAAATTGGGGCACACCGGTTTTCTCAGCCCGTTGCACTTTTCCTGCGGCGTCATACATCCTGAGATTCACGCGGCGTTGCGCGTCTGGCGCATGACAAGCGGGGCAGGAAATAGCGTCGAAGTGCCGACCGGTATTGGGCAACCAATCCTGATGCTTTGCCACCGCATCTTTGTGGCAGTTCAGGCAAGCGTCCTTGACACCGTCGCCGAGTGACGCCGCAGTCACCGCGTGGGACTGATGGCAATCGGCGCAAAGCGGTGCCGACTTGCCCTTGGCTACCCGTTCAAGCCCGTGAACGTCTTTGGAGTAGGCCTTGAAAATGCCCTCGTGGCACTTGGCGCAGGGGGTATCTGCAACCGCTCTGACGAGTTTTGTGGACTGAACCGTATGCGGGTTATGGCAATCGGCACATGTAGGTGCCTTGGCATTGCCGTCTTTCAGCATCAAGGCGTGCACGCTGTCCTTGAATTGCGTGACATTCTTTTTGTGGCAGGCCACGCAAACGTTTTGCATCGAGAGCGTGAATTCACGCTTGCTCTTCACGACACCAGGTGTTTTGCCATGAGTTTTGGCGTCCAAGTCGTCATGGCAGTCCTCGCATGAGGTGTCAAAGTGCATGGAGGCCAGGTANNCCGGTGCAACCAAAGGCACCAGTCCCAAAAAAAACAGGGCTGAAATGATCAGACCATTTGTCAACTTGGGCCAGCTGGATGCGACCCTGTCAAAGTTGATGAACATTGAATTACCCCTTGTTGCCAAGAAAAATGCCACCCAAGGATCCTATACCTTGGGTGGCAGCGATTTATTGAGCGACATCAGTACATCAAGTTATTGAGCTTCAGTTGGTTCCATGAGACCACGAACACCAACCCAGGCCAGCATGGCGGTTCCAACCACAGGCAACAGCACTGCGAAGGCCAGGCCAATGAACGGTGATGCGACAAATAGTCCGGCTTGTTTCAGTGTGCCAGCGGTCTTGCTGTATTTGGGGCTGGCGGCAAAGGCTTGCCAGCCGATCCAAGCCAGCATGCCCACGCCGACCATTGGCAGCGACAAAGCGTAGGCCAAGCCGATGAAGGGCGCAGCGAGGAACAAGGCAATGTTTTTCAAATGCACTGCCCCTTTTCTGACCAGCGGATTGGCCGCCATCGCACTTAAGGCTACCCAAGCCAGAGTGGCCAAGCCCACCAGTGGCATCAAAACAGCAAACGCCAAGCCGATGAAGGGCGACACCATCGCCAGCGCGAAGCTCTTCGTGTTGCTGCGGGTGGCCAACGGTGGGACCACTGCGCTTTGTTCGGTGGTATCAGCCACGAACCCATGCGACACAGGCGCAGCAACGGGTTGAAGCAGTGCGTCGTGCGCGCTTTCTTCGATCATCTCTGGTGACAGTGGCTTGCGCAGGAAGGCAGAAACGCCAGCCGCTTTGGCGCGGTCTTCGTTGTCTACTGTGCCGTACCCGGTAACGATCACCACAGGAATCCAGGGCTGACGAGATTTGACCCGCTCGGCCAGTTCTACGCCATCCATGCCAGGCATTTTGATGTCGGTGAAGACGACGTCATAGTTGTCTTCGCGGATGCGTTTCAACGCTTCATGGGCGTTCTTGGCGGTGACAACGATGTAACCCTTGTCGTCTGTCAAGACGCGATTAAAGCTCTTTCCAACAACCGGATCGTCATCGACAACCAGGACTTTACGTAGTGCGCTCATGATATTTCTCCTTTAACAAACTGATAAAAAAACTTAAATCTCGAATTCACTTGCTTCTTGGACCTAATGGGTGCCGGTACAAAGTTGCACCGGCTCGCTGCGCAGGGTCCAGCGCTTGTGGGTCATCGCGTCGTTGGCGGCATTGATTACTTCATCTGGACCAACCGGTTTGGCGAGGTAGCCGTAGGCGCCTAGAGCCACCGCCTGTTTGGCGGTGTCAATGGCCGGGTAGCCGGTGATCACAATCACCTCGCTGTCTGGCCACTGTTGCTTGATGTGTTTCAGAACCACCAAGCCATCCATCTCGGGCATTCTCAAGTCAAGCAGAACGACATCAAATGCGTGTTGCGACAGGGCTTGAAGCGCATCCTTGCCACTTTCAGCCAATTCGACTTTGCAATGCTCACCAGACAAGGACCTGAAGTAGCTGAGACGAACCACCTCTTCATCGTCGATGACCAGAATGTTTGCTTTGTTGTTCATTTTGGGGACCTGCTTCTTCTTTGATTGCAATACACATTGCATACAGCGTGCCAACCCTCAAAATGAATTTTTTTCTTATAAAAATCAACAACTTACATAATTTATTGGCAATTTTTCAAAGCAAACGGATTTGCTGAAGTACAGTTTTTTTGTACACAAATCGGCGGACAAAATGGAAATTTCTTTGAAATCAATGACTTAGCCAAAGTCAAGGATGAATAATTTTTCTGTGCGGCAGATTTTTTTGTATCCAAGGCGCGGATCGGCCAAGGATTGCCCCGACGCTTAGGCCGAATTGGCCGCCAACAAATCAGCTGTTGGAGCGGGCTGAGTCAGCCAGAAGTTGACCCAATGCCTGGACCAATTGCTTTGCGGCGCCGCGATGCGCCAGCGCGAAGTCGCCGGCTGAAAACTTTGCCAAGCGAAGCCCGTTGGGGTCAGCGGCAAGGCGACTGGCAACCGCCACCGCCTCAGCCATGTCGGCCACCCGCAAGGCAGCGCCTGCAGCCAAGGCCTGCTCGGCCGCCTCGGCAAAGTTAAAGGTATGCGACCCCATGACCACCGGGCAGCCACAGGCGGCGGCTTCAATCAGGTTTTGGCCACCCAGTGGCTCGAAGCTGCCGCCCAACAAGGCGACATCGGCCAGACCGAAATACATGGCCATCTCACCCAGCGAGTCGCCCAGCCAGATGACTTGCTTGCGGGTTGCCGAACTGGCAAGTGCAGCATCAATACCCGTGGCAGGCGTGCCTGCCTCTGGTAACAACGCCGGACCAGTGCCTGGCCAGGCACTTCGGCGCTGCACCGCAAAGCCGTGTGATTCAATCAGCTGCGCCACTGCGTCAAAGCGCTGTGGATGCCGCGGAACAATCAGCCACTGCACCTCGTTTGCTATTGAATTTGTACCATCTAGCGTTTTATCTACTTGGGCTAGAGGCCTACTTTCTTTAAGCCTTTCAAGCAACTGCAATTCCTCGCCCTCACGCGAGCTGGCGAACATCAGCACTGGCTTGGCCACGCGGGCACGCCATGCGCGGCCCATGGCAAGCTGCGTGGTGTCTGGTGCCGCATCAAACTTCAGGTTGCCGGATACACCACTTACCGGTGCGCCCAGTTGCTGCAGCCGTTTGGCATCCTGCGCGGTCTGCGCCCACACAGACGTCAGTGCTGCGAAGGCGGGTCTGGCCAGCCAGGCCAAGCGTTGTGACTGACGCAATGACTTGTCACTCAGGCGGGCGTTGACCAGGGCGAGTTTGATCCCGGCCATCTGGCAACCTGCCACCAAATTCGGCCAGACCTCGGTTTCCATCAGCACGCCCAAATCAGGCTTGAAATGCGCCAAGAACCTGGCCACGGCGCCCGGCGTATCCCACGGCTGCCAGGCATGCAAATCGCCCGGCTGCAGCAGTTTGAGTCCCTCGGCCTTGCCGGTGGCCGTGCCATGGGTTAACAACAGACGCATGCCAGGTTGGCTGCTTCGTAGGGCCGCCAGCAAAACGGCTGCGGCGCGGGTTTCACCCAAGGACACCGCGTGAATCCAGACAGTAGGACCTGCATGGGACGGCACGGCGATGCCGTAATGGCCAAATCGCTCCTCCACCGCTTGGCCATAACCGGGCTCTTGCTGGCTGCGGCGGCGCAGCTTGCGGCGCAGCAAAGGCTGCGCCAGCCACATCACCACAGAGTACAAACCACGTATCACAGAGCGGCAAAGCCCGAAGGCCCAAAACGCGACTTAGGTCTGGGCATTTGCCCGACCGACAAAACGGTTTGCCAGGCCTGCCAGACGCTGTCCACCGACGGTGTTGGTTGCTCATACACGCTGACCTGGCGCGTGGGCGGTGCACCCAGGGCGGCGGGCTGCGCGGCCTCGGGCCCGGTGCGCCAGGCGGTGTCAAAGTTGTAGATTTGCACATGCGGCAAGTCCAGCGCCACGGCCATGTGGCTCAGGCCACTGTCCACGCCAATCACCCCGGTGCAGGTGGCCAGCGCATCGGTCAGCGCGTCCAGTGGCAGGCGCGGCCACACCTGGGCATGCCTCATGCCCTGTACGATGGCCAGTGCCGCAGCTTCCTCCTGGGCGCTGCCATGCGGCAAGGCCACGCCATAACCGGCGGCGTTGAGTTGATGGATGAGCTGCTGCCAATGGCCAATGGGCCACTGCTTGTCGGCCCGCGACGTGCCATGCACCAGTGCCACGATGCCCAGCAAACCCGCTTTGAATGCTGCGTCTTTAATAGCTGGTGGCGCTTTATCTACCTGGGCTAGAAGCCCATAATTCAATTCAACTGGGAGGGTGTATCCCAGGGCTTTAGCACACAGTGCGCGCGATCTTGCCACCGCGTGAATATGTGTGGGCAACGCAATCGCTTCATCAGCCACCCAGCGCGCGGGCGCTTCAAAGCCAGAGCCCTCGGTCTGGTTGGCCAAACCATAACGTTTGCCGCCGTCGGTTAGTTTGGCCAACCAAGCCACCAAGCCAGATTTGCTCAAGCCTTGCAAGTCAATCACCGCGTCATAAGCGTCGGTTTGCAAGTCCGCTTTGAAGCGGCCCCAGGCTTGGCGCGTGTCTGCGTTAAATAGGGCTTTGCGCCAGCCGCGCAGGTCGCTGGCGATCACCCTGCGCACACCTTTGCAACGCCGCACCAGCGGGACAAAACCACGCTCAACCACCCAGTCAATTTGTGCATTTGGAAACGCCCGGGCCATGTCCCGCACTGCGGGCATGGCATGAACCACGTCGCCAAGCGAAGACAGCTTGACGATCAGAATCTTCAATGCGCGGCCTCGTCAGTTTTCGCACCGGGCAACACGCGGTGCAACAGCGCCATCATGTCGGCCTGAATCCGGCTCAAGGCTTCCGGGGTGTGGCCCTCAAAACGCAGCACCAGCACTGGCGTGGTGTTGGAGGCCCGAATCAGCCCAAAACCATCCGGCCAATCCACCCGCAAACCGTCAATGGTGGTCAGCTTGGCCGGTGCTGGCATCTTGAAGCCAGCAACCAGTTGTTCCACCAACTGGTGCGCCTGGCCTTCTGCACACTTCACGTTGAGCTCGGGAGTAGAAAAGCTGGTGGGCAAGGCGTTCAACACGGCGTTGGCATCCGCTGACTGGCTCAAAATCTCTAACAATCTGCAACCGGCATAGGTACCGTCGTCAAAGCCGTACCAACGCTCTTTGAAGAAGATGTGGCCACTCATCTCACCGCCCAGCGGCGAGTCAATTTCTTTCATCTTGGCCTTGATCAGTGAGTGGCCGGTTTTGAACATCATCGGCACACCCCCGGCCACCTCAATGGCTGGTGCCAGGCGTTGTGAACACTTCACATCAAAAACAATCGTGCCACCTGGGCTGCGCTTGAGCACGTCTCGCGCAAATAGCATCATTTGCCTATCCGGGTAAATGGTGTTGCCCTCTTTGGTGACGATGCCCAAGCGGTCACCGTCGCCGTCAAACGCCAGACCCAGTTCTGCATCACCTGCCTTGAGCGCAGCCATCACATCACGCAGGTTCTCGGGCTTGCTCGGATCGGGGTGGTGGTTAGGAAAGTTGCCGTCCACCTCACTGAACAACTCGGTGACCTGACAACCAATGGCGCGCAGAATCGCCGGGGCGGATGCGCCAGCAATGCCGTTGCCACAGTCCACTACGATTTTCATCGGGCGTGACAGTTTGATCCCGCTGACGATGCGCGCCTGGTAGGCCGGTAGAACGTCCACCTGACGAATGCCGCCGCCTGCGCGCAGTTCCCAGCTGTCAGCCGCCATCATGCCTTGCAGGTTCTGGATCTCATCCCCGTAAATGGCCCGCCCGGCCATCACCATCTTAAAGCCGTTGTAGTCCTTGGGGTTGTGGCTGCCNNGCAAAGTACAGCATGGGCGTGGTGGCCATGCCGATGTCTATCACTTCCACACCGGCGGCGGCCAGGCCGCGCATCAGTGCGGCACTCAAGTCGGGCCCGCTCAAGCGGCCATCACGCCCCACCGCCACCTTGGTTTGCCCTTCTCGCATGGCCACCGTGCCAAAGGCGCGGCCCAAGGCTTCAGCCACGCCTGTGTCGATCGTGGAGGGCACCACGCCACGGATGTCGTAGGCTTTGAAAATGGAGGCAGTGAGTTTCATGAGCGCGTTCCCTGGGCGTTGATGTAAGGTAATTTTGGCCGAATTGTAGGGTGCCGCCCCTGCCACGGACATGTCCGAAAACAGCCAAGGACAGGTCACATTGCGACGGCCAGACACGTATCATCAAGCGCATGGACAGCCACGCTCTCGCCACCGATTCAGATGCATGCTACCTCGCTCTCAAAGCACGCGATGCACGGTTTGACGGCTGCTTTTTTACGGGGGTCTCTTCAACCGGCATCTACTGCCGCCCAGTCTGTCGAGTGCGTACGCCCAAGCGGGAGAACTGCCGGTTTTTCCAACTGGCGGCACAAGCCGAGCAGGCCGGTTTTCGCCCCTGCCTGCGCTGCCGCCCTGAGCTTGCACCGCGCCAGTTTTTGCCCGGTGCAGCGGTCGCTCCCGCCTGGTCCATGCAGGATGCCTCCAGCATTCTGGCGTTGCAAGCGGCCGCACGCATGGACGCGCCACCTGCAAGCGATGCCCAACCCCTGACGATCCGCAGGGTGGCCGACCAGCTGGGCATCAGCGACCGGCATTTGCGGCGCATCTTTGAGGCCCAATTTGGGGTTTCGCCGCTGCAATATTTGCAAACCCGGCGCCTGTTGAATGCCAAGCAACTGCTGACTGACACGCTGCTGCCCATCAACCGCGTGGCCGAAATGAGCGGCTTTACCAGTGTGCGTGCCTTTAACGCCGCCTTTGACCAACACTACGGCCTCAACCCGACGCAGCTGCGCCGATCGGCCAGGCCTGACTCGGTGACCGCCAAAGGTGGCGGCATTCAGCTGCGGCTGGCCTATCGACCACCGTATGACGCGCAGGCCATGTTGCGATTCTTGGCACAGCGCCAAATCTGCGGACTGGAGGTCATCACCCCAGAGCATGGCAGCCTGGCGAAAACCATGGCCCTTCGACACGGCGCGGCGCTCATCACCGGTTGGGTCCAAGCCAGATTCGACGAAGCCAGATGCCAGGTGGCTTTGCAGGTGAGTGAAAGTTTGAGCGAGGTGCTGCCCGAGGTCATCACGCGGGTGCGCGCCCTGCTTGACCTGGACGCCGACCCGCAGGCCATTAACCATGCCCTGCTTGCTGACTTCCCCGACAGCGATGGCCTGCGTGTACCGGGCACACTGGACGGGTTTGAACTGGCGGTGCGCGCGGTACTAGGCCAGCAAATCACTGTGACCGCGGCACGCACCTTGGCCGATCGTCTGGTAGCGCGGTTTGGCGACCCGATTGAGACACCAGTCGCCGGGTTGAATCGCCTGTTTCCAGGGGCAGCGACGCTGGCTGCTGCCAGCGGTGATGACCTGGGCACTTTGGGCATTGTGAAGACCCGGCAAGCCGCCATCCTGGCGCTGGCCAGCGCCGTGGCCGAGGGGCAGCTGTGCTTGCAAGCCGGCGCAGACCTCAGTACCACCCTTCGGCAACTGCAAGCTTTGCCCGGCATTGGCGACTGGACGGCGCAATACATCGCCATGCGGGCCCTGCGATGGCCAGACGCCTTCCCTGCGGGTGACGTGGCACTGCACAAGGCTTTGGGTGTGATGGGCCAGCCACGATCAGCACAAGCCGCGTTAGCCGCGTCCCATCCATGGCAGCCTTGGCGCGCTTACGCAGCGGTACGCGCCTGGGCCAGTTTGGCTGGCGGTGCCAATCCGCATTGGAAACCTGATTAGCTATTACCTAAATAGCTGATACCGCAATATTCACAAGGGCTAGAGACCTAAATTACCATGAAACTCCCAATCCACACCGAAATCACGCACATATCCAGCCCGCTGGGCCGCATGTTTGTGGCTACCGCCGATGGCAAGTTGGTGGGGGCCTGGTTCGAAGCACAGGCCCATTTGCCTGATTTGCAAGGCTACCGCCACACACCGAAGCACCCAGTGCTGCAAAACGCTGCCGAGCAGTTGGCACAATATTTCGCGGGGCAGCGACTGGGCTTTGACCTACCGCTGGACTTGACCACTGGCACAACGTTCCAGCAAAGCGTGTGGCAGGCCTTGCTAGTTATCCCGCGTGGCCAGACTTGCAGCTACAAAAGCTTAAGCCTGCTCATCGGCAAACCAGCCGCCATGCGTGCCGTGGGCGGTGCGGTGGGACGCAACCCGTTGAGTATCATCGTGCCCTGCCACCGCGTGATTGGCGCCCATGGCGCATTGACTGGCTACGCCGGTGGCTTGGCACGCAAGACCGCGCTGCTGCAACTTGAAGGCGCTATTTGAAATCCACCTCCCGACCCTGGCTTACCGAATTTTTGTTACTGGGCGCCATTTGGGGCGCCTCCTTTTTGTTCACCCGCCTGGCCGCCACGGAGTTCGGCGCACTGCCCACTGCTGGCCTACGGGTAACGATTGCCGCCTTGTTTTTGCTTCCCCTCTTGGTCACGCGCGGCCACTGGCCCGCCTTAGTGCAGCATTGGAGAAAGATATTTGTGCTGGGAATGCTGAACTCGGGCATTCCGTTTGCGCTGTACGCCTACGCGTTGCTATCCATCACCACCGGGTTGTCATCGCTGATAAACGCCACCGTGCCACTGTTTGGCGCGCTGGTGGCCTGGCTGTGGCTGAAAGACCGACCGCACGGCATGAAGGTGCTGGGCCTGTTGATCGGTTTTGTCGGTGTGGCCATGCTGGCCTGGGGTAAAGCCAGCTTCAAGCCCGACGCCTCGGGAGCGGTCACCGGCTGGGCCGTGCTGGCCTGCCTGGGTGCGTGTCTGTGCTACGGTATTTCGGCGAGTTTCACCAAACGGTATCTGGGCGGTGTGCCATCCATGGCAATCGCCACCGGCAGCCAACTCGGTGCCAGCATTGGGCTGGCTGCACCCATGGTGTGGTTTTGGCCAAACCAGTCACCCAGCCTGACTGCTTGGATGGGCATCGCGGTGGTGGGCGTGTTTTGCACCGGTGTGGCCTATGTGCTGTTTTTCAGGCTGATTGACAAGGTGGGGGTGACCGGCACCTTGACGGTGACCTTCTTGATTCCGGTGTTTGCCATTTTCTATGGCGCCCTGTTCCTGGGTGAAGCTGTCACCGCCTGGATGCTGCTGTGCGGGGTGGTCACCCTGTTTGGCACCGCCCTGTCAATGGGTTTGTTGACGTTGTGGCGAACGCCGCCAGCGCCCTAAGTCCATGCATCTATTTGGTTGCAGACCTTGCCGCGCGTTTGGCCGATGAGCCAATCTTGACTTCGGCCTCACCTTCGATCACCGCAGCACCTTTGACATTGCAGGTCGTGGCCAGCACCACCCGGCCGCGTGCCACGTCCATGCTGCGCACTTCCACTGTGGCATGCACCGTGTCGCCCGGGCGCACCGGCGCCAGAAACTTGAGCGTTTGACCCAGGTAAATGGTGCCCGGGCCTGGCAAACGGTTGGCCAGCACCGCCGAAATCAAACTGGCCGACAACATGCCGTGGGCAATGCGTCCCTTGAACGGTGTCGTCAGCGCGTATTCTTCATTAACATGCACCGCATTGGTGTCGCCCGAGACGCCAGAGAACATCAAAATGTCCGCCTCGGTAATAGTCTTGGCGAACGTGGCCGTCATGCCCACTTGCAGGTCTTCAATGTCGTAGCCGTTTTGCTCATTCATATTTCGTGCCCCAAAATAGAGTTACCCAACAAAAAAAGCCCTAAGTAAATCAATTACTTAGGGCTATGTTTGGCGCGGACGTCCCGCATATCATCGCCCGTAACCCGCATAAATACTGACTCTTTTAAATTCATAAAACCTAAATACCCCCAAAAATACCCCCTAAGCAACGCAGGCACCCATAAAATCCGCGAAGAATGCATCGCGTATCGCTGCCTGAATTGTGAACCGTCGAATGGAATCAAGCTAACCTCGAATTTGGAACGGTTAAAACTTCAAGTTTAAGTTACTCGATTGGGGAATCGGTCGTTGCCCGGCGCTCCAATTCCGGCGGAGCGGGATCAAGTTCAAAGTAGACATAGCTCGGATCGCGTCTTAATCCCTCAGCTGGAGAGGTACGCACCAGACGCAAGCTCTCTGCGTCATAGGTCATGCCGTCCACCAAGCTAGCTTCGGCAACTCGAGGGTTGTACCCAGCTGCTAATATAGGCCGCATGATTTTCAATGGTGGCGTCAACCATGCCCAATTGCCCTACAGCAAATGCAGCGCCCAACTCGGCAACCAACTCTTCAAAAGCGTAGGCATCGTCTCCGAATCGCTTGCCAAATTGGCGATTCAATCGCGACTCATGGCCTGTCCAGTGAATCAGTTCGTGTAAGGCAGTAGCGTAATAGTTTGCCGCGCTGGTGAATCTTTCACGCGTCGGCAGCAATATCTGATCTTTCGACGGAACGTATGCTGCACCGTCGAACCCATGACGGATGTCGGCACGGCTACCCTGCCCTGCGGACGGTGTCCAGCGGCTGGTCCCCACGGCGCCGCCGGTTTCCATGATGCTGATGATCTTGTCCGTGATGGTTTGACGAATGCACATTTTGAGCCCCTTTGTGGTCGAGTTCGGAGGGGTTGAACTTTTCACCCTCTCGCTCGGCTCTGGCGTTTCCCCTGGGGGACGGAAGGGGGTTGAATTCCGGCAGTAGAAAACGGACTCATCGGCCCGTCGTTTTCTTACCCCCACCAAGTCCCCGGCACAACCTGTTCGGGCGCTTGGTGGGGGTGACGGGCTGACGAGTGCGTTTTGGGCTTAGAAGTTGGCGGCACACCGTCCCGAAACTGGCGTGACACCAAGTGCAACGACTGGCAGGAAAGTTTTTAGGTGGGCTGCGGTATCCACGCGTCAGCAGCATGCTGTCGCGTGATGTCCGAGGGGCGCCATGCGGCGGGGAATAGAACGCAGTGCTTTTCCCCTGGGGCGCGTTAGGGATCGTGACCGCAAGGCCAGGACTACAGGCCTGGTGCCAACAGCATAGAGCCCGGCCCCGTAGGGGAGACGCACTTAGAACTCGGTCAATCAAACTTTCAAGGATAAGAAAGGGAGGGCCTGGATTGACTTTGTATCGCCTCGAATGGGGTCATTTGTATGTCACTGCAGCTTGGTACCATCCGACTGAAGCAAACCAGGGCGCCACTTTTGAACGGCTTCTCGCGAGAAACGTGTCCTCACTTTTGCAAGCCGTTCACAACCAGCCTGACTGACAAAACGTCGGTCAGATCTATCGATGAAAGTCATCGGCAACAGCGCCTAATCGAGACTTGCATCGATCCTTGTCGTCGAACTGAATATAGGCGCCTTCGAACCTGTTCTGACGTAGATACCGCACCGTCGCGTGAGCACTACCCCGAGTGAATGCCGAACCCGGTCCGTGACGGCCTAAGCGAATGCTCCTCACAAACATATCTTATAGGTCGACCCGCAAAACCTATTTATTTTCTTGACCCTTATTTGACACAGTTAACTTAATTTCTGGATAGATCGGCATCATTACTTCACCATTATTCACAACCAATGGAATAGAAATACCAGAATTGTGAATCTTACCTTCCCATTCAAACTGAGACGATACCGATACAAAAGCCCAGCTTGGCAACAGTGTAGACAGATTCAAAACGTATTTATGTGTCATCATAGTGCCATTTTCCTGCAATTCAAATACGTTTTGACTTCCATAATCCCCAAACACCCATGCATCATAGCCTCCCATCCATTCAGGTGCTTTACCTTTTTCAGCTTTGCTAACACGCTCAACACCATTATTTTTGTATGATCTGTTGTAAATTTCGCAGCCATTATTACAAGAATCACCCTTTAATTTCCAACCTTTTTTTGTAATAAATCCGTCTCCTACAGGTTCCTCGAAATAATCACCAAGACGATCACCCATTGCCTCTTTAGTCGCATCAGCGATGATTGTTTTTAGTAACTTTCCAGCATCTTCTGGTGTTTTTGCCATTTCAATAGGCATCCAACCATATACCTGATTTGAACCAACTACAGCAGCACTACCACCTTTAACAACAGAACCTAGCAAAAGCATACCGATACCTCCACCTTTTCCAAACAAATCCGCTTTCGTTTGCATGAAGTCAAAGGTTGAAAGTGCAGCCATCCCTAACTCAAGATTACCCGAGTTTTTGCTTTTTCCGAAAGACGCCATAGCTTCATCACGCTTCATATCTTTTGTACCGCGTGAAACACCAGCAGCATCCCAGATACACCATGCTTTTGAATGCTTTTCAAGGCAATCCATTTTCATGCCATCTGGCACCCCCAATCCAAATAACCCAGCATTCGCCTGAATTGCTGCACCAACAAGAATCACACCTATCAGAGTTATCTTCTTTCTCATTTTGTCCTTCTCCCTATTTAAATTAAGTTGAAATGGCTAAATATGCCCATTGCGTCCCCTTGCTGTCACCCAGTTTCCCTGTAAATCGCCCCGGTTTTCGTGGAGGTTGTATAGTTAAAGTGAGACCAGGTTTCGGTGTTCTCGGCGATTTGCCGAAAGTAGTTTTCCTCAGCCTCGGTCGGTGGAATATACCCAATCGGCTCCAGCAGTCCGTTGTGGTTGAACCAGGACACCCATTCAAGGCTACCCATTCATGCAGCGTTTGGGGCACGCAACCAATCTTGGGTGCAATTGATTCAATGGCAGCCCACAGCGATGGGTACATGGTGCTCTTGCACCATGCGTACAGCGCGTTCGCGAACTTCCGGGGAAAAACGATTTGATTTCTTGCTCATGACTCCATCTTCTCAAAGGTTGGAGCCTCCTCAAATCCCGGGGTGATTCATGCAACGGCAAAAAACCGAATATAGAATTATCAAAAAAAGGGAGTGGTCAAGAGTTGTTAGGCGCCTGGCGATTGACAATTCTTCACGCTAAATCGATCCAAGTGCTGGTAGGCCTTGGCGACGATGGGTGTAGCTCTTTTTTTGGCTCATCAATCCATCGTCAATTGAAAGCGATCGCACATCGTGAACACCATCGCCAGAATTTTCCTTTTTCTGATTACCTTGATGCTTGCCTCCTGTGGCGGCGGCGGCATTGACATCAAATGCACCGAAGCTCCGCCTCGAGTATTTACCACAGCTCAAATCCAGACACTCACCCCAACAGATATCAAGACTGTCAGAGATGATGAACTGATCAGTTTTGGCACCGACATCCAGTATTTGTCCAACAGCACCATCGCCGCACTCACAAACACGGTCGTCAACACCAACTTTTGGTGCATGCCTCACGCCGCACAGATCGAGAGCATCACCCCTACACAAATTGCCGTTTTGTCACCCGCGCAGATCCGTTTTCTTGGAGCCGATGCAAACGCTGGGGTAGCGCAGATCAAAGGATTGACCAATGCCACCTTCACCCAGCTCGTCAGCAGTACGGCTCAGGTCGCCGCTTTGCTCGTGCCTGAAGTTGCCACACTTCCAAGTGAAAAGTTCGTCTTGATTGGTGACAACTTCCCGGTACTGACTGACACCGTGCTGGCATCCCTGAAAGAAACCTACAACGCCACACCCAACAACCTGATGTCTCACATTCGGGCCATCACACCCAGCCAGATCGCCACCTTGACACCGGCCAGAGTGCAGATCCTTGGCTCAGCCGAAACCGGCGTGCCAAAAATCTCGTTCCTAGCCGATAACACCTTTGCCCGCCTGGTGAGTGATCCGGCTCAGGTTGCTGCCTTCACCACACAGGAAATCGCCGCATTGAACTCCAGCCAGTTCGCCATGATCGGGAGCAACTTCGGCCAGCTAAGTGACACCATCCTCAGTTCATTGAAGTACACCTACATTGCCACACCGACCAACTCCACATCACAGATCGGTGGAATCTCGCCAAGCCAGATCCTCAGCCTCGCTCCTGCCAAGGTGCGAATCCTGGGCGCATACGACAACGGCATCAGCAAAATCAACTACCTGTCGCCAAACACATTCATTGCACTGGCCAGCGACCCTCTTCAAGTCGCGGCCATCACCCCGGCAGAGATCGGGACGTTCTTCACCTCGAACATCAAAAATTTGGGACTCAACATACATTACCTGAGTAATGCAGCCTTGGCCAACTTCAACTATCAGTGCGCCATCAGCATGAGCAACCCACAGTGCCAGGTTGCATCCATCGATTACGCCCAAACACCCACATTCAGCCAGTCGCAAATCATGATCATCGCGGCACTGAACAGCGGCAAGGGGATCGCCTTTATGAGCGACCTGGGCTTTGGTGGCCTCACAGCAACTCAAGTCACCGGACTGTTGCCGGCCCATGTCGTCGCGGTCAACGCAAGTCAACTTGCGGCATTGAGTAACGAGACATTGGCAGCATTTTTGCAAGCCACACGGGATTCTTTCACGTCTGCTCAGAAAGCCTTGTTGTCAGCCAGTCAGCGCACCGCCTGTGGGTGTTAACTAAATCCCGTTTAAACGGGATTCATCAATAGATGATTGCTTATAGTTTTGCTCGACCACCCAAGTCCGGCGCATTCTTGGATTCCTCACTGAATCGCCAACTCGAATCCTGAGATTTGGAGTCAGCCGCAGGCTTGTCTTTGACACCAACACCTCGCAAAGACTCAATCACACCTGACTCCTTGATACCGTCGCATATCGCTTTTTTAAGCACAATGTATGCAACCCACGCAAAGAGCGCAACCATTGCAAGCCACATAAAAATACCAAAAGCACCACCGAGCAAAAAATCCATTTATTTCTCCCCACCGGTTCAAAAAACCGAATTAATCATCAAAAGAACTGCCGGAACTGTACGAGCTACCAAACGAATCATCTGAACCAAAGCTGTCAAAACTATTTGTGCTACCAAATGAATCATCCGAGCTAAAGCCACCAAAAGAATGATCGTCTGTAACGCCAAAGGGATTTCCGTGAATATCAATGTCACCCATCATTGGCGATCCGTCGATATTTACCATTGGTCCTGAGTCCATGAGCCAACTAGAAAATGAATCATCTGTTTTTGTAAAACCATAAGGATTGCCGTGAATGTCAACGCTACCCATCATTGGCGATCCGTCAATATTAAAACCATACCCGAAAGTACTTGAATCTGAGCTACTGGCTCTCAAATTTTCATCATCATCATCGTAAATATGGGACCGGCCATACGCTCGCTTATGCCAGTCTTTAGCCATTTCACCCGGCGCTGAGTCGCCAAAAGCACTTTTGAGCAATACGGCAACACCCATGCAAAACAAGGCGAACCAGACTTCCATCAGGAATTACCCAATCTGGCACTCCCAGCGCGTTTTGCATTGCGTTGGGTGTGTATCTGATCGAACCATGCTTTGACGGCTCCACGAACCGCCACTGGCCTTGCCAGCGCATGAAAAGCCAGAAAAAGTGAGGCGAACCCGGTTCCAACTTCCAATGAATTTGTCATGCTCATTGCCAAAATCAATTTTCAAAGTTCCCAATTCTGTCTTAGCCGATTGAGTTCGCGCTGCAAATCGCACAGATCATCGCTAATTGCTGCAAGTTCGTCGATAGAGTATTCGACCGATTCCTGTTCGCCCGTCGGCAAGCCTGTAATGTTGACAACCTTGTTTTTGTGCGGTTCAACACCCCATCGACCATGAACGAAATTGTTTCTGACCTGACGGATCGCGTCAACTCGGTCAATCCACCTATCATATGCGCCGTGTCGTTTGGACCCGGTCGGAAATTTGGCATCGACGTGCTCGCGAAGTTCATCAAGCCTTGCCTTCAAGTTCAGCCCTTCGATCCACTTTGACCGGCTGGTGAGATTTACACCACCATCCGCCCACGCCAAACATAATCCCAGATTTAGGTCAAGCCTGGATAGCTCAAACAGCATGTGACCCAGTAAGGCAGCGGCATCGTTTTCCAGTTCCTCTCGACGTGCCCAAAGTTCGCCCGCGGTGACATCGTCAGAGATGACAACCGTCTTGGCAAATCTTTGTTGATAGGAGGTTGGAAGTGAGACAGCCATGTGAAGATTTTGGCACGGACATTTGGCACAAAGGCTGTCACATTTTTAACGTAATGGGTTACGTTGGACTCGGCCCTGAAGCATCGGTGATCCCTAGCATCAGCGGCGGTCAGAAAGCGCTCATTTTGTGGCGACTAGGCGGGACTTCGCTGCCTCTAAGGTTATCTGAGCGTCTGCAATGAAAAAATTGTGAACTGACAATGCGACTCATGCGGTCAGTCGAGACAGGCCTCTAATTCTGGATAAGCCATCATAAAGCCAAGATTTGTGTTCGAGATGAACCTCGGCGTTTGTCGGAGTCTTTGTACCTGTGAGAAATTCAACAAAGACGCTGATACCAAGGCTAAAAGTCGTTCTTCAGAGGAACTTATGACCAGTTTATCGTGCAGTGTCCGGAATAGGGCGCCTGCTGCGCATGTGTATATTATTATTGGTGTCACAAGTGACCACATATAGACACTGGAGGGAGGATAGATGGCTCAAACTGAATACGTTGTAGCGAACAAGCTGCACAAGCAAGCAAATGCGGCTACGGCTATCAATCGTCCGATCGCGATTGTGCTTTTCGTACTCGCGGTCCTGGCCTTCTTGCTTATCAAAGAAAATCTACTGCCGCCGATCATTCTCGGTGGAGCTGCGATCTTCTTCTTGTTGCGCTCGGGACCTGATGACGTGCTTGTGGCAGGTGCTGTTGGGGAAGACCAAGCAATGCAGATCCTGACTGATCTGCCTGATTCTTTCATATTGTTCAATCAACTCGATATTCCGAATGCCAAGTCAAGTACGGGCGTGAACGAGGCCGACATAGTTGTCTGTGGTCCAACGGCCATCTTTGTGATCGAGGTGAAGAACAACAATGGGACCATAGTATGCGACGAGACTTCTCCGCAGTGGAAGGTAGCGAAGGTCGGACGAAAGGGCGGAGAATACGAGAAGGAAATGCGCAACCCCATTGCCCAGACAAAGCAGTTGGTATGGTTACTTGGCGAACAACTGAAGAAGGTTAACGCCAAACCCTGGATCCAGGGAGTAGTGGTTTTCACGAATCCCGCCGTCGTTCTCGAATTCAATGGGCGGACATCCATGCCGGTGCTGAGATCTTCTGAGTTGAAGGATTTCCTGATTTCATTTCAAGGGAACTCTCGTCCAGAAGTTCTCGCACGCGCAAAGGAGCAACTCATCACGATCCGCAAAAGCGGCACCGCTCATGACGCCTCACCTCGAACGTTAAAGCGTTAATTAATCTAACTGGGGTGCCTGCCGTCTGGATGTTTGGCAGTCGGCTATCAAGCCCCTGTTTTTTTACCCCAAAACTGAACTCATGCGGCCAAAGACTTGAATGGCAGAACGTTGCCCGTTGTGCACCTATCCAGATAATCCGACCACTCTTGCATCATCTTGGCCCTCTGCTTCAGGTACAGCGCGTGGTTGTATGCCGCGCTGACTTCATCACGCTCCTGATGCGCCAATTGCAATTCAATATGGGTATGGTCAAAGTCCATTTCATGCAACAGCGTTGACGCCACACCACGAAAGCCATGGCCAGTCATCCGACCCTTGTAGCCCATGCGTTCCAGCGCGTTCAAAATGGTGTTGTTACTCATGCACTTGTCGTGATCCCGCTCACCGGGGAATAACAAGCTGCTATGCCCGGTAATCAAATGCAACGTCTTCAGCAAATTCACCGCTTGCGCCGACAACGGCACGATATGGGGAGTTTTCATCTTCATGCGTTCGGCTGGTATGTCCCACCTTGCGGAGTCAAGGTCGAACTCTTCCCATCGGGCAGCGATCAATTCCGTCGTACGCACAAACGTCATCGCCATGAGCTTCATGGCAAGCCGTGTAATCGCAGCGCCCTGGTAAGCATCAATATGGCGCAGCAGCCCGGGCAACTCTTTACCATCGATTCGCGCAAGATTGTGCTTTTGGCGCGAGGCCAGAACGTCACCCGGCTTGATGTCGCTTGCGGGATTGCGCGTGGCCAGCCCATGCGCAATGGCATAGCGAAACACCTGACTTGAAGTTTGCAGTGCGCGCTTTGCCAAGTCGTTGACACCTCGCGCCTCAATTGCTTTGAGCATCGCCACCAATTCGGGCGCCTGGATTTCAGACACGGGTCGGGAGCCAATATGCGGGAAAACATTGGCTTCAAAGCGCCGCATGACTTGCCCTGCGTGTTGCTCGCTGCGCGCTGGTTTCCATTGCGACCACCATTTGCGTGCCACACTCTCAAACGAGTTTTCGGCGGCAGTCCGCGTTGCAACTTTGTCCGCCTTGCGGATGGCCATCGGATCATCGCCACCGGCCAACATCTTTCGAGCCTTTTCCATGCCTTCGCGGGCTTGCGCCAGTGAAACATCAGGGTAGGCACCCAACGCCAAGACTTTCTCTTTACCCAGCACCCGGTACTTCCACCGCCAGAGCTTTGAACCTACCGGGTTGACCAGCAGATACAACCCTCTGCCGTCGCTCAGTTTGACAGGCGTAGCACTGGGTTTGATCTTCTTGATGGCGGTGTCTGTTAGCGGCATTTAACGCTCCGAAATTGGGTGAGTTTCAGGATACCCCCACTGGCGTACCCCCGTACCCCCAACAATACCCCCGTTTGACGTCGGCTTGCAATACCCCATATCGGACGATAGAAAACAAAAAAGCCCCGTAAACACTAGGTTTCGGGGCTTTTGTAGGTCTGTATCGGACGATACAAAACCATTTCTTGGCGGAGCGGACGGGACTCGAACCCGCGACCCCCGGCGTGACAGGCCGGTATTCTAACCAACTGAACTACCACTCCTGGTAGCTAACGTTTAGCTCTTTCGAGCCCAAGTCACTTGCCGTTTCTGACAAGCCGTTAGCAACTTGAAACCTGACCTTCGCCGCATTATCTGACGATAACTTGGCGACCCCACGGGGATTCGAACCCCGGTACTCACCGTGAAAGGGTGATGTCCTAGGCCTCTAGACGATGGGGTCAAAACCTTTTGGACTTGCCAATACTCTTGGAAACTTTGGTGGAGGTAAGCGGGATCGAACCGCTGACCTCTTGCATGCCATGCNNATATCCACAACACCGCCTTAAGCTGCGTCGCAAATTTCCAAGCCCTAAAGTATAGCGTGGTTTTCAGCCCGAAGTGAGCCTAGTGATCACTTTTTCGCGTTCAAACAGCGCCAGCAAGGCATCTAACGACGGCGTGTGCGCTGTGCCTGCCACCAAGACCCGCACTGGCATCGCCAATTGCGGCATCTTCAGGCCACAAGCTGTCAACACCTCTTTGATTGCCGCCGAGATGCCGGCTTTGTCCCACGCGCATGTGCCGAACTTTTCGGCCAGCATGGCAACGGCCGGACGTACTGCGTCGGTGAGGTGTTGCGCCAGTTCTGTGGCATCAGGGGTGATGTTGTCGCTGTAAAACTTGGCGGCCCACGCGGCCAAGACCGCAGTGGTGTCGCAACGGTCTTTGAACAAGGCGCACACCAATGGCAGGTGGTTTTGCGCGGTGGTTGTGTCAAGTGAGATGCCAATCTTGACCAATTGTTGTGCCACCAACGCAGCCAATCGTTGGTTATCCGCCTGCTTGATGTACTGGGCATTGACCCACAACAACTTCGCTGGGTCCCACTGCGCGGGGCTCTTATTGAGGTGCGTGCCATCAAACCAGGCCACAAGTTGTTCGCTGCTGAACAGTTCTTCATCACCATGACTCCAACCCAGACGCGCCAGGTAATTGAGCATGGCTTCGGGCAGATAACCACCCTCCTCGTACGCCGTCACGCTAACGGCACCGCGGCGCTTGGACAGCTTTTGCCCATCATCACCCAGAATCACCGGGCAATGGCCAAACTGCGGCAGCGGCGCGCCAAGTGCCTTGAAGATATTGATCTGCCAGGGCGTGTTGTTGATGTGCTCGTCGCCGCGGAACACATGACTGATCTGCATGTCCCAGTCGTCGACGACGACGGCGAAGTTGTAGGTCGGCACGCCATCGGGTCGGACGATGATCAGGTCGTCAATCTCCTTGTTGCCGATGCGGATCTCCCCCTTGACCAGGTCATTCTAGACCACTTCACCGTCAAGTGGGTTGCGGAAACGAATGACCGGTTTAACGCCGGCAGGCATGGGCGCCAGCACGTTGCCGGGCTCCGAACGCCAGCGCCCGTCGTAGCGGGTTTTCTCTCCGCGAGCCTTCTGGGCTTCCCGCATGGCTTCGAGTTCCTCGGGCTGGCAATAGCACGGGTAAGCCTTGCCCGCCTCGACCAGTTGCTGCGCGACCTGCTGGTAGCGCTCCAGACGCTGCATCTGGTAGATCGGACCCTCGTCGTAATCCAGCCCGAGCCAGTGCATGGCCGCGAGGATCTGGTCGACCGAGTCCTGCGTCGAGCGGGCCACGTCGGTGTCCTCGATGCGCAGCACGAACTGGCCGCCGAAGTGGCGCGCGTAGGCCCAGGAATACAGCGCCGTGCGCGCCGTGCCCAGGTGCAGATAACCGGTGGGCGAGGGGGCGATGCGGGTGCGGACTTGGCTCATTTCGTACTCGGCGATCAGGTCCGACCGGCCAAGCCATGCGCAAGATCGGCCTGGATGTCGACGATATCCTCCAGCCCCACCGCGACGCGGATCAGACCCTGCGTGATGCCGGCCGCCTGGCGCTGGGCTTCGCTCAGGCGCCCGTGCGAGGTGCTGGCCGGATGCGTGATGGTGGTCTTGGTGTCGCC
>DFWT01000071.1:0-816 GCA_002381045.1 Rhodoferax sp. UBA4127
ATGCATTGCATCCCGCCGGTGTGGGAATCGGTCCAGAGATCACCCGACGGGTTGAGCATGATCTCCACCACCCGGTCATCAGCCAGGGCTGCCAGGATGTAAGTCCCGAGGGCGCGTCGCAGTGCATCGTCCGACCGGCGATGAAACTCATGGCTCGACGTGTTTTGGTGTGTGCTCATGTTGGCATACCGCACATCCGCAATCAGTTGATGCAGCCATTTTTAGCGTCTAGCCAACCCGAAAAACCGACTGAATTTGAGGGGTATTGCCGCTGAATACTTGCTGTCGGTTGTCTGAATATTGGCCAGGCAGTTGCCTTACTTAGAGGTATTTATTCTGCTTGTGAAATTGTGGCCACTCGGTACATTTACCGACATCAACACATTCTCAAGGGATAAAAATGAAGGTATCGGAAGTCGCCAACAACATCATTCAAACGGCCCATTCGGATGACCAGAAAAGTCTTCAAACCTTGAAGACGGTTTGCAACAGCGACTCTGCTTTTGTCGCAGCGGTCAAGAAATACCAAGCCTGCCAAAAATTACTTCAAAAAGCTTTCCTGCTCAGTCGAACCTGGCAGAAATTTGGCCAAGCGCGGACCTGGAAAATCACCGTCAAGGCACTTCAGGCAGCACTCAGTGCGATGGTGGCCGGATTCAAACACTTGACAGAACTTGCAGAGTTTCCAGATGTATTGCACAAACAGATCGAAAAACTCATCAAGGCAAATAGCTTGCAAATATTGCCTGCCTGATGACCACTTCATCGATAACTAAAGGGGGGCAATTTATGGATATCAAACACTTCAGATCCTTG
>DFWT01000071.1:858-9951 GCA_002381045.1 Rhodoferax sp. UBA4127
TCGCCAGATGAAAAGGCCGATCAGCTCGACAAGCGGCTGCAATTTGAACAGGTGTTCTGCCAGGAACTGGACCAAATTGATGAACTGAACAATTTGGCCGGTAGTGACCTGGGCGAAGCCTTCGGCTTCACGGGTGCCAATGGTCGGGCCGTTTTGTCCCAACTCAAAAAGCAAATTGTCGCCAGTGCCCAAAAACGCTTCAACGCCAACTTGCGGGCTGTAAAGCCATCCTCACGGGCGAAAGCCCGGCAACAAACGGCGACGGCCTAACCGTCAGCTGCACGGCCGCCATGGCGGCAGGGTTGGCTGCAAAAGAAGACGCCTCTTGCAGTTTTGGCAGTTTTGCCAGCTGCCCACCGGGTATCGCTGGCACCTGCACGCCCGCCTGCCCAAACACCTTTCGGGCGTAGGCAGCGCCAATTGTTGAATCGGGACGTCCGGTGTTGTACATGCTCAGGGCGCCGCCGAGCGAACCGGTTCTTCCATATCCCGCAGCCAGTATGCTGGCCCCGGCAGCGATGTTGGTGCAGGGGTCAAACACGTGTTCCACACTCAGTCCCAGCGAGGGTAAATTCTTGCTGTTGATTTGCGCCAAGCCCATATCAACACTTTCACCCCGGCCTACAGCCGCCACCACTGCGGCCACGGCCGCAGCCTTTGACCTAAAGGCCACTGATTTTCTTGTTGTGTTGTTGTTGACCACCCAAGGCTGGCCGCCGGACTCCTGCTTGACCACAGCGGCCATGGTGACCGGGTCGACGGCGGGTGCGCACATCATCAAGAGTTCAAGCACGGCGCCCCGTCACCCAAATTTGGAGCCGATGATGAAGGCCGCCACCGTTGAAAATGCACCCAAGCCGACCGCGACCAAGACGTAAAGCGACATGAATGCCTCACGGGCTGCAGACAGCAGCTTGGCATCATCCAGCTCGACTTTGACCCGGCCGGGTGCAGCCTCCAAAGCGTCTACCACCGCTTCAGCAATGGCCGGTTTCAATGTTTCACCGACGCGGCGCGGAAACTTTTGCAACTCCCCACGCATGGCGGTCATCATGGCCACGATTGACTCAAGATTGTCATCATCTTGACCGGGTCCTTTTGTCAGCCCCGGCGTCCCTTTGACCAAGGCGCCTGATAGCGCTTCAAATTCAATGCGCATGGCTGCAGCAGGTACCTGGCGCAGCAAAACTGGCAAGAGCCAGATCCAGTTGGGATCACTTTCACCCATGCCGGCACGCACCGCCACGTCAACAATGTGTTGCACATCGGATGGCAGGCCAGTGGGCGCGAGGCGGGCCGCCAGTTCATCAATCAAGGTGCCAGGTCGTCGCGCAGGTGCAGGGACGGGCAGGGGAGCGGCGACGCCGGAAATGAAGTTACCTAACGACTGATGTTCTGCGGCAGCATCGCTCATCTTGAGACTTCCAGTGCAGCCAGTTTGCGCCCGGCAATGCCGCGGTAGGTTTGGGCGACCGTGCGTGTGCCGATGGCCACACCGGACCCAAGTACATTGCCCTTGTCGATCACCGTGTGCAAAGGCATTGAGCCGATCAACTCCGCTGCGCGCGGCATCATGGCAGGCAACTCCAGTTCCGACCACGCATAGTCTTCGCCAGACAAGAGTGTTTTTCGGATCCTTGATTTGTCCCAGAACTCAAAGGACTTTCCGGGTCCGTGCTTCAGATTGATCAGTACCACCCCGTTTTGGTAAAACATGGGGCTTTTGCCAACGCGGGCCTCCAGCTGATTCGTGCTGGAAGCATCAATGCCCATCACCCAGATCGGTGTCGGATTCATCAAGGCCATCAGACTCAAAACGGATTCCGTGATGTAAAGACCAGCCGCCGATGGTAAGGAAAAAACAAGGCGGATCTCGTCCGCTTCATTGATCTGGGTCTCAGCCAATTCATTGACCAGATTCAGCCAGTCGTCCTCCGATTTGATCGGGCGTTGAAGTCCAATGACATGGATGTTGTTGACGGCCTCATTTTTGTAACCGTTGTCACACACCACATCCGGGTTCATGGGATCGGCATCAATGACAATCATTTTGTCAATCTTCGGCATGCCTGAGACTTCATGGTTGATGAAGCTGTCTACCAGGCAACGGGAGACGAAGCTTTTGCCCACACCGCCTTTGTCACCGTCCACAAAATACGATTTGATCATGACTATCCTTTGGGTTGTTTAAATTTGGGCAAGAAGCTATTGGCTTGACTTCCACTTGGCGATGGCTTCGTCGTACTGGAGCAATGCGCGTTCGTACATGCCACGTATCCTGTTTTCTGAGGCAATGATTTCGAACATGCCATCGGGGATTTTTCCGTTGGCAGGCATGGATTTGGAAACGTCCAAATAGTCATCGATGTTCATCTTGGTGACGTCCAGCAGTTCGTCGTTGACTTCAATGAACTTGAGTTTTGTTATTTCTTCTGGAAACATGGTTTGGCTCAAAGCGAGTCGTTTGGTTTCGGTGGCAGCGGATTGAATATCAGCAGCAGGGACAGGGCAGGGCGGTGCACCTGGAATCCTGACGGGTGCAAGCGGTTGACTTTGCATGCAAGATGCTGATGGAGTCAGTGCTGACGCGTCCGATGATTTTGGCTTTCTGCCTCTTTTTAATGACGCAAGCCCATGTTCTTCACGCAGGATGCCGAGGTGCCGCACCAGGTGCCCTTTGGTAACTTTGATGTCGTGTTTTTGAAGTGCAGATGCGATTAGTTCCAGCGACATGCCTTTGCCTAAATAATCTTCAATGACCTCGAAGGCCGACCGCACGATCAGAGCAGGGTTATTTTTCCGGGCTTGGTCAATTTCTTCTCGAAGAATGGAGTCGATTTCGGAGCTGATGCTTTGCATAATCCCCATACCGACAGGTCGCAAGTTCCGACGTGACAGGTTGCTCGACAGGCGATAAAACCATACACGACACGTTCACTGACAGGTGAATCAATTTCAAGCAGTCGACGACAGGCGAATCGACAGGCAAACCAAAATGCAACGACAGGCGTGCTGACAGGCGAATCAATTCACCAGCAGCGTGGAAGTACCCGGTCTTACACGTGTGTTTATTCGCATCGGACCCCCCTAACTGCGCGAACGGCCACGACATGCGACACGACATGCGACGAGACATGTGTGACAGGCGTGTTGACAGTCGAATCAATTTCCAGGAGCCTGCAACGACAGGCGAATCGACAGCCGTATCGACAGGCAAACCAAAATGCAACGACAGGTGTGCTGACAGGTAAATCAATTCACCAGCATTGTGGGAGTAGCAGAGACTTACTGTGCAGGGTAAGGGCCTTGTGCCCACGTCTTTTGCTGCGCAAAAAACTTGGCAACGGCCCCCTGCTCAGGGCGTTGCCCCGAGACCCGCATTCAAACAACACGCGTATCTGTCTCGCTTCGCTTGACAAAATCGGCAGCAATTCATTCAATCCGCACGGCGTCCGTCAAGCCAAGCGCAGATTGCGCACCATATTTGGCAACCACAGCGTTCAATTTGGAATCGGGGGTCAACCCGTACTGGTTGGCTTGGGCTAGTCTTGCTAGATGAAGTGAAGCAGCAGCCTGCCGATTGAATTTGTCATGTCTCGGGCGAACAGGGCGAGTCATTTCTGAGCATCATCAGCGAAATCAGATTCGCTGAAGCTGTTGCGTGAGTTCGCTACCGCTTTGGTCGGGGTGGGAATGAAGTACACCCCAAGCTCCAGCAAAAAGCGCTCCATGTCACGCAAAATGGCAGACTCCAAATCGCGCTCGCTGTAGCCATCCGGCAAGCCCAAAAAGTCCAACATGTAGAGGTCACGAAACACCAAGTCGGGTGTCATCTGACCGGTGGCGCGCAGTGCCTTGAGTTCGGCATCAATCAAAGCTTCTGGCTTTTTGGCCAAGGCTGTTCTCAAATAGAGTTGGCTGCAAATGCGCTCACGCAGGGTGCGCACGCCCAAACGCACAATGCGGCACATCTCCGCGTAGTACTCCTGCTCCAAGGGTTGTTTGAGCGGCAGCAAATCCCGAAAATGGCTCCAGCTCAATTGTCGCGACAGTGTGGCGACAATCTCGGCAACCAGAAAGACCTCAGCAAACTGGATCATTCGCGCCATGCTCTTTGCACCAAACCCCTGACCATAGACAGGCACTAATTGTTGCGACATCACGGCCACAATTTGCTGCCCATACTCAGCCCTTGCATCGCTCAACACCTCGGTGCTGATGACTGAGCGGGAGGTGCTTTCTGAGATGGCAGGATGAACATGTTACGGTCAGCAGGTGTTCTACTGAATGCCCATAACCTATTGTTTTAGTCCATTCAGACTGAGAAGGTTTACTCTGGTGGACAATTTCTCACTGTCCAGTGGACTTTGCTGCACTTTTCGTCAGGAGTTCAAGTACAGACTTTGGCCCTGAAGACGAATCGGTTGATCCATGGGAGAACCCAGTTTCCTGTGGTGAAAATATGCAGGCCGCAGCATGCGCCAAGACAATGTCTTCCGTGCCCTTGTCTGCAGAGGCCTCAACTAACGCACGATAGGTAAGTAGCGCATTCTGCCGATGACGATTAACCACGGCGTTGTGCTTGTGGGTTGTGTAATTTCTTGATGCCATCAATAGCAAGTATCCCAACACAGCAAAAATCAAGAACTTGCTACTGATAAGCTGAAACATTTCTGCCGTTCCATCCGGCTTTATCCATTCCACTTTATGCATAAAGAGGCTAAGGACAGCAAATGCCCCCACGGCGGCAGCGAACTTGTAGGTGTATCCGAGCCACTTACCTGCCAATTTTTCCTGGTCCTCTACCTCTTGCTTGAAATAGCTGGCCTGTTGAGAGACACCTTGCTCAGATGCAACTGCACGAATTGCCGCCAAAGCACTGTCCGCATCCACTTTTGCCGAACTCAACTGCTCAGTTAATTTTTCGGACTGATCTTTAATGGATTGAATTGTTGCGCGAGCCTGTGTTTCCAAAAGACTCGCATCGGTATTTCTGGCTACCCCGTAGGCAACGAATTGCCAAAGTTGATCGAAAAGTTGATCTCGCCTAGTTTTAAGAGTATTCAAAATGTTGGTTCGTACATTTGCAGCATCTCCAGCCTGGGCATTAAATGCAAGAATTTGGCTAAATACGTTGTAATCCGCCTGCGCTTGCCCACTGATAGTATTGAGCTGTGTATCAGAAAAGTCTTCCAGCGCATTCATTGGGATACGCTTGTAAAGGCCAATCAAAAGTTCTGCTGGATTTACTGCATCTGCGAAACTCATTTGTTTGCCCAGATCGTCTTCCCGACTGAGTGTGGCCGAGTCAAATTTCTGAATTCGATCCAATGCTTTTTGAGTAGTTTCTAGTACCGACTGTGTCGCCATATATCCTCCGTTTGATTCAAGTATCCTGGCTATCAATTCGCAGAAGCGTCATCTGCATATCAAAACTTTGCTTTGACAACATCACCCACTAAGAAGCAGCTCTGCCATTCCATCAAGCCGCTCCTTGATAGCACGCCACCCAGGAATTTGACTGTCCAGCGCCTTATAGAACTTTGGACCATGATTATGGTGTTGAAGGTGGCAAAGCTCGTGCAGCAACACGTAGTCAATGCATTCCCGTGGAGCCTTCACCAGTTGCGGGTTCAACGTTAACCGGCCTGCCGGTGAGCAACTGCCCCACTGCACCTTCATGACCAGTAGACGCATTTCGGGAATCTTCTTGACCCATCGCATGGTAGGTACCAATACAGCCAATCGGAGCATGAAAACCTCCTTTGCTCGCAACCGATACCATGCATCGAGTTCAGCACGCACCAGGCATGGAGCCCCTTCTGGAACGATGACTTCAATAAAGCCTCCACGCATGCGTGCATTCGGGTCCGAGCCCGCTTCGATAACAACCTTCAACCGATAGCGCCGTCCTAGGTAATGCAGCGACTCTCCACTCACATATTCGCGGGGAAGTGCATGCGTTAATCGTTCCCGCGCCGCACCAACATGCTGACTGATCCATCGCGAACGCTTCTTCACCGCTGCCAACACCGTAGCGATGGGTGCGGACTCAGGCGCATCCACCAACACACTGCCATTAGGTTCAACGTGAATTGCCACCCGTTGCACAGTACGAGAGGGCTGGCGACGCAGGCCGAAGCGGATAAGCTCCTCACCGTACTGGACGCTGTGATTGGTTAATTGGTCGGACATCAACATGTGACAGTGTCTGTTATGACCGGCTCAATCCCACGCGGGTAATCTGGATGACCTGTTCCACTACTAACTTCGCGTTGTCCAACCCCAGCGAGCCAAACAACAAAGGCAGCAAGCCTTTACGTATGGCTGCCTCAATGTTCTGTGGGTTCAGTGAATTTTCTGCCACGGCATCACGCACCACAGCATCCATGGCAACTGCCTGTTTTACCAAAGTGTCGTGAACCTCTTTGCCAATGGCCGCAAAGGCCTCATCACCCAAGACCAAACGCATTGCGCCGAAATAGGCCCTGGCATGCGGTTTGTCCGCCAAGAAATCAGGCACACCAGGAGTCTCACGCGCCGCCAGCTTTTGCTCAAAGTCTTGGAACAAAGCGTATTGTTTGATTGGGTGGTCAAACATGGCTTCGGCCTCGGCGATGGCCTGCTTCAACAGTTCACCAAACACCTTCTGTGCATAGGGGTCGTCTGCCAGTTCCTGCTCAATGGTTTTGCGCAGGCGCGTGCGAATCATGTCCGTCTCGTTACGGGTTTTTTCCTTTGACCAACTTTTTGGGTCTTCAGCCTTACCCAGTTGATGGACGAGGTACACACCCTCAGGCTCGCGCACTTCGGTGCCGATGACTTGTTTGTCGACCAACTTGTTTATTTGTTCCTCGTAGGCGCTGTAGTCCACCGTTTCCATGGCATCGCGCCGGGCCGTCTGACGCAGCTCCGTAAAGAATCGCAGGTCTGATTTGTACCGGGTAATCAGGCTTTCGGAAAAACTCTTGTCTTCAAAGAAGCTGCGTGACGACAAGGCTGTCTGTAAGCAAAGGCCAAATGCAGTCAACGCTTCATAGAAGTCATCGCGCAACTTCTGCCGCTCATCATGGTCTTCGCCATCAGCCCCCTTCACGAACTTTGGGGTCAGCACCTGCCGGTACTGTTCTCGATCAAGCTTGTTAGCAACGCCCTTGAAGAATGACCACAACTTGTCGTGCAACGCAGGCAAACGCTTGTACTCCGTGCTGAACTGCTGGTACAGGCCTTCAATGTCCGCCACATCAAAGCCGCCCTGGGTGCGGGTTTCCAAGTCTTGGTAGGCACGGATGGCTGTATCCAGCTCCTTCAGAATCCCCCGGTAGTCAACCAACACGCCGTAGCGTTTTGCGTCATGCAGACGATTGACCCGCGCCACCGCCTGAATCAAGTTGTGACCTTTGAGAGGCTTGTCGATGTACAGCACCGCATTGCGCGGTTCATCAAATCCAGTAAGCAACTTGTCCACCACGATCAGCAAGTCTGGAGCGCCGTCTGCACCAAAGTCGCTAATGATCTGCTTCTCGTAGTTCTCGGGGTCCGCACCATAAGCGGCCATATTCTGCTTCCACCACTTCTGCACCTCCGGCATGGTGTCTTCATCTACGTCTGAATTTCCCTCACGCGTGTCAGGCGGCGATATGACCACTGCACTGGTAACCAGCCCAGTGTCATCCAGCGCTTTCTTGTAGCGGATTGCATCCAGCTTGCTATCCGTGGCAACCTGTCCTTTCAGACCCGTGCCAAGGCTCTTGATGTTTTCGCTGAAGTGGGTGGCAATGTCCCATGCAATCAATTCGATGCGGTTGGCTGCACCATAGATAGCGCCCTTCTTCGCGAACTTCCGTTTCAAGTCCGTGCGCTGTGCATCGCTCAAGTTGGCGGTGATCTTTTCAAACCAGCGGTTGACTGCTTCTTCATTGATGTCCAGTTCAGGCACCCGCTCCTCATACAACAATGGGGCTACGGTTTCATCTTCCACCGCACGTTGCATGGTGTAAGCGTGGACGATGGGGCCAAACTTATTGGCGGTCTTCTCATCTTTCAGCAAGGGCGTACCGGTGAAGGCAATGTAGGCCGCATTGGGCAACGCCTTCTTCATGCGCTCATGCGACTCGCCACCATGGCTGCGGTGCCCCTCGTCCACCAACACAATCAGGTTTGGCGAGTCATTGCGACACTCGGGCAACTTGGACGCGGTGTTGAACTTGTGCACCAAGGTAAACGAAATACGCTCCGTGCCACTGCCGATGCGCTTGGCAAGATCACGGCCAGACAAGGTACGGCTTTTCTCACCGTCTTTTTGAGTGGCAATGGCTGAACCAAATGCACCGCCTGACATAAAGTTACGTGAAAGCTGTCCTTCCAGGTCAATTCGGTCAGTCACCACCACCACCCGGCACTCTTTCAAGGACTCCACCATGACCAGCGCCTTGGTCAGGAACACCATCGTGAAGCTCTTGCCCGAGCCCGTGGTGTGCCAGACCACGCCGATGCGGCGATGCTCGCTCTCGAACGCGGCGAGCGTGCGATCCACCGCCGCGCGCACGGCGAAGAACTGGTGATACTTGGCGCCTTTTTTGGTGATGCCCGCCTTGTCCACTTCGAACAGGATGAAGTGCCGGATGTACGCGAGCAGCCGGTCCTTGGGGAAGAGGCCGTTCACGAGCGTCGCCATCGAGCCGGTCTTCGCGGCCTCGACGTGCTGGCCGTCCACTGACTTCCAGGGCGCGTACCATTCCATGCCGGCGGTCCACATTCCGTGGAGCGAGTCGTTGCCGTCCGACGCCACGCAGAACGCGTTGAACTCAAACAGCCGCGGACACAGCACGCTGTAGTGCTGAAGCTGGTTGTGGGCGTCGTCCACGTTGGCGTTGGCGTCCCAGGGGTTCTTCAGCTCGAACACGACCAGCGGCAGGCCGTTGACGAAGATCACCAGGTCGGGCTTGCGCACGCCGCGCCCGAGCACGCGGAGCTGGCGGGTCACCACGAAGCGGTTGCGGCTGGGGTCGTCGAAGTCGAGCAGCCGGACGGGCACCGACTGGGTCGCGCCGGGCGGCTTGTAGGACAGCTCGCCGCGCAGCAGGCCGAGGA
>DFWT01000141.1 GCA_002381045.1 Rhodoferax sp. UBA4127
GACGGCCCCACGCACCAGAGCGTGGAGCACATCCCCAGCATGCGGATCATCCCTGGGTTGGACGTGTGGCGCCCGGCCGACGGGCTGGAAACCGCAGTGGCCTGGGCATGCGCGGTAGAGCGCAAAGACGGCCCCAGCGCCCTGTGCCTGTCACGTCAGAACCTGCCGCGCCTGACCGACATCAGCCAGGTCGACAAGATCCGCAAAGGCGGCTACATTCTCTCGGATATGGAAGGCGCGTTGGCGACCATCGTGTCCACCGGTTCCGAACTGGAATTGGCAATGCAGGCCCAGGCCACCTTGGCGAAAGAGGGCATTCCGACCCGCGTGGTGTCCATGCCTTGCACCAATCTGTTTGACCGCCAGAGCGAAGCCTACCAAGAGATGGTCATCCCGTACAACACACCGTCGGTAGCCATCGAGGCCGCNNACCTTTGGCGAATCTGCCCCCGCGCCCAAGCTGTATGCCCACTTTGGCATCACCGCCGAGCGGGTAGTGGCCAATGTGCGCACCATCGTGCACCGGGCCGCGACCAAAGCCGCCCAGCCTCTGCCCGATACCGTGGTTCCGTCCAGTAACTAAACCACTAACCGGCCATGTCTGTGCGTGCTTTTGACCTGATTTGTTTTGACCTGGATGGCACCTTGGTGGAGACCGCGCCGGAGATCATGGACGCGGTGAACGACGCGCTGCGCCACTTCAATTTGTCTGAGGTGACGCAGCAGCAGGTCAATGACTGGATTGGCCACGGCACCCGTGAACTGCTGGTGCAGGCGCTGGCCGACCGCACTGGCACAACGGCCGACAGCGTGCGCAGTGGTGATCTGCTGCGCACTGTGTTGCCGGTGTATGACAATTTTTACGAGCAGCGTTGCGGTACCCGCAGTCACTTGTACCCGCATGTGCGTGAGACGTTGACCGCGCTGCGCGCCCAGGGTGTCAAACTGGCGGTGGTTACCAACAAGGAAGGCCGCTACACCCAGGTGGTGCTGGATGTGCACCAGCTCACACCCATGTTTGATGCAGTGGTCAGCGGTGACACCTTCCCTGCCAAGAAGCCTAATCCGGTGGGCGTAGAAAATTGTCTGAGCCGATTTGGTGTTCGCCCAGACCGCGCCTTGTTCGTAGGCGACTCCAGCATTGACGCCGCCACCGCACGCAATGCCGGTTTACCGGTGTGGTTGCTGCCTTACGGCTACAACATGGGCCAACCGATTGCGGCCTGCGCGCCTGACCGGGTCATTTCAGATTTTTCATCACTATTGAATCAATAGCTTTTTACGTTTGTATCGTAAGGGCTGGAGGCCTATTTCTCATTTAACGTTTTGTAGGGCACGATGACAAACAATTTGGGTATTCATGGTTTCGACCGCGCCATGCGACTATGGCTACAAGCTGGTACGACAATGCTTGGGGATGTTTGAACCAGTGCCTTGAAATGGCGCGTTTGGCCGATTTGTACTAAGGAGTTTAAAGATGAAAGTTTTGCGTTTTGCCGATGTGATTGCCAGTGGCGCTGCCAAGGGCAAGCGGGTGTTTATTCGTGCTGATTTGAATGTGCCGCAGGACGACGCCGGCAACATCACCGAAGACACCCGTATCCGGGCCAGCGTGCCCTGCATCCAGATGGCATTGGCCGCGGGTGCCGCGGTGATGGTCACCAGCCATTTGGGTCGCCCCACAGAGGGCGAATTCAAACCCGAAGACTCTCTTGCCCCGGTGGCCAAGCGCCTGGGTGAATTGCTGGGTTTTGAAGTCCCGGTGGTGGCCAATTGGGTGAACGGTGTGGACGTCAAACCAGGCCAGTTAGTGATGCTGGAAAACTGCCGCGTCAACAANNAACAAGGGCGAGAAGAAAAACAACGAAGAGCTGGCCCGCAAAATGGCCGCCCTGTGCGACGTGTTTGTGCATGATGCCTTTGGCACTGCGCACCGCGCCGAAGGCACGACCTACGGCATCGCCCAGTTTGCACCGATTGCCTGCGCTGGCCCCTTGCTGGCCGCGGAAATTGATGCGATCAACAAGGCTTTGGCCAACCCCAAGCGGCCGCTGGTGGCTATCGTGGCGGGCAGCAAAGTCAGCACCAAGCTCAGCATTTTGCAAGCGCTGGCCAAAAACGTGGACAACCTGATCGTGGGCGGCGGTATAGCCAACACCTTCATGCTGGCGGCAGGTTTGAAGATCGGTAAGAGCCTGGCCGAACCCACCTTGGTGGGTGAGGCGACCGCTGTGATTGCCGCCATGAAAGCCCGTGGCGCCGATGTACCGATTCCTACCGATGTGGTCTGCGCAAAAACCTTTTCGGCTGACGCGGTGGCGACCGTCAAGGCAGCCACTGAGGTGGCGGAAGATGACCTGATTCTGGACATTGGTCCGGTGACTGCCGCCAAGTTGGCCGAGCAACTGAAAAAGGCCGGCACCATTGTGTGGAACGGCCCGGTGGGTGTATTTGAGTTCGCCGCGTTTGAAGGCGGCACAAAAACCATCGCCATGGCGATTGCCCAGTCGGATGCTTTCAGCGTAGCCGGTGGGGGAGACACTCTTGCGGCCATTGCCAAATATGGCATTGAAAAAGATGTGGGCTACATCAGTACGGGTGGTGGCGCTTTCCTGGAAGTTCTGGAAGGCAAAACCCTGCCCGCGTTCGAGATTCTGCAGAAGCGCGCCGAAGGCTAGTTTGGCCGCTTGAGCCAAGTGGCTGTCCAGCGCGTTGGGCACCCACTTGGAGGCAGCTTGCAACTGCTCTTTAATTTATAGCTGTTGGCCCATTTTTGATTGGGCTGGAGCCCTCTTTTCTTAAAACCACCAGGAGATCACCATGGCCTTTGTTTCCCTTCGTCAAATGCTCGACCACGCCGCCGAAAACGGCTATGGCGTGCCTGCCTTCAACGTCAACAACCTGGAGCAAATACAGGCCATCATGGAAGCCGCTGCCGCCACCGACAGCCCGGTGATCCTGCAAGCCAGCGCGGGCGCCCGCAAATACGCCGGTGAAGCCTACCTGCGCCACATGGTGCTGGCAGCTGTCGAGTCCTTCCCTGATATTCCGGTGGTCATGCACCAGGACCATGGCACCACCGCCGCGGTGTGCCAGCAATCTATCCGCTCCGGTTTCACCAGTGTGATGATGGACGGCTCGCTGATGAGTGACGGCAAAACTCCATCGAGCTACGAGTACAACGTGGACGTGACCCGCAAGGTATGTGAAATGTCGCATGCCGTGGGTGTGTCGGTGGAAGGCGAACTGGGTTGCTTGGGGTCACTGGAAACCGGTGATGCCGGTGAAGAGGACGGCATTGGCGCCGAAGGAAAACTCAGCCACGACCAGATGCTGACCGACCCGGTGCAGGCCAAAGACTTTGTCGAAAAAACCGGTGTGGATGCCTTGGCGATTGCCATTGGCACCAGCCACGG
>DFWT01000273.1 GCA_002381045.1 Rhodoferax sp. UBA4127
AGAGGTCGTGGTTGCCTTGGGATATCTCCGCACTGGCGGTGGCCACCGATTCGGAGCCTTGACGGACGCGACTGACCACACCAGCAAGACTGGTTTGCATGTGTACCACGGCGCGCATCAGCGCCGAGATCTCGTCACTGCCAGAACTGTCAACTGTTTGAGCCAAATCACCTTGAGCCACAGCTTCTGTGACGTCAACAGCACGCTGCAGCGGCACGGTAATCCCACGAGCCATCAAGATGCCAAATAGAAGCGCAAACGTCACACCCACCGCAATCGTTGCAATCATCACAATACGCAGGGTATGAAAGCGGGCGCTGTCCGTCTCAAAGTCGTCTTTGGCTTCTGTCAGGTTGAATTCGACGATTACACTGGATTGGTCTCGGGCCGCGTCAAAGGTGGGCCGGATTTTTTCAACGGTGAGTCGTTGTGTTTCTTTGTAGTCGTTGGCGCGCAAGGCAGCTAAAGCGGGCCGCAGACCTTCTTGAACGTACTGGTTACGCAGTTCTTCGTACTTCTTGGCCATTTGCGCCTCATCTGGCGGCATGGGCGTGGCCATGTAGTTCGACCAAAGCTTGCTTGCTTCTTGAAGGTTGGCTTCCACCTCAGCGACTGACTTGTCTCTGCGATCGGGCGTTTGCTCAATCACCGCGTTGGCAACCAATAACCTGTTGCGCAGGTTAAGGTAACGGAGTTGGTCGATTGCGGTAATTTGAGTCATCGGGCCGTGGTACATGTTGTCAAGCGCATCGTCGCTCTTGGTCATGCCATACAGGCCCAGGCCCCCAATCACGACCAGCAGCACGGAGAGGGCCCCAATCAGAAAAGCCAGTCTGGTCGAAATCTTCAGCTTGTTCATACCACCCCTACAGTTGTATATTGCAGGGGAAAATCATAGTCCTAAAAAGGGGCTATTTCCCTGACCCTAGTAGGGCTTCTTTAAGTTTGTCGTCGGCTGGCGACGTGCCCAGCCACACCGACATCAGCGCATTAAAGAACTCAGGCTCTTTGAAGGGCTCGCCTTGCACCATGCCTTTGACGGTCACCACCGTGCCTTTGCCGGGTACCCAGTCAATCAAAAAGTTGTCGCCCGACACCAGTTTTTTCTGATCGGCAAAGATTTGCGTCATACGTGCCAAGGGGGCGGCCAGGGTGGTCAAGGCTTCTTTGCCCATGTTGTTTTCTATGCCGCTCATCAATGCCTTGCTCATGTCGGCGGCGTCCAGATCGCGCACCATGGTCACGCTCAGGCGTTTGGGGCCGGGTTGAGCGGTGACTTCCGGGGCTTTGGTGGCTTTGGTGCCCAAGTACAGCGCGGCTACATAGACCTTAAACACCATTTTGACCCGTGTGCCCGCACCATTGAGTGCCAGGTTGCTGCCGGCCACCGAGGCGCTGTCTGGCACCTGAACGCCGTGTATTTCCTGGGTGGCGGACAGGGCGGGCAGAGTCAGTGCGCCAGCCAGCAAGGCGCCAATCAGGGTGGAAAAGAGTTTCATGGGTGTGTCTCCGTTGTTAAAAATGCGAGGGTTGATGAATCCAGCAGGTCGGCATTGTGGGCTGTGTCGCTTGCGTCCGCCAGAGGGTTTACATGGGGATGGGCTTGCCTTGGCAAGCAGGTCTTGGGCTGCTGGCGCAGGCCAACCCACGCGGGGCTTTGTCGTCGGTGCTTTGCTACACTGGCCGCATGTTTATTCATCGGATCCACATCACAGGTTGTAGCGACCGGGGGGCTTGGCCCTGGCGCAGCGGTGTGGCGACGTCAGCGCAGCTCTGACGACTCAAGCGTCTCCCGTTTCACAACATGGCGGCCACTGGCCGCAAGCCTGATCTGATGGGTCTTGGTTGACCCACTCGCGCACTTTGCCAACTGGCCACCAGTTGCACAGCCCGGGTTCGCTGATTGGGCATCCCCATGAAAGACATTGCAGTGATTTCTGAACCTGAATTTCAACAACTTGCAGCCCAGGGCTACAACCGCATTCCGGTGGTGGCGCAGGCTTTTGCCGACCTGGAAACTCCGCTTTCCCTGTATCTAAAGCTGGCCAACAGCGCACCATTCAGCTTTTTGCTGGAATCGGTGGTGGGGGGTGAGCGTTTTGGCCGCTACAGCTTTATTGGGTTGCCGGCGCGCACGCTGTTACGCAGCAGCGGCTTTGGCGACCAGGCCTGCACCGAGGTGGTGACCGACGGCGTGGTGGTGGAAACATCTCAAGCCAACCCGCTGGACTTCATTGCCAACTACCAAAAGCGTTTCAAGGTGGCGTTGCAGCCCGGGATGCCGCGTTTTTGCGGTGGCCTGGCAGGGTACTTTGGCTACGACGCGGTGCGCTACATCGAGAAAAAACTGCAGCACAGTTGCCCGCCAGACGAGTTGGGTACGCCCGATATTTTGCTGCTGCAGTGTGAAGAACTGGCTGTGATCGACAACCTGTCTGGCAAGCTGTATTTGATGGTTTATGCGGACCCAGCCCAGGCAAATGCTTATCAGTGCGCTACTGAAAGACTAGCACACTTAAAAACCCGTTTGAGCCAGCCGGTGCATGCGCCGCGCATGTTGCCAGGGACGGCGCAGCCGGCGGTGCGTGACTTTGCCAAGGCGAATTACATTGCCGCGGTGGAGCGCGCCAAGGAGCTGATTGCGGGGGGGGACTTCATGCAGGTGCAAGTGGGTCAGCGCATCAAAAAGCCTTTCACCCAGTCGCCCCTGAGCCTGTACCGGGCGCTACGTTCTCTCAACCCCAGCCCGTACATGTATTACTACAACTTCAGCGGTGCAGTGGCGGGCGGCGCAGACTTCCATGTGGTCGGCGCCTCGCCCGAGATCCTGGTGCGACAAGAGCAAGTGATGACGGATGGCCAGGCGGTGCAAAAGGTCACGATACGTCCGTTAGCCGGCACCCGCCCGCGTGGCGCCACCCCTGAGCTGGACAAGGCCGCAGAAGCGGAACTGATCAACGACCCGAAAGAACGCGCCGAACACGTGATGCTGATTGACCTGGCGCGCAACGACATTGGTCGCATTGCCAAGACCGGCAGCGTCAAGGTGACCGACGCGTTCTGTGTGGAGCGTTACAGCCATGTGATGCACATCGTGAGCAACGTCGAAGGCACGCTTTTGGACGGCATGACCAGCATGGATGTGCTCAAAGCCACCTTCCCGGCAGGCACTTTGACTGGTGCGCCAAAGGTGCATGCCATGGAGTTGATCGACCAGCTGGAACCCACCAAACGCGGCCTGTACGGCGGCGCCTGCGGTTACCTGAGTTACGCCGGGGATATGGATGTGGCCATTGCGATTCGCACCGGCATCATCAAGGATCAGATGCTTTATGTGCAGGCGGCTGCCGGTGTGGTGGCTGATTCAGTGCCGGAACTGGAATGGAAAGAGACTGAAGCCAAGGCGCGCGCCTTGTTGCGGGCGGCGGAACTGGTTGAAGAAGGGCTGGAGTGAACCATGGCAAACGCAATCAAACTCCTGATGATCGACAACTACGACAGCTTCACCTACAACATCGTCCAGTACCTGGGCGAGTTGGGGGCCGAAGTGACGGTGGCTCGCAATGACGAGATCACCGTGGCTGAAATTGATGCCAAGCTGGCGGCTGGTCAATTGGACCGGCTGGTGGTGTCGCCCGGGCCGTGCTCGCCCGCTGAAGCTGGCATTTCGGTGGCGGCGATCCAGCATTTTGCGGGCAAACTGCCGATTCTGGGCGTGTGCCTGGGGCACCAGGCGATTGGTGCGGCCTTTGGCGGCAAGATCATTCGTGCGCAGCAGCTGATGCATGGCAAAACCTCGGTCATCACCACCACCCAGGAGGGCGTGTTTGCCGGGCTGCCTAAACAGTTCACGGTGAACCGCTACCATTCTTTAGCGATTGAGCGCAGCACTTGTCCGGCCGAGTTGAAAGCCACGGCCTGGACCGATGACGGCGAGATCATGGGCGTGAAGCATACGCAGCTGGACATCGAAGGCGTGCAGTTTCACCCGGAGAGCATCCTGACCGAACATGGGCACGCCATGCTGGCGAATTTTCTGAAACCCAGGTGATTCTTAAAAGATAGCTGCTTGCGCAGGTTTTATAAGGGCTGGAGGCCAATATGACTCAAACCGTGCCAACGCTCATTGCCGATTTGCGCAGTGACACCGTGACCCGACCCACCGCTGCCATGCGTGAGGCCATGATGGCTGCACCGGTGGGCGACGATGTGTTTGGCGATGACCCCAGCGTCAACGCGCTGCAAGACAAGATTGCCGCGATGCTGGGGTTTGAGGCGGCGCTGTTCATGCCTACCGGCACACAGAGCAACCTGTGCGGTCTGCTGGCCCATTGCCAGCGTGGCGACGAGTACATCGTGGGCCAATCCGCACATACCTACCGCTATGAGGGGGGCGGTGCGGCGGTGTTGGGCAGCATCCAGCCGCAACCCTTGGCGCAAGATGCGTCGGGCCGGATGGCTTTGGCCGACATTGCCGCTGCCATCAAACCCGACGATTGCCACTTTGCCCGGACCCGATTGCTGTGTCTGGAAAACACCTGGAACGGCCATACCATGCCGATGGACTACTTGCTGCAGGCAACCGATCTGGCACGCTCGCACGGCTTGGCCACGCATCTGGATGGTGCGCGTTTGTTCAATGCGGCAGTGGCAACGGCCAAGCAGGAAGCGCAAAAACATATAGAAAATGACCTTGTAGCCCAGGTAGATACTGGGCATGCAGCTATCAATGTTGAATCCATCCTGAACCAAGCTCGGCGCATCACCAGTCACTTTGACAGCGTATCGGTGTGTTTCAGCAAAGGCCTGGGTGCGCCGGTGGGCTCGGCCCTGTGTGGCAGCAAGGCCTTGATTGCGCGGGCGCTGCGCGTTCGCAAAATGGCGGGTGGCGGCATGCGGCAGTCGGGCTTTTTGGCTGCCGCCGCCTTGCATGCGCTGGATCACCATGTTGCCCGCTTAGCGCATGACCACGCGCTGGCGCTGCGTCTGGCCCAAGGCATGGAGGGCATTGCGGGCCTGAATGTGCGCTCAGCCCAGACCAATATCGTGTTTGCGGATGTGGTGCGCGGCCGGGGACCAGCTTTGCTGGACTATTTGAAGTCGCAAGGGGTGTTGGCCACCGGTTTGATTGGCCTGCGGTTTGTCACCCACCTGGATGTGGATGCGGCGGGTATTGACCACACCATCCACTGCATTCGCCAGTTTTTTAGCACCCAATCAGATGCGTCTTTGCTGGTGAACGGCACTGGCGTGTACTGAGATCTGACGAAACTTAAATGGCCATTGACCAACTGCTGCTGTTCATTGCTGCGGGCCTGTTGCTGAATATGACGCCGGGGCCAGACGTGCTGTACGTGGTGTCCAACGCGCTGCGCAGTGGCGGGCGGGTCGGCGTGGTGGCGGCACTGGGTATCACGGCGGGGTGTTTTGTCCACATTTTTGCAGCGGCGCTGGGCGTAAGTGCGCTGATGGCGGCATCTACCACTGCGTTCACTGTGTTGAAGTGGTTGGGCGCTGGTTACCTGATGTATGTGGGTGTGCGTCTGCTGTTGTCCAAAGCCACTTCCGCTATTCAATTAGAAGCTGGTAGCTCAATTTTTAAAAGGGCTAGAGGTCAAAATAGCTTGAAGATTGTGTTTCTTCGCGGTTTCTGGACCAATGCCTTGAACCCCAAGGTGGCGTTGTTTTTTTTGGCCTTTTTGCCCCAATTCATTGCGCCGTCTATTGACAACAAACCCCTGGCATTTCTGCTGCTGGGTTTGTTGTTCAACTTCAATGGCATGTGGGTGAACATCGGCTGGGCCTTGGCGGCAGCATGGATGTCGCGCCGAGTGGCCGCAGTGCAGCGTGGCATGCACTGGTTGGACCGAGTAGCCGGCGCCATGTTCTTGGGCTTTGGCGTCAAGCTGGCGCTGACCGACAATCCCGCACCGTAAGACCGCTGGTCAACGGCGGCCATCGCGACACATCAGACCTTGTAGGAAACCTATGACGCACACCATCACCATCACCCCGCAAGAAGCGCTGCTGCGCACCATTGAGCACCGCGAGATTTTTCACGACGAAATGCTGCACATCATGCGTCAGATCATGGCCGGTGAATGGTCTCCGGTGATGCTGGCGGCGTTCATCACCGGCCTGCGCGTCAAGAAGGAAACCATTGGTGAAATCACCGCTGCCGCGCAGGTCATGCGCGAGGTGTCAACCAAGGTGGTGGTGGCAGATAAAACCCATCTGGTGGACATTGTGGGCACCGG
>DFWT01000092.1:0-2408 GCA_002381045.1 Rhodoferax sp. UBA4127
CCCCAGAAAATGCAACTGTGCGGTTGACCGGAATCAAAGGCCAACCTCAACGCCATGCCTTCCCCCAGCAGATGCTGCTGGCCTGCCACCTCACCCAGTGTTTTTGGGCGCAGTCGTTCGGCCAGCGGGGCGTGATTGGAGGGCGTTGGACTCATCGGCCAACATTGTGGCCCAACCCAAAAAACGGACGCAACGGCACCCAGGCCGTGGGTATCAGGACGTCACACGGTGACGTTGACCCGCGAGCCGACTGACGATGGTGATGTGCCACTGGCGTCAGCGTTCATTGAATTCGCCATGGTGGTCAGGAACAGCTTGAGCTTGTCTGCGGTACTGGCCGCTGATGTTGCTGGCGCCGAAGTACTGCTTGGTAGCGAACTGGGGGCCGGGGCGGGCTGCAAAAGCCCCAGGACCTTGCTGAACGCGGCCAGTAGGCGAGTCACGCCGCGGCTGGGCGTAGGCGACACAGGCTCAGCGCCGGCAACTGGCACCGCAGGGTTGGTTGATGCTGTGGGCAATGTAGCGGTTTGAGCGGGCGCGCTTGCCGAGGCGTTGGGAGCCGCTGGCGCAGGCGGAGCCCCCGAAGCGGCTGGCGGCGCTGTCGTAAGTGACTGCGCCAGTTGCTCAAGCCGCTGGACAAAGCTGCTATAGCTACGCCCGTGTCGGTCTTCATGCCGATGTCCATGCGCCCGGCCGTGTTCCCCCTCTGAATGTTCGCTGCGACCTTGACGACGCAGCATGGCATACAGGGCATGTGCAAACTCGTTCACTGCCTTTTCAAGGGTGTCTGGGGCCGCTTGTGTGGCATTGGTGACGCTGCTCGCAGTCGTCGCTGCCGTCGCAGTCGTGGCCGCCGTCGGTGTTGCTGCTGCCGCAGTGCTTGGCGGGGTAATCGGTGGCGTGATGGCTTGAGTGGCTGGGGGTGTTAAGTTGGTCGGCGTGCCGGTGGCAGTTGGAGGCGCCGTTGCGGCAGCTGGCGACTGACCAATCCCCAGCGCGCGAAACGCCGCCATCATGGCATTGACCAAGGTGTTTTCACGCATCTTTGGCCGATCATCGTCGTCATGGTCGTGCCGCCTTACCGGTGCGGCAGGGCGGCTTGAAGTGGCAGATACAGCCGATGCAGGAGACACCGGCATGGCACCAGCCCACTGGTAAAAACTCGCGCTCACAGACGACAGAATGGCGACAGACATGGCAGTTCTCCTGGTGGTTGAAACAAGGTAGGACGGCGAAAAGCCAAAAACCTCGCCGAAGCACCTGTTGTCGACCGCACCAGGCTTGAACTTGATGCTTGTTACAGCAGCGGTTACAAAATGCCGGACAAGCAGCCGGCATCACCCGTGGGAGGTCAGATTACTGTTTGATCACATCTGCGCCAGGGGGTGGCTTGAACGAAAACGCGCTGGCTGGCAGCGAGGGGTTGATCTGAAACTTCCGAAAAGTCAGCACCGAGCGCTGACCAAAGCTGTCCAGAATCTCCAGAACTTCAAGCGTGCTCGACAAGGCGGCTGACTCGCCTGAACTGCGAAGCCCCACTTTGACCGATTGGAGTTGCCCGTCTTTGGACTTGGGTGTGGCCAACACCCACTGCAGGCCGTCTTTGTCAGGCGCGTCGGTCAGCGCAAAGTCGGCCTTCAGAGCTTGAACATCGGCGGCTGAAGCAATCAAGGCAGCTGGAGTACTACCCAACACGTCCGATTGCTTGCGGGCGGTGACTTGGTTCAGATCCACGTCGTACAACCAAAGTGTTTGTCCATCCGCCACAATGCTTTGCTGAAACGGTTTGCTGTAGTCAAACCTGAACCGTGCGGGTCGAGCGAACTGGAATTGGCCAGTCGAGGTTTTCACCCGGGGTGCCTGACCATCCTTGGCAGGCGCAGTCACCACCTGGGTAAATTCGGCACTGCCAGTTTTTACCGACTTCACAAAAACTTCTAAGCTATTTAGGCCTGTAGCCCAAGTGCTTGTTGAATAAGAAGCTACAACGACAATAGCGCCCAAGCAATGCTTCAAATTAACGGCATTCATTCGCTGCGCACCGGAACCAAAATTTCCCGCTGGCCGCTGGTACTCATGGCGCTGACCAGGCCAGCGTTTTCCATATCTTCCACCAGGCGTGCTGCGCGGTTGTAGCCAATCTTGAGATGGCGTTGCACCAGCGAAATACTGGCCTTGCGATTCTTCAGAACGATCTCTACCGCCTGGTCATACAGCGGGTCTTTCTCGCCACCGGCGCCCTCTTCACCCAAAACGCCGTCTTCGCCATCCACCGTGCCGCCTTCCAGAATGCCTTCGATGTAATTGGGCGCGCCCTGGCTTTTGAGGTAAGTGACCACCCGGTGCACTTCCTCGTCACTGACAAACGCGCCATGCACACGAATCGGCAGGCCAGTGCCGCTGGGCAT